>NZ_JBXWTO010000001.1:0-522834 GCF_057319415.1 Asaia sp. A2
TCGGCTCGCACAAGGGGCCGGGCGTGCAGGCGGCGATCGAGGCCGCCGGAGCCAGCCTGCGGTTCCTGCCGCCCTACAGCCCGGACTTCAACCCGATCGAGATGGCGTTTTCCAAACTCAAGGCCCACCTCCGCCGCGCCGCCGAACGCACCCGCGACGGGCTTTGGAACAGGATCGGCAAACTCATCGATCAGGTCGCGCCCGCAGAATGCGCCAACTTCTTCACCGCCGCTGGATACAAGCCAGATTGAGAGGAAAACGCTCTAGTCTCCCTGCAGAGGAGACAGACAACACAGGTTGAAAGCCCCCTCCCGGTGGTCCCGGAACAGTGTCACGGGGGGCAACCCTCAGTTGATTTCAACGAGGATCGGCACGTCCCGCTATATTCGACATACCGATCGGCCATCGTGGCAGACATGCCTCTCAGGCATGACGCACTCTCAGGACTGATGGTGGAACTTGCTTATGAAGAGATCGATATCGTCCGTCATGATGAAGTCCAGATTCTGATTTATCTTGTCATCCTCCCAATCCCACCATCTGATCTCAAGCATTTTCCAAATCTGCTCCTCCGAGAATCTCATCTTCAGCACTTTTGCCGGGAAACCGCCCACGATGGCGTATGGGGGCACATCTTTGGTGACCATTGCGCCCGCAGCAATGACTGCGCCGTCGTGAATGGTCACGCCTCCCTTGACGATGACACTGTGGCCAATCCAGACATCGTTACCGATGACCGTCTTTCCATTGTAAAGATGGTCACTTATATCGTCGAGCGGCTTCCAGAAGTGGTTATCAATCGATTTAAATGGATAATTCGAGACAAAATTATAGTTGTGATTACCAGATATTATCTTAAGCGCCGGGCCAATACTTGTGAATTTCCCAATTTCGACATCATCATCCCCGCGCGAGTCTATAATCTCCATGGATCCATAAGTGTGGGTGCCAATCTTCCTGTTTGGGTATTCCCATTGCGTCGGGGCAAAAGGCCTGGGCGTATAGTCTTTCGCCTGAGACTCTAGATGGAAAACGGGCCCGTTCGCCCCGTACATGACATGTTTGCCTACAAGATGGATCTTTTCTCCGACCAGATTGATTTGATCGAACTCAGCGGAGACGTGTCTCGCCTTGTTCAGTATCCGCAATTTCCGGTCGCTGAACTCCCAATAACGCTCGTTCGGATTTCTGTAGCCAGAGATGCTGCCGTCGTCCAGAAACCTGATGCTCTCCGACATACGCACATTGTTTTCCTGGAAAAGATTCCAGAAATTGCTTTTGAGTTCATTTATTAAAAACGAATCGAAATCGAGCATTGTTACTATTCCGGAACCTGGGAAATCATCGTTCCAAGTGAAATAGTACGATCCCGCCAATCGGTAAATTTACAAATAATGTCGTTGAACAATATTTGATATTTATCCCATAATAAGAGTTATGGCATTCTATCTGCCCGAATACAAGACCGGATAAGTCCTGTATTCGATCCTTACGCAAACTGCCTTTGTCTGCCAGTCGCTCTAGCTTACTGATTGGCCGTCCCGGAGGCGATACGGGGACAACGCCACCCGATGCACTCAAGGTGATGTCGACCTGAGCGTGTATTTGTTTCAGGTTTCGCCACTCTCCATACCAGCGTTGAACCTGATGCGCTGGGCGGGCGATACGTTGCGGTGTCTAGCCTCATTCTCGGGGAGATCGTCGCTTCACTCTATCCCCAGCAGGAAACTGGTCCATCAACCATTCCTGTGAGTGATATCACGCCGCCTCACTGGCGTACGCTCTATGCCAGATTGTGCATAAGGGCGAGAAATCGGGACTTTCATCCCCAGAGCCACGCGGGTTTTGCGCCTGTCTCTACAGAACGTATCGAACCGCGAGGAATAGAGTCTTTCCGGCTCACCTACGGAGAGGCCATTCGCCAGGCCGGTTCCCCAGCCCTAGCAGTTTCAACCCGCGAGATGTGCCCGAGGAATATCGTGGCGGGGCGTTAACCCCGCCTGAATTTTCAGGAAGCGAAAACGTCCGCCTCGAAAGCCTCTTCCCAGGATCCCGAGGTTGAAGCGCGAGAATATTCCGTTGAGCGATTTTCAAAGAAATTGGCGTGTTCGACTGCATTCAGCATGTCATCCAGCCAGGGCAATGGATTTTCCTCAATGCCGTAAAAGGGATCAAGGCCAAGCTGCGTCATCCGGCGATCAGCAATGAAGCGGATATAACGCTTTACCTGATCAGCACTCAAGCCTTCGACGTCACCCATCTCGAAAGCGAGATCGATGAAGGCATCTTCATGCTCGACCGTCGTCGCGCAGATCTCTGCGAGTTCGGCGCGGAAATCCTCGGTCCAGATCTCGCTGTTCTCACGCACAAAAGTACGGAACAGACGGATCATCGACAGGCAATGCAGCGTCTCATCACGCACTGACCACGAGACGATCTGCCCCATGCCCTTGAGCTTGTTGAAGCGGGGGAAGTTGAGGAGGATCGCGAAGGAAGCAAAAAGCTGCAGCCCTTCCATGAAAGCGCCGAACGCTGCCATGGTCTTCGCAATTTCACGCTTGTTATTGATGTTGAAGGACTGCATGAAATCATACTTGTCCTTCATTTCCTTGTACTTCAGGAATGCCGAATACTCTGTTTCGGGCATTCCGATTGTATCTAGGAGATGCGAATAGGCTGCGATATGAATCGTCTCGATGTTCGAAAACGATGACAGCATCATCAGCACTTCGGTCGGTTTAAAGACCTGGCTGTAATACTTCATATACGCCGAGTTCACCTCAACGTCGGCCTGCGTGAAGAAGCGGAAGATCTGCGTTACCAGATGACGCTCGCCTTCGCTCAGTGTGCGGTGCCAATCCTTTACGTCATCGGCCAAAGGCACTTCCTCGGGCAGCCAGTGGACACGCTGCTGGATCAGCCATGCGTCATAGGCCCAGGGATAACGGAAGGGCTTATAGACCGGATTGGCGGTCATCAGGTCGAAATGCTGTTCTTCGGCAAGCGGCGCGCCGGCGTTCTGTGTCTCGCTCATGGGCTCTTCCTGCTCCGTTCTGTCTGCGGGCCGGAATCGGTCCGGCCCTGATTTTCCTGCAATGTCAGCGCAGTCACACCGTGATCGTCACTCAGGATCAGGCGGTCGCCTTCCCTGCGCCATGCACGCACGGTCTGCATGGCCTTGAACACGGCATCTTCCTGCGTCATGCGCACACCCGGACAGGCCATGCGCGTTCCCGCCGTCGGGCCAAAGGTGAAATGGGTTGCGTCGACAACCACATGCCCCATCATCCGGTTGCATCCGCCTGTGCCAGACAATGCACCATCGGCGCGAATAACCATGAAGGCGGGCGCCGAGGGGTCAGCCTTTTGCGCACCAATCTGTATGATGGACCAGGCCCCGGCAACGGACTCGGGCACGGGTTGACGGACGGATTCGACCTTGACCGTCGTATCTGACGGCACAGCTCCCGCCTCCATATTGGCGGTCTGGCTAATGGCAACAAGCCTGCCGCGCTGGCGTATAGCCGCGTGGAGCGCATAGCGATGGCCTGCGGTCAAATGCTGTGCATCGTAGTGCAGCCTGTAGCCAAAAGGTGATTTGCCTACCGGCATGAATTCGGTCTTGCCCAGTGTGACGGAGGGGGCATCTGCCCGGCTGACATCATCGAGTTGCACAGTGAGCATTGCTCCCTGCGGCATGATCATGCCCGTGGGTGTGACGACCGTACCGATGAGAACGGATTGTCCTTGTACCGCTTGCCCCTGTGCCGCATCCGCAGGCGCCGGCATCCCAGCCGCCCGGGACGATTGTACACCAACGATACCGATGGCCAAAGCGGCTGTCATAAGTGCCGTAGCGCGAATGGTTGGCTTCACTGACATGACAGACATTCCTCATAGCTTGTCGTCGCTGCGGGCTTCTTGGCAGCCTCAGCCGCGTCGCTGCTGTAATCCTCTTCTTCAAGAATGTTGTTCTTGAGCGCCATATCGCTCACCGCGTCAGCGCGCTGGATCGAGAGCGAACGGCAGTAATAAAGCGACTTCACGCCACGCTTCCATGCAAGGAAATGGATCTGATGCAGATCGCGCTTGTGGATATCAGCAGGCAGGAACACATTGATGGACTGCGCCTGACAGATGAACCCGGCGCGATCAGCCGCATGTTCGATCACCCAGCGCTGATCCAGTTCGAACGCTGTCTTGTAAACATCTTTCTCGGCCTGGGTCAGGAAATCGAGATGCTGCACAGAGCCCTTGTTCAGGGTGATCGATGACCAGACCGCATCGTTGTTGTGCCCCTTCTGCTCCAGCAGCTTGAGCAAATGGCGGTTGCGCACGGTGAACGAGCCTGAAAGGGTTTTCTGCAGGAACACATTGGCAGAGATCGGCTCGATACCGGGGCTGGCATTGCCTGCGATGATCGAGATCGAGGCCGTAGGGGCAATCGCCATCTTGTTCGAGAAACGCTCCATGATGCCGTATTCCTCTGCATCGGGGCACGGCCCGAGCAGCTCGGCAAGATGCTTGGAGGCCGCATCGGCCTGCACCTTGATGTGCTGGAAGATGCGCTTATTCCACACACGCGCCATCACGCTCTCGAACGGGATGCTGCGCGCCTGCAGGAAGGAATGGAAGCCCATGACCCCAAGCCCGACCGAGCGCTCGCGCATGGCGGCATAGCGGGCACGCTCCATGTCATCGGGGGCACGGTCAATGAAGTCCTGCAACACGCGATCAAGGAAGAGCATGACGTCTTCGATGAATTGCGGGTTGTCCTTCCACTCGTCCCAGGTTTCGAGATTGAGCGAAGACAGGCAGCATACGGCGGTACGGTTCTTGCCGTGATGATCGAGACCCGTAGGCAGGGTGATTTCCGCGCAGAGATTGGAGGTCTTGACCTCAAGCCCGGCAAGCTTGTGATGCTCGGGGCGTGCCTTGTTCACATGATCAGAATAGATGATGTAGGGCTCACCCTGCTCCATGCGAGCCGTGAGAATACGGATCCAGAGCTGCCGCGCGGAAACGCTGCGGATAACAGACATATCCTTGGGCGAGCGCAGGCCCCATTCCTCATCTTTCTCCACGGCGCGCATGAAGTCGTCGGTGAGCAGCACACCATGGTGCAGATTGAGGGCCTTGCGGTTAGGGTCACCACCGGTCGGACGGCGCATCTCGACGAATTCTTCGATCTCGGGGTGCCAGACGGGCAGATAGACCGCCGCAGAACCGCGACGCAAAGAGCCCTGTGAAATGGCGAGTGTGAGGCTGTCCATCACGCGAATGAACGGAATGACACCCGAGGTCTTGCCGTTCTTGCCGACATTCTCGCCGATCGAGCGCAGATTACCCCAGTAAGAGCCGATGCCGCCGCCCTTGGACGCCAACCAGACATTCTCGTTCCAAAGGTCGACAATGCCACGCAGGCTGTCATCGGCCTCGTTCAGGAAGCACGAGATCGGCAGGCCTCGCGACGTTCCCCCGTTGGACAGAACCGGGGTCGCGGGCATGAACCAGTGTTGCGAGATGTAATCATAGAGGCGCTGCGCATGGGCGGCATCGGCACCGTAATACGAGGCAACACGACCAAACAGATCCTGATAGTGCTCGCCCGGCAACAGATAGCGGTTATCAAGCGTCGCCCGGCCGAAATCCGTCAACAGCGAATCACGTGACCGGTTGACCCGGACAGGATGATGGCCTTCAAGCTGTACGACATCATCAAACATGTCCGGCTCGGCCTCGATCTCCTGGGGGGCACGGTCACAGGGCTCCGGCAGAACATCAGCCGCGGCTGAAACAGGCTCACGGATCGTGTCGTCTAGCAGGCTCACGGGCCATCTCCCCAAGGTCAGATCGAATTTGGTATCGCAATTTCCGAGTGTCCTCTTGGCGCAAGTCGCGCCTCTCAGACAAGCAATATATCGTGTTAAATTTAGCCTCGGACACTACATATGGTGTTGACACAGGCAGAAGCCCTTGGAGAACATGGAGTTCCCGCAAGCCGCTTTTTTACGGCCCGCTCCCGGCGTTGCGATGATGTCACAGCGTTACAGGTGAACAATTCGTCGGCCCCTGCGTTGGCTCAGCAACCGGAGGCTTCTGCCTCCGGAACCCAGCAGGAGGACTTGCACATGACGATCAAGAAAACTGCCAGCGCCCAGTGGAGCGGTGGCCTGAAGGACGGCAAGGGTACGATCTCGACGCAGAGCGGTGCGCTCTCCAGCCAGCCCTATGGCTTCAACACGCGATTCGAGGACAAACCCGGCACGAACCCCGAGGAACTGATCGGCGCGGCGCATGCCGGTTGCTTCACCATGGCACTCTCCATGATCCTTGGCGAAGCCGGTCTTACGGCGACGTCGCTCGAGACCAAGGCAACTGTCTCGCTCGACAAGACCGAGGGCGGTTTCGAGATCTCTGCCATCCATCTCGACCTCAAGGGCGCTGTCCCCGGCGCCGATCAGGCAAAATTTGAAGAGCTCGCCACGAAGGCCAAGAATGGCTGTCCCGTCTCGCAGCTTTTCAAGGCTGACATCACCCTGTCTGCCGCGCTGATCTGAACCACAAGGCTGGCGACTGCCAGCCTGACACGCCTTCCCCTCAGCCCGTCCCCTCAGCACCGGTATGTGCGCGTGGTTCGCGGCAACGCGTAGGCAAGCCTGAAGGTGCCGGGGCAGTGATGGGAGATCGTGGAACGCTTCATCTCAATCGGCTGAGCGCTCGATCGTGCTGCCGTCGCACTCGACCCACTCCATGTGTGGGATTGAGCCCCGGCGCTCAGCCGCCGCCACAGGGTAACCTCTAGTCGCGGGTGCGATGCCAGCCGTTCTGGGCGTGATCACGCAGGATGTGATCTGCCAGCAGACAGGCCAGCATGGCCTCAGCTACGGGAACCGCACGAATGCCTATGCAGGGGTCGTGCCGGCCTTTTGTCATGACATCGATATTTTCACCCTGCCGATTGACCGAGGGTACCGGCACCAGGATCGAACTGGTTGGCTTGATGGCGAAACGCGCAGTGATGGGCTGGCCGGTAGAGATGCCACCCAGAATACCCCCCGCCCTGTTTCCTTCAAAATGAAGCGCTCCGTCACGCATGCGCATCGGGTCGGCATTTTGCTCGCCACGCAACGCCGCGACGCCTATGCCCTCGCCAATCTCGACCGCCTTCACCCCATTGATGCCCATGAGAGCGGCAGCAATGTCAGCATCAAGCTTGCCATAGAGCGGCGCACCCAGGCCGGCCGGGAAGTTCTGGGCAACGACTTCAACCAGCGCACCGATGGACGATCCTTCCTTGCGCACGCTTGAAAGCAGACCCTCCCATTCGACCGCCGTGACAGGGTCCGGACAGAACAGGGGATTGCGATTGACTTCCTCCCAGTCCCACCGCGCCCTGTCGATCGCCAGGCCGCCAATCTGCACCAACGCAGCCCGTATGGTCGCCATCTCGCCCAGCAGGGTCTCAATCACACGCCGTGCAACACCCCCCGCTGCAACGCGGCAGGCTGTCTCGCGCGCCGATGAGCGTCCGCCACCGCGATAATCCCTGTGCCCGTATTTCAGGTCATAGGTGACGTCAGCATGGCCGGGACGATAGCGTGAGGCAATATCCGAATAATCTTTCGAGCGCTGATCCGTATTCTCGATCATGAGCGCAATCGGCGTGCCGGTCGTCCGCCCCTCGAACACGCCGGAGAGGATACGGACCTGATCCGCCTCCTGGCGCTGGGTGGTGAATTTGGACTGCCCCGGCCTGCGTCGATCCAGCCAGGGCTGGATGTCGCCCTCGTTCAGTGTGATACCGGGCGGGCAGCCATCGACCACGCAGCCAATGGCCGGCCCGTGGCTTTCACCCCAGGTCGTGACACGAAACAGCGTCCCGAAGCTGTTATCCGACATGTCAGCCTTCTGAGGATGCGACAGCGATATCAGGCGCAGTCGGGTTCTTCATCCCCACGACGTGATAACCGCAATCGACGTGATGGACTTCACCCGTTGTTCCCGATGAAAGGTCAGACAGGAAATAGAGACCCGAACCACCGACATCCTTGAGCGACACGTTACGCTCCATTGGTGCGTTCAGCTGGTTCCAGCGCAGGATGTAACGGAAATCGCCGATGCCATTGGCGGCCAGCGTCATGATCGGCCCGGCAGAGATTGCATTGACGCGAATATTATCCTTGCCAAGATCGGCAGCCATATAGCGGACCGAGGCTTCAAGTGCTGCCTTGGCCACGCCCATCACATTATAATGAGGCATGACGCGTTCCGCGCCAAGATAGGACAGGGTCAGCAGCGAACCGCCATCCGTCATCAGGGCCGCTGCGCGACGCGCGACCGCCGTGAAGGAGAAGCAGGAGATATCCATTGCCTTCAGAAAGGCATCGCGCGGCGTATCGACATAGCGCCCGCGCAGGAACTGCTTGTCGGCCCAGCCAATGGCATGGACCACGAAATCGATCTTGCCCCATGCCGCCTCGATCTCATCGAAAGCACGGTCGATATCGGCATCATCGCTGACATCGCAAGGGATAACCAGAGAAGCCCCTACACTTTCTGCAAGAGGCTTGACGCGCTTGCCTAACGCTTCGCCCTGGTAGGTGAAAGCAAGCTCAGCCCCCTGTGCAGCGCAGGCAGAGGCGATGGCCCAGGCAATGGAGCGGTCATTGGCGACGCCCATCACGAGGCCGCGCTTGCCCGCCATCAGCGTCCCGGTGGGGAGATCGAACGAAGCGGTGGACATGAGGCAGATCCCGGTTAATGTCAGAAAAAGAAATAATAATGCTCCGCTACGTCGCACATGCCCGCCGCGCAAACAAGTGTCGAGATGACACGTTAGCGGTGACAACAAAGACGGACATAAATGGTGCAGGAGACGCCCTGTCATGACTGACGATACCACCCTCCCCCTCATTCCCCTCGACGCAGACCCCTTCGTTCTCTTTGCCGAGTGGATGAAAGACGCCGAGGCACGCGAGCCGAACGACCCGAATGCCATGGCACTCGCCACCGCGACACCCGATGGCATTCCGTCTGTCCGCATGATCCTCCTCAAGGGGGCTGATGAGAGAGGCTTTGTGTTCTATACCAACCTTGAAAGCCGCAAGGGTGGTGAATTACTGCGCAACCCTCATGCGGCGCTGCTCTTTCACTGGAAATCCCTGCGTCGTCAGATCCGCATCGAGGGGCCGGTCGAGCCAGTCAGTGCAGAAGAAGCCGATCGTTACTTTGCCAGTCGCAGCCGCAACTCCCGGATCGGTGCCATTGCCTCCGACCAGTCAAGGCCTCTCGCCGACCGTGCTGATTTCGAGAAACGCATAGAGGCTGTAACGGCGCGTTTTGAGGGAAAGGAACCCGAGCGTCCGGCAAACTGGTCAGGTTTCCGTCTCGTACCTCGACAAATCGAGTTCTGGCAGGACCGCCCCTACCGTATGCATGACCGCGCAACGTGGACGCGCGAAGAGAACGACTGGGCGGTCACCCGACTCTATCCCTGACCCGACCTGCTACGGGCGTACTCGCGGGACCTCGCCCACCCCGCCAGACACACCATCTATCTAGCGAGATCCCTCATGGCCAACGACGTCAGAAACATCCTCGTCCCGCTGAATGGCGCAGGCAATATCGATGCCGTTCTGCGTGTCGGCCTGCTCCATGCACGCGCCTTCAATGCCCACCTCTCGACCGTTCTCGTGGGTGACGATCCCAACGAGATGGCGGCGCTCACAGGTGAGGGCCTCTCAAGCGCGATGATCAACGAAATGATGGAGGCCGCCGAACATGAGGCGCATCGCCGCATGCTTCAGGTTCGGCTCAAATTCGACGCGTTCATCCGTGATAATGACATCGATCCCAAGCAAGGTTTTCTTGAGAACGATCCCTTGGCGCATTCGCGGCTAAGCGCTTCTCTCGAGTTCCTGACGGGATCGGAACATGAGGCTGTAACCTGGCGGGCACGCCTTTCGGACCTCACCCTGATGCCGCATCTCGGCCCGAACGATAATGCCCGTGCTTCAGAAGTCCTGCATGCGGTGCTCTATGATAGTGGCTGCCCGCTGGTCATTGCCCCGCCGACCCCGCCCGTCAGTTCAGGAAAGCGTCTTTGCATCGCCTGGAATGGCACTGCGGAGGCAGCGTCGGCCCTGCGTGGGGCTCTCCCTTATGCCAAGCAGGCCGAGAGCGTACAGATCCTTACCAGTGTCGATTATCATCGACGTGGGCCTGAAGCGGATACCGTGCGGGATTATCTCAAGCTGCATGGCGTGAATGCCGAAATCAGGAACTTCAAGGGAATCGAACGCGATGTCGGCGCAGGCATCCTCACCGCGTGTGCAGATTTCGGCGCTGATATGCTCACGATGGGGGCTTACTCTCATTCGCGATTGCGCCAGATGATCATGGGGGGTGCCACCCGCCATGTGCTTGAACATGCTGGCATAACGGTTCTCATGAGCCGTTGATGTCGAACCTTTGCCATACCGCACCGGACATGCTACCGGCGCGGTATGGGTGACTTCCTTTCAGGCGCCGAATGACCCGTCTTGAGCCAGAGCTCCAGACCGAATGCCAGAACAGGCATCCGGGCCGCTCACGCGCCGAGCGCCTCCTTCTGGTGTTGGCACGCGCCTATCTGGGCTTCACCCAGGTCACAATACGCTGGTGCTTCACCGGAGCGCCGGAATCCCTCCCGTCCCTGCTTCAAGGTCCCGATCGTCCTGCCGATGGCTGCATCACGGCCTGCTGGCATCGCTCCCTGCTCTTTCTGCCAGCCATGTGTCGTTGGGGACATCGCCAGAACCCCACCCTCGATTTCGGTGTCATGATCAGCCGCAATCGCGATGGACGTTTTATAAATGACCTCGTGGCGCCCTGGGGAATCACTGGGGTCGAAGGGTCGAGTGATCGTCAGGGGAAGAACAAGGGAGGCAGTCGCGCCCTGCGCGAAGCTATCCGGGTGATCAGAAGCGGTTCAGTTTTCGCCATCACACCCGACGGTCCGCGTGGTCCTGCCGAACAGGTGCAGCCCGGCACCCCGGCCCTGATGCGGCTTTCTGGCAGCCCTCTCATACCAATCGGGGGGGCCTGCACATCACTGCGCCTACCCAGCTGGGATGGGTTGCGCGTTCCCTTGCCTTTTGGCCGTGGCTACATGATCTATGGCGCCCCCCGAACGGGAGAAGCTACACCTGAATCCATCGAGCTGGCCCTCAAGGACCTTTCGACCAGGGCCGAACATTATCTGTCAGCCGGTCGTTTCACAGTTCCCGACCGCCTTTGGCATATTCTCGGGATGGTGCTCACGCCTGGATTAAGAGCCATGATGCTGGTGCGTCTGCGACGTGGGAAAGAGAGACGCAACCGCCTCCCCGAACGTCGGGGCCGTACCAGGATGAAAAGGCCATCAGGCCAATTGATCTGGCTTCATGCCGCGAGCGTGGGCGAAACCCACTCCATCCTGCCCCTGATTGAGGTATTGGCACACCGAAATCCGGAATGGCACTTCCTTCTCACCAGTGCCACGACGGGCGGTGCCGATATTGTAGCGCACCATCTTGCGCAGGCCGGATGCCGGGCTGCACGCATCATCCATCAATTCATTCCGTATGACACGCCATTCTGGACAAGGCGCTTTCTCAATCACTGGCAGCCTGCCGCCCTCTTGCTGACCGACAGTGAACTTTGGCCCGGCCTCATTCTTGCCTGTACCCGACGCGCGATCCCGGTTGGTGTGCTGAACGGTCGTCTTTCAGAGAAGTCCTGGCGACGCTGGCACCGCGCCCGCCACCTTGCCCCTCCGGTTTTCCGGCGCCTCGCCTTCGTTGCCGCGCGGGGCGAGGAAGATGCTATTCGTTTTACAGCCCTCGGCGCACGACAGGTTGCCTGTCTGGGCGACCTCAAGCAGGATGCGCCGCCTCCATCGGTCGACCAGGCCGAACTAGAAATTGTCAGACGCCTGATCGATGGAAGACCCGTCTTTCTCGCAGCCTCCACCCATCAGGGTGAGGATCAGATCATACTGCGTGCAGCAGAGCTTGTCCGCGCGCGCTTTCCTGACCTGCTGACGATTATTGCCCCCCGTCATCCTGTACGCGGCACCGAGATCGCTGCACTTTCCTCCCCGCCAGCACCAAGACGAAGCGCCGGTGCCTCACCCGATCGGGAGGATCAACTCTGGGTTGCAGATACCTTGAGCGAACTTGGCCTGTTTTACCGACTTGCCGATTGCGCCTTCATTGGCAATTCACTGATTGCGCCCGGCGGCGGCCATAACCCGTTCGAGGCAGCGAGACTGAACGTTGCGCTTGCAACAGGCCCCTTTCATGACAATTTCCGACCAGCCTTTACGCAACTGAACGGGCTCGTTGCGACTATACATGATGAGAAGCAACTGGCTGAATGGATTGCAGAGGTGTTAACCCGACCTGCCCTGTGGAAAGACCGCGCCCGACGCGCAAGAGAGACAATCGGCTCTGGACGCGATGTGGCCCGCAAGCTGGCTGAAAAGATCGAGGCCCTGTGCGCCTGAAGCTCCCCCCGCCAGCGTTCTGGTACAGGACTACGCAGGGCTGGCAGGCTCATGCTCTGCGACCCGCCTCTCTCATACTCGACGCGGTAGGCCTTTTCCGGGCGCTGCGCACACGCCCTGCGACAGCCAGCATCCCAGTGCTCTGCTGTGGCAATCTCAGCGTAGGCGGCACTGGCAAGACGATCCTCGTGCGTGATCTGGCGACCCGGCTGCAGGCACGTGGTGAGTACCCTCACATCCTGAGCCGCGGCTATGGCGGAAAGCTTGATGGCCCCCTCCGTGTGGATATCTCGGCGCACACGGCACGGGATGTCGGAGACGAGCCTTTCATGCTGGCGCAGGACTTTCCGGTCTGGATCGGTCGTAATCGTGCCGAGACCGCCCAGCGCGCGACCGAAGCGGGCGCAACATGTCTGATCATGGATGATGGCCTGCAGAACCTGACCCTGCGGCAGACCATGCGTCTGATCACGATCGATGGTGCAGTTGGTCTGGGGAATGGTCGAACCCTTCCCGCCGGGCCTCTGCGCGAACCTGCCCGCAGAGGCTTCATGCGCACCGATGCTGTTATCATGATCGGGCGCGATGACGCGGACGTTGCGCCTTCACTGCCGCCTGACCTGACCATGATCCCGGCACGGCTCATTCCGTCTGCCGCCATACGACGCTTGCAGGGAAAGCAAATCATTGCTTTTGCCGGGATTGGTCGTCCGGCAAAGTTTTTTGATATGCTGCGAGAAGCCGGCGCCCCACCTATGCGCAGCATCGCATTCGACGATCACCATCACTATACGGAACGCGATTGCCGACGCCTGTCCGTCCTGGCGCGTCAACCCCGGACGGCGCTTGTCACCACGCGCAAGGACTGGGTCAAGCTTCCTTTGTGGCTGCGCGACGACGTCGTGGTCATCGATGTGGAATTGCTCTGGACCGATCCAACGGCGCCAGAGCACCTGCTGGACCAGCTGTTTGCAACTGTGTAGAGCGGCCTCATGAGCGATACGACCGCGATCACCTTTCTTCACCGTGCCGAATATGTCCTTGCTCGCATGGCACTCGCGGGGCTCTCCTGGCTACCTGCCACCAGCGCCTCCAACATGGGCGGCTGGCTGGCACGAAAATTAGGACCTCGCCTTCCCGTGTCACGGGTGGCGGACGATAATCTCGCGATGGCGATGCCACGGCTGACATCAGAGGCGCGCGCGGCCATCATCATCGACGTCTGGGATAATCTCGGGCGCACGCTTGGCGAATTCCCTCATCTGCCTTCTCTCGCGCAGAACACCAGCTCCGGTCCAGGCTGGTCCATCAGCAATGCGGAAGCACTGGATGCCGTTCGGGCAACAGGCCGACCCGTCATCTTCTTTTCAGGCCATATCGGCAACTGGGAGATGTTGCCCCCCATCGTGGCGCATCACGGCCTCCCCTTTGCCTCTTTCTACCGTGCAGCTGGGAATCCGCTCATAAACAGGCTGATCATCGGCCTAAGAACGCGCGCGCTGAAAGCTCACGCGATAAAAGCCGATGTCCCGATGTTCGCAAAGGGATCCAAGGGCGCCAGGATGGCGCTACGGCATCTGGCGCAGGGACATCATCTGGGCATTCTGGGCGACCAGAAGATGAATGACGGGATTGAGTGTCGCTTCTTCAATCTACCCGCCATGACGGCATCAGCCGCGGCGGCCTTCGCCGTCAAGCATGATTGCCCCATAGTCACAGGGCGGATCATACGTGTCGGCCCGGCGAGGCTGCATCTGGAGGTTGGCCCGGTTCTTTACCCTGACCTTGAAGCACCGCGCGCAGACGAGATTGGCAGTCTGACTCAGAGACTCAATGATCAGCTCGAGCGATGGATCACTGAGAAGCCCGGAAGCTGGCTCTGGCTTCATCGTCGCTGGCCAAAACAGTTGTATACAAGAAAATGGCGCAAATAACGGTCGAAACAGCCTAAAAGTTTCGTTTTCCCTATCTGAACAGAGGTGAAACGAAGCATTGCTTTTGTGCAACACTCCGCGATCACGATGACTGAAAATGTCATACAGACGCAGTTTAACGTTGAGAACGCCCGCTTTTGCCGTCTAGCCTCGTATCTGCACCAGAAATGAGGACGCAACGTATGGCCCAGACGCTGCCGTTTCCCAAGAACGAAACTCCAGCACCTCTCAGCAATGTGATTCCACTGCGCTTCAATGTACTGCCACGTCATCGCGAATATCTTTCGCAATGGCTGCAGGCAGGCCTGGCGATGGGGCTTTGCGACGCCGATATCGAGACGGAATGTCTGGACGGACGCAGCGAGGCGGTCGCTCATATCCTGATCTGGGTTCGCGAAAATGCTGATCCTGCCTACATGATCAAACCGCGCGGTCTCCGCTGGGTGCTGGTCGACCACATCCGCGATCACGAACTTGGCGTCTATCCAAGCCTCGAGCTTGCCTTGAATACTGTTCGTCCGGTCTTGCCGCTGAAATCCATCGCCGCAGCCTGAAGGCTCCTGTCTTTGGCGGGGCCCCTATCAGTCCCCCTGGCCCCTGCCCCGCCTTAAGGTGGCAGGCAGGTACACACTGAGACTCAGCATGTTGGTCTCACCTACCCCGCGTGACGCAGGGTAGATGTGTTTGCCGTATCAGTGCGTCAGGCGCTTTGGTGCAGCCGACGCCATCTTTACACCGCCACCGGTCAGAATTTCGAATAATGCCAGGCCGCGTGCCACGGTCCCATCAGCTTGCAGTACGAATGTCCCATCAGCTCCTGCAAATCCGTCGGGCCTCAGAAGCGAAGTGGGAGAAAATCCATCCGGCCTCTGGCTCAGCACTGCGGCCATGGTAGCGGTGTCATACGCGACATTGGCAAGCACCGAGGGAGCGTACCCATACCGGGCGCGATAGCGCTGCACGAAATCATTGCGGAATGAAGGATCCGGCGCTGCAAACCAGGCACCGCGCAGAGCGCCAAGCTTACCCGCAAAAGCACTCCACAAGGCTGGACCAAGAATCCGTGTCTGTCTGCTGTCGATATCGGCCTGATGCAGCCCATCTATGACGGTTGCCAGCTGCAGCCCCGTATCTCCCAGAAGAAGGGCATCGAAAGGCGGCGGCGCCAGCGTCGGCTTCGTGGCGGCTTGCACATTTCCCGATATCGGATTCGCGCCCGATCCAGCAACAGAGGGCGCCCCTGAAGGCAGGGGGGCTGACGCAGCGTCAGTGCCCAGAGGATTGATGGCGTCAGGCTCCGCAGGCTGTGCTGTCGTGGCCTGCTGCGTGGCCCGATCCTGACGCGCCTGCCAGTCGGCCAGCGTTTTCAGGCCAGTTGTGATGGAAGAGGCCGATTCGGTGTGAAAGGCAATTTGCGGCGCCGGGAGGCCGCGTGCAGCGCAAGCCTTGAGCAGGGCATCACCCAGTGCATGACCCAACGCAGATTCGGGCAGATACGCGGCAAAATTCCTGCGGCCTTCGGCGCTCGCCGCGTCAACCAGACGATTGACCTGCTGCTCAACCGTCACGCCCATGACCCACACGCCGGGTCGCGCCTGAGCCTGATCGCTCGTATAGGCAAATTCGGGAATACCGGAGGATTGAGCCAGTGACGCGACGGATGCCGTCTGAGGCGCTGTCAGCGGCCCAAGAATTACCCGATCCCCCTGATCGATTGCCGCTCGTGCGGTCGTCTCGACAGTCTGACCGGGCGCATCTGTATCGCGAATATCGAGCGTTACCCCATGTCCCTCAGGCACAGCTATATGGGCGGCATTGGCCATCTGCTGACCAAGCTTTCCAAAACGGCCACTTAGGGGCAGCAGCATGCCGATTTTTTTCTGACCAGAGGCTTCCTGCACGGATCCGGGGCCAATTGTCGCCACGGGTGGTGGCGTCTGCGGTCCGCCGCACGCCGTGAGGGCAAGGGCAGCAACGCCCGCGAGAGTGGAAACCTTGCATGCAGAGGCCGACCTGAGCGATGTGAAGGAAACCACGCGCTGACGGGGACCGAATGTCCGACCTACCATCTTACACCCATACTCCTGTTGACGACTCGACCCTCAAGGGTCCGTCGCATGCTTATGATACTTCCGGTAATTCCGCGACTCTGCCTCCCGGCAGCTTGACGCTTGTGGCGACGCCGATCGGCAATCTGGGCGACATGAGTGCACGAGCCATCGCGACACTCCGGGCCGCGGACGTCATCCTCTGCGAGGATACCCGGGTAACAGCCAAACTGCTCAAGGCGTATAACGTTTCCACGCCGACACAAATTCTCCACGACCACAACGAGCAGGATCGTATTCCGGCACTGCTCGACCGTTTGAACAAGGGAGGACGAATTGCCCTGGTGTCCGATGCCGGCACGCCACTTGTTTCCGATCCCGGCTTTCGTCTGGCACGCGCGGCGATTGCGGACGGCAGGGCAATTAGCGCCGTACCGGGTGCAAACGCTGCCACACTGGCGCTCACGCTGTCGGGCCTGCCCCCTCATCCCTATCTCTTCAGCGGTTTTTCTGCTCCGCGCTCCTCCGCCCGCCGCAGCCAGTTCGCGGTACTGCGCGCCGCCGAGCAGGCAGGTTTCACCGCAACGCTCATCTGGTACGAAGCGCCCCACCGCCTACTGGACATGCTGGATGACCTGATCGCGGTTTTCGGTCCCGAGCGTGAAGCCGCCGTGGCGCGCGAACTGACCAAAAAGTTCGAGGAGATTCGTCGCGGATCGCTCACCAAGATCCGTGAGCACTTCACCGGCACCGCGCCGCGCGGTGAAATAACCGTGCTGGTCGGCCCTCCGGGCAATGAGGCAGCCGATACCGAGCAGGATCTGGACGCTCGTCTTGTCGAGGCGCTCAAGACCCATTCCGTGAAAGACGCGGCGGCTCTGGTCGCCGGGGCGGTCAATCTGCCCAAGCGCGTTGTCTATGCCCGCGCGCTGGAGATTGGCAGAAACTGATCAGTGACCGAACGCGAGGAAAGCGGTAGGTCACGGCCGCCTTGCGTCGGCGCGGACATCATGCCGACTTGCGGTTGCCCATCGAAGCGCGGAGGCCGACATACCCGCGCGCTTCGGGGTAAACATGTCAGTCCTGTTCCTTCGGCAGTGCGAACAATGTCGCCGGGTTGCCGGAATTGGTGACAACGTTGAACAGGTCGATCTGCGTCTCGCGTCCTTGCGCATCCTTGACCACCCATGATTTCAGCGTCAGGGGGGAGTCATTGAAGATGAGTGTCAGGCTACCCTCTGACGGTGTCGCCGTGCGAACCAGGGTGACCTGCACCAGCCCATGATCGTGCTGAAAGGCGGTCACCGTCACATCACCAGACAGGCGCAGATCGGGCCTTAGCAGCAGGCCGAGCGGTGTCCGATCGAGCGGAAGCGTCGTGACCTGTCCAAGCTCCCGATCCTGATAGACAACCTTGCCGTCATTGGCGATGAGCAGCAGCGGGCTTGGCTTATCGTAGTCGAAACGCATTTTTCCAGGCCGGTCCAGCCAGGCCTGTCCCGTAGAGCGGCTGCCATCGGGCGCGATCTGCTGGAACCGCGCCTTGATCGCATGGATGGCGTTCAGTGCGTCCTGTACGCGGGCAATCCAGCCGGCATCGGTGGGCTTGAGAACCGCAGCCTGCGGCGTTGCAGCAGTGCCTTGGGCCAGCACCTTGCCGGGGGTAATGGCCAGGGTGCCAACAAGAACTCCGCCCAGAATCAAGGACCGGATAGACGATCGTGACTTGTTCGCGCTCATCTCAGATCGCTGCTTCTTCAAAAACGTGACGGACATCGCCCTGCCAGGCTCCCTTGAAACGCTCCACCCAGTGCTCGGCCTGGGTCGGCCCGCCATCAGCAATGATCTGGAGCGGGGCAAGAAAGACCTCCTCACCCAGACGACGCGCACGCAGCCCCTGCTCAGCCAGCGCGATGACGCGCTTGGCGAGCACACGCAGCCCACCGGGGAAATCCGCGCTCATTGCATTGCGCGGCACTTCGGCACGCAGGGCACGATAGACCGACCAATCCTGCTCACGAACCAGTGCCTCGGCTGCGACCAGAGTGGCCGGATCATAGAGCAGACCCACCCAGAGCGCCGACTGAGCCAGCATCATTGCCGGGCTACCCGCATCAGCCCCGCGCATTTCAAGGAACTGCTTGAGGCGCACATCCGGGAAAACCGTTGTCAGGTGATCCTCGAAATCACCCATCGTCGGGGTGAAACCTGCCAGCGCTGACTGCGCCTTACCTTCCAGCCAGGCGCGGAACGACGCCCCCGCAACATCGCGTATCTCGCCATCGCGCATGATGAAATACATCGGGACATCAAGAACCCAGTCCACATATTGCTCGAAGCCGAAATGGTCATCGAAACAACAGGCTGGCATGCCCGAACGCGCGTTGTCTGTGTCGGTCCAGACCTGCGCCCGGTTCGACAACAACCCGTTCAGCTTGCCCTCATGGAAGGGAGAATTTGCAAAGAGCGCCGTTGCGAGCGGCTGTAGCGCAAGTGACACGCGCATCTTGCGGGCCATGTCCTCCTCGGAGCCGAAATCGAGATTGACCTGAACCGTGCAGGTGCGGGTCATCATATCCAGCCCGAGTGTACCCACTTTCGGCATGTAGCGTCGCATGATCGCGTAACGGCTCTTGGGCATGATCGGCATGGCATCACGCGTCCAGAGCGGCTGAAAACCCAGAGGTGCGAAGCCCAGACCAAGCGCCTTGGCCGGCTCCCTGATCGCCTCGAAATGCGCCTGCATCTCGTCGCGTGTCTCGTGCAGCGACGCGACAGGACGTCCTGACAGCTCGAACTGCCCTGCAGGCTCAAGCGAGAGGGATTCTCCCTTATGAGCGCCCTGCCCCTTGAGCCCTATGAGCTTGTCATGATCGGTGATGGCCTGCCAGTCACGCCCGTCAGCCATGACTGCCTCAAGAAGCGATTCGATACCTTCTGGCGCGTAGGCAGGCGGTGAATAGGCTTCGCGGCCTGAATGATCACCCGGCAGAACAAAGCCGAATTTCTCGTGCTCGGTACCGATGCGCCATGACCCCTGTGGCTTGGCCCCATCCGCAAGAAGTGCAACGAGCTGCGCCTTGCTCTCGATGGGCGCGTCATTCAGGTCACCGGGATTGGACATGGGCGGTACTGGAGCCTCAAAGGGAGATTTCTGGAAAAAGAAACTGTCGAGTTTCGTCTTATATGGACTGTGATGCGCGAAACGCCAACTGGGCAAGCCCGGCAATCACCGCCGTATCCGCTCTGAGGATAAGATTCCCTAGTGAAACCGGCCTGATCATGCTGTGCATAGTCAGCAGGCGCCGCTCGCTTTCCGAGAATCCGCCCTCTGGCCCGATCAGCAGACCGTAATGCGACGGCACCGGCTCAACGCTCGGACTTTGCTGTCGTTCCAGCGCTGCATAGAGCGGATAGGACTGGGGCCATTCATCAAGCAGCTGCGCCAGCGGCCGCAGCGGCTCGATGGCTGGAATATCGAGCCGTTCGCATTGTTCCGCGGCCTCGATCGCAATGGCGCGAAATCTCTCGGCGTTGATGCGGTGCGTATTGGTGCGTTCCG
This sequence comes from Asaia sp. A2, assembly GCF_057319415.1. Taxonomy (NCBI): domain Bacteria; kingdom Pseudomonadati; phylum Pseudomonadota; class Alphaproteobacteria; order Acetobacterales; family Acetobacteraceae; genus Asaia; species Asaia sp. A2. Next base: position 20,074 of record NZ_JBXWTO010000001.1, read on the forward strand.
TGATCACAGGGGCGAAACGTTTGACACCCATCTCGGTCCCCATGCGCAGCACAAGATCAGTGGCGTCGCGCTTGAGTGGGGCAAACACCAAAACCGGCCCCGGCACTTCCACCGCGGGACGGCTAAGCATGGTCAGGACCGCCTGGCCCCGGTCCTTGCGCTGTATCTCAAGACGCGCTGTCCATTCGCCAGCCCCTTCACCGAACACGCAAAGGACGTCTCCTTCGTTCAGGCGCAGCACGGCGATGAGATAACGCATCTGACCCGGATCGAGCGCTATGGCTGTGCCCGCCCCCATACCGGGAAGGAGCTGATCCAGATAGAGCCGGGGGGCGTCCTGCATGTCTGCCTCGTGATGCGTGATTGACGTTCCCTGTTCATAGACGCAATGAACCCTCATGACGACATGGAGACCTCAATGACGCGCGAGACCGTGCCCCATACCGACATTCGCGCTCATGGCTGGATCGCCCGCATGCCGCGTGCATGGCGGCCCTATCTGCTGTTGGCCCGTCTCGACCGCCCTGTCGGCACGTGGCTCCTCCTCTTGCCCGGCATCTGGGGAATCGCGCTCGCCGGGGGCGCGACATTTTCCCGTCGCGCCGTGCTGATCGCCCTTTTCGCCATTGGCTCCCTCGCCATGCGGTCAGCGGGTTGTGTCGTCAATGACATCTGGGACCGCAAGATCGACGCCCAGGTTGCCCGTACCGCAGGTCGCCCTCTTGCCAGCGGCGCTGTCTCGGTGCTTCAGGCCCTCTGGCTGCTGGCAGCCCTGCTCGTCATTGGCGCGCTCGTGTTGTTCCAGCTTCCCGCCATCTGCTGGGCGCTCGCGCCGCTTGCCCTGATTCTGGTCGGTCTCTACCCGGCGGCCAAACGCGTGACGTGGTGGCCGCAGCTCGTCATGGGGTTCACCTTCGGTTTTGGCGCCCCCATGGGGTACGCCGCCGCCGCAGGACGGGTCGATTGGGTCTGTGCCCTTCTCTATGCCGGCACGATCCTGTGGCAGCTTGGCTTTGACACCATCTATGGCTTTCAGGACATGGATGACGATGCCCGTATCGGGGTGCGTTCAACCTCGCGGCTCTGGGCAACGCAGGCGCGGCCTTTCATCGCTGCCTGCTACGCAGGGGCGGCCCTCCTCCTGTCAGCAGCCATCGCACTGGCCGGGCTGCACTGGAGTGTCTGGCCCCTCGCGCTCCTGTCCAGCCTCATGCTGGTCAGCCAGATCGTTCGTCTGGATATCCGCAACCCGGCGCTGTGCCTGATGCTGTTTCGTCAGAATGTCCCGTTTGGCATGGTTCTGGCCGCGGCACTGATCTGCGGGCGGGTGCTGTCGTGAGAGAAGCCGAAAACTTCATTGCCAGTCAGACGGTTATCGAAACCGCGCCCCTCGTCCCGGAGCTGAGGCTGCATCTGGCCACTGAAATCACCCCGATCTGGCAGGCGACAGAAGCCCACCTGGCCGAGATGAACATAGAGCCGCCTTTCTGGGCCTTTGCGTGGCCGGGCAGCCAGCTTCTCGCCCGTTTCATCCTCGACAACCCGGCTCTCGTGCGGGATCGCATCGTGCTGGATTTTGCCTGTGGGGGTGGTCTGGCAGGCATCGCGGCAGCACGGTCCGGCGCAGCAGAGGTGCTTGCCAATGATATCGACCCTCTTGCCCTTCAGGCCGCGCAGATCAATGCTGCGCTGAATGGCGTTGGCCTCACACCGCTGGAAGGCTCCATCATCGGCACATTGCCCAAGGTAGATCTGCTTCTTTGCGGAGATGTCTGCTACAACCAGCAGATGGCGGACCAGATCATTCCGTGGTTGCGTCACTGTGCGACCCGTATGGAGGTCTGGATGGCTGATCCGGGGCGCCCCTATGCGCCGAAAGACGGTATCGAGACGCTGAGCGTCATGGAGCTGCCCACAACGATGGAGCTGGAGGGCAGAACAGCGCGTGAAACACGCCTGTGCCGAATTCTGCCTCTACCAGCCTGACTGGCTTCAGCCCGGTCAGGCCTTCGCCTTGATCGAACGCGCCAGGCTCATCGCAGCGCCAAGCCAGGCAATCAGCATGGCGCAGAGCAGGCACAGCGTCGAGGCATGGGTGCTGAAGCGAAATACGCTTGCAACGAGTAGCGCGCCAAGCGTCTGCCCGCCCAGCCTTGCGACCGACACGAGGCCGCTTGCGCTTCCCTCGCGCCCACGGGGAGCCGCCAGCATCATGACGCGGTTATTGGGGGGCTGGAACATGCCGAACCCGGATCCCGCCAGCCAGGTGCGCCAGATGATGTCCAGATTGGAGGCATCTGGCGGCAGAAGCCAGAGCAACGCAAACCCGCATCCGGTTACGGCAAGGCCGAGGCTGGAGAGCAGAACCGCAGGGACCCGATCGGTCCAGCGGCCTATGAGGAACGACATGGTGGCCACGCCTACCGCCCAGGGCGTGATCAGAAACCCGGTGACTGTCGCCGGGCGCTGGAACACGGTCTCAAGCGTGAAGGGCATGGCAATGATGAAGAAATTCGACGCGACAAACCCCGTCATGCCGACGATGAACGCAATCAGGAAGGAGGGCACACCCAGCAGATCGACCGGCACCACAGGCTCGTCCTTGCCGCGCTGATAGCGCAGAAGCGCTGCCCAGCAGAGAACACCTGCCCCGGACAGAAGCAATGCGCCACAGAGCCCGCCATGCACCGCGTCATCAACGCCAATCACGGTGAAGGTAAAGGCACAGATGGTCAGCACCACGGCCGGCAAATCGACCGCCTTCTCCGAGCGTGGCGTGACTGGCAGGGCGAAGCTGGCCAGCGCCAGCGCTGCCAGCCCAAGGGGCACATTGATCCAGAAAATCCACGGCCAATCGGCAACCGACATGACCAGAGAACCGACGGTAGGGCCAAGCGCCACGCCGGTACCGATAATCAGGCCGTTCAGGGCCAGCCCTTTGCCAAGCGCTGCCTTTGGGTAGATGAACCGTATGAGCGCAATGGCAACGCTCATGATACTCGCCCCGCCAACACCCTGCAGGGCCCGCGCAAGGGCAAGCTCAAGCAGGCTGTGAGACAGGGCGCAGAAAATGGAGGCGACAAGAAAGATTGCGATGCCCAGCCTGCACATGCGGGCAAAGCCTATACGCGCCCCGATCGACGCCAGGGGGAGCAGCATCGACAGCGAAGCAAGCTGATAGGCATTGATGACCCAGATGGACTGGGATGAGGCGATATGCAGGTCATGCGCGATGCTCGGCAGCGCGACATTCGCCACAGCGTAATCAAGCACCGAAAGCAGCACAGCCAGCGCAACCGCCAGCATCGCCCTGGCGCGCTCGACACCATACAGCCCGTCAGGCTGCCCAGTGCCATCGCTGTCGTTGTGCGAAATTCCGCCCTGTCGCGCCGCTTTCATGACTTATGGCTGAGCCATGAACACGCGCTGATAAAGCCCGTTGGTCCAGCTCATCCCCTGAAGAAACAGCGCTGCATCGAAACGGGGTGCACCATCGCGCAGGAAGGCGTGCTGGCCATCGACCTCATGCCATTCCAGCGCCGTACCGGCCTGCTCGAGCGCATCGCGAATCTGGCGACGTCCCTCATAGGGCACATGCGGATCATGCCGGCCCCATACCATCATGATCTCGCCGCGTATCTCGGGGACGCGGGCCAGCGTACCATCATGGCGCTCGCCACCCAGCGTGCCGGTATGCAGATCGGTGGCATAGAAACAGGCTGTCGCTTCGATGTTCGGCAGCAGCGCTGCACGGAAGGCAAGGTGACCGCCGAGACAGACGCCAAACGCACCAAAGCGCCCGCTGCATGCCTCATGCCCGCGCAGCCAGGCAATGAGCGCCACATTGTCAGTGTCAAACTGTCCGATGGGCTTGGTGTATTTCAGGTCATTCCCCCGATCGGTGCCCGGCTTGTCATAGGCCAGCACACAGCCGGGGGCCTCGTATTCGTGATAGACTTCCGGGACCGCTACCAGATACCCCTGCCCTGCAATCATCGCGGCGAGGCGCTCGATAGGCGCGGTCACCTGATAGATTTCCGAGAACAGCAAAATGGCGGGGAAACGTCCCGCTCGTGCCGGACGGAAGAGATGGACGCGCATCTCGCCCGTGGGTGTCTGGATATCGGCTGTTTCGTCGCTTCGGATCAGCACGGTGTTCCCCTCTCAGGTTCTTATGGAGTCGTAGGCGCCACTGGCGAGTCTGTTTCGTGCATAGAACCTCATGCACGCCAAGACCATGCCTGCCGAGTTACAGCCTGAAGGGTGGTGCGACTCGTGTGCTGATCATGCAGATCAGCGAGCCGCCGCGAGAAAACTTTGGATCGATCCAGAATCAAGGGCGTGCCGGAACAGGCGGGAGTAGGCTTGTAAGATTTCTGCCCAATATGTGAACACGCAGCAACCTGATGATACGTTGACAGAAACCCCATTAGCCCCGCGTGATCACGTCATGTCTGCGCTTTTTGCCATCTCCCTTGCCTCCGCAGCGATCCTTGCGATCGTCGTCCTCATTGCCTTCTTCAGGCTCAACCCGTTCATCGTGCTGTTCACGACGTCGCTGGCGCTTGCGCTGGCGGCGGGGATGCCAGCCGACAAGGTTGTGAAATCCTTCGAGGAGGGCGCAGGCCACGTGCTTGGCCATGTCGGCACGGTGATCGCGCTTGGCACGATGTTGGGCAAGATGCTGGCTGAGTCGGGAGGTGCTGACCGCATTGCCCTGACCATCTCCAACCGGGCCGGACGCTCGCGCGTGGACTGGGCCATGATGATCATCGGTCTGCTGATCGGCCTGCCGGTATTCTTCGAGGTCGGTTTCGTCCTGCTTATTCCCCTCGCCTTCGTGCTGGCCGCCCGCACCGATACACCGTTGCTGCGCGTCGCGCTTCCCATGGGGGCCGCGCTGTCAGTCACCCATGCCATGATCCCGCCGCATCCGGCCACACTGCTGGCGCTCTCGGCCTATCATGCCAATACGGGCCATACGATTTTCCTCGGTATCCTGATCGGCACGCCCATCGCCATCATCGCCGGCCCTCTCTTTGCCCGCTTCATAGCCCCGCGCGTTCCCCTGACCGAGGCCAACCCGCTGGCAGAGCAGTTCGTCAACCGCGAGCCGCCCAAGAACATGCCCGGCTTTGCCATTACCGTTTTCACCATCCTCTCCCCGGTGGTGCTCATGCTGGTGGCTTCGATTGCCGATCGTGTCTCGGCACCAGGAACGACGCTGAACACGGCCCTGCATTTCATCGGCAATACCGATATCGCCCTCGTGCTGGCCGTCATCCTCTCCTTTTATGTTCTGGGGCTGGCCCGCGGTTTCTCACGCGAGACCATCCTGCGTTTTACCAATGAATGTCTTGGCCCGACCGCACTCATCATGCTGCTTGTCGGCGCAGGCGGCGGCTTTGGCCGCGAACTGGTTGATAGCGGTGTCTCGAAGGTCATCACCGACACAGCGCTTGACTTCAATGTGCCGATTCTCGTTCTGGGCTGGCTGCTGGCGGTTATCGTGCGCGTGGCCTGCGGCTCGGCAACGGTGGCCATGAGCACCGCCTCCAGCATTGCTGGCCCGATCCTGCTCAAGAGCCATGGCGTTTCGCCCGAACTCATGGTGCTGGTCACGGGCGCAGGCTCGGTGGCTTTCGGCCCCATGAACGATGCCGGGTTCTGGCAGATCAAGGAATATCTCGGCCTGACCGTGCCGCAGACCATCAAGACTTGGTGCGTGATCGAAACGCTGATCGCATTCCTCGGCCTCGGCCTCGGCTTCTGCCTTCTGGCGTCGCTGTTCATATAGAAAAAGCGCGGGACAATGATCCCGCGCTTCTTGCCTCTGCGCCGACAGACGCATCTCGTGAGAGCGTCAGAGCGTAGCCAGAAAGGCCTCTGACGTCATAGGGCGGGAGAACATCGGATAGGTGTACTGAATGGCTGCCTCATGCTGCGCCTGCGAAAGCGTGGCGGTGCAGTCGGTCAGGGTCACCACATCATAGCCCAGTTCATAGGCCGTGCGCATGGTGGACTCCACACAACAATCGGTCAGGAAGCCACCAAGCGCGACACGCTTGATCCCGTTATGGCGCAATACAAAATCGAGATTGGTGCTGGCAAAACCGCACAAGCCACGCTTGCCTGAAATGACAATATCATCACTCTCAGGGGTCAGCGCATCAATAATCCGAGCGCCCCATTCCCCTTTCTGAAAAGCCTGCGTCGCCTTGACGCCCGCCAGAATTCCGTAGGACTCGCTGGCAAGTTCAGGATAGCCCTTTGCGAACTCGATGGGCACCCAGACAATCTTCACGCCCCTGGCACGCGCGGCTTCGACGAGAGCGATTGTGCGATCAATCATGCCCGTGCGGGCAATCTCGGTCTTCACGCCGTCATGCAGCGCTCCGCCCTTGCTGACAAAATCATTCTGGAATTCGATCAGCACCAGGGCGGTCTGGCTCATGACTTGTTCTCCGCATAGGGGTTCTTGGTGCCCCTCAATTGCAAACGGATCGGCGTGCCCGGCAAATGGAAGGTTTCGCGCAGCCCGTTCACCAGATAGCGCTTGTACGCATCGGGAAGCAGCTCCGCGCGCGTGCCGAAAAGAATGAAGGTCGGCGGGCGGGACTTGGCCTGCGTCATGTAACGCAGCTTGAGACGACGCCCGTCAACCAGAGGCGGCTGATGCCGCTCAAGCGCGGCCTCGAACCAGCGGTTGAGCTCGCCGGTCGTCACGCGGCTGTTCCAGACCTCATGCGCCCGACGTACGGCGGGCAGAAGCTTGTTCACCCCAGCACCCGTCAGGGCCGAGAAGGTAACGACCGGGATACCACGCATCTGGGCCAGCGAGGTCTCGATACGATCGGCAATTGCCTGACGGGTGGCTGCGCGGTCCTCGACTGCATCCCACTTGTTCAGGGCCAGAACACAGGCGCGCCCTTCGCGCTCGATAAGACGGGCAATCTGCAGATCCTGCTCATGCACACCCAGCGTGGCATCCAGCGTCAGTACCACTACCTCGGCCATTTTCAGCGCCTCGATGGACGCCGAAACCGACATGCGCTCCAGATCCTGCTCGATGCGCGCCTTGCGACGCAGCCCAGCCGTATCGACAAGCTGGATCGGCCCAACCTCGTCATGCAGCGACACCGAGATTGAATCACGCGTCAGACCCGGCTCCGGCCCGGTGATCATGCGCTCCTCACCCAGCAGGCAGTTCAGGAGCGTGGATTTGCCGGCATTGGGGCGGCCCACAATGGCAAGGCGCAGCGGGCCCGCTGGCCGTTCCTCGATCTCCTCGCCATCCTCGTCAAGCACCTTGGCGCGCGAACACGGCTTTTCACGCACACGCTCACCTTCGGGCAGGCGATCGGCGATTTCACCCATCAGATGCGCAATACCCTCGCCGTGTTCGGCAGAGAGCGCCAGTGGCGTCCCGAGACCAAGGGAATAGGCCTCGAGCACTTCATTACCCGCCGCCGCACCCTCTGCCTTGTTGGCGAGGAGCAGCACTTTCTTGTTCTGCTTGCGCAGCCAGGCAGCAAAATGCTTGTCGGCCGGCGTCACACCAGCGCGGGCATCGATGCAGAATAGCACGAGATCCGCCTGCGCCACTGCCGATTCCGAAGACGCGCGCATACGACCAAACAGTGTGTCCGGCGCAGCTTCTTCAAGACCTGCCGTATCGATCAGGCGTACCTTGCGCCCACGCAGCAACGCCTCTCCTTCCTTGCGATCGCGTGTCACGCCCGGCATGTCAGACACAATGGCCTGACGCCGCCCTACCAGCCGGTTGAAGAGAGTCGATTTACCGACATTGGGACGCCCGGCGATGACAACGAGCGGAAGAAAAGAAGAGTCAGTCACGGATCAACCATATGCATTCAGGTTACCATCGGTCGACAGCACAAGAACCTTGCCGTCGCAGATGATGGGTTCAACCAGGGTAGGCTTTTTTGTTTTCAGCGGTGCGTCAGCCTTGCCCGTGACCGCGTCGATCACCTGGAAGCCGTTTTCCTCTAGAGAGGAAACACACACTAGCTTTCCATCGGCCATGACGGGGCCAAACCACGTCACGGCATATTTCTGCTTGGTCTCGTTCTTGAAACGACGCAGGTCGTGAATCCAGCGCACATGGCCGGACAGACGGTCCAGACAGGCAAGCTGCTGATCCGACGAGATCAGATACAGCCAGTCGCCCACAATAAGCGGCGTATTCTGCCCGCTGGCCTCACGCTCCCAAAGACGGCGGCCCGAGCGCATATCAATGGCCACCAGAACCTTGGAAAGCGAAACCGCATAGGCTGTGCCATCCTTGACCACGGGTGCGCCTCGCACACAGGCCAGATCGAGCATGGCACCACGGCCATTCGAGCCGCCAAGGCTATCGCTCCAGACAAGCTCACCGGACTCCGCGCGAAGCGCCACAAGGTCGCCACTGCCGAAACCGGCCACGACAACGCCGTTATATACCGCCGGGGCGGATTGCCCGAAGATCACCGTATCGGCCTCGGTGGCCTGATAGGTCCAGATCTGCTCGCCCGTCTCGGCATTCAGCGCAAAGAGGCGCTCATCGATCGTGCCGAAGAACACACGACCATCGACGATTGTCGGTGCCGAACGCCCCGGCACAACCGTTTCGGCGCGCCATTTGACCTTGCCGGTCTCGGCAGCCACCGCGATGACCTGCCCGACACCATCGACGATATAGAGCGTGTCACCGGCAAGGCCCAGGCCGCCACCGATATCGCTCGAACGTGCCTTGTTGCCCTTGGGGATGAATGTCCAGAGCGGGCTCATGGCTGGCCAGGACCAGGCTCTTACCGTCCCGACACCATCGCGGGTGTAGATGCGACCTGCGTCAATGACGGGTGGCGACTGGATGGCGCCCCGGCCATTGGGGCCAAGGGCGACGAAATGCAGGAAAGCAGGCTCGGAAATGCCGTGACCGATCGAACGCGACCAAGCGAGCTGCGGACCGGCCCAGTTGGTGTTCAGCGAGAGATGGTCCGGCACGCGCCCGACCAGCGGCCACGCTGTGATGGGCTGAGCCGGGGGCAGAACGATCGGTGTATGATCCTCTTCATCCACGACCAGACCAGCACCGGTCGACAGCACATCATAGCGCTTGCCCGCAAGAATCTGCTTGGGGTCGTCCTTGAAGATTCCGCAGCCGCTCAGCATGGCCGTCGTGGCGAGGGTCGAACCCAGAAAGAAGCGTCGTCCCGGCTGGCGCGGGGATGTCTTGTTCGTCATGGGCATCAACCGGCTCCGCCGAAGGTTTGAAGAAGAATGGAAGCACGCTGGCGAACACCGTCCGGCGCGTCGGGTGACTGCGCGAGCCCCATGAGGAGGCTGCGCGCCTCGTCATGCTGCTTGGCTGTGGCATCTGCCCGCAAATCGAGCGCCGCGAGGCCTTCCTGGGCGAAGGCGCGCCAGGGACCAGCGCTGGCAGCCAGCACCTCGAACCCCTTTCGGGTCTCGGCCGGGTTCGCGTCATCGATATGACTGTTGAGCAGAAGAAGGCGGGCCAGATCACGGAGCGAGACATTCTCGTCCTTGTCGTCAATCACGCCCTGCCAGGCCTTGCGCGCGCCATCGACATCGCCAGCCTGAGCCTTGAGCTGGGCCAGCCTGATGGCCGCAAAGCCACGCGTGGCGCCGGGGGCCTTGCTGGCGAGGTCAGCCAGGACGGCCTGATTGGCCTTTTCGGACTGGCTGCGTGCGGCCGCATCGGGCTGGGGCGCCTGAAGCGCCTCCATAGCCGTATAATAGCGGCCCGAGGCCTCTGCCTGCGTCTGATGGTGGCGATGAATCTGCCATTGCCATCCGCCCACACCGATCAGTGCGACAAGCGCCACACCGACCGCAACACCTCCAAAACGCCGGGCAGTTGCGCGCATCTCAGCTGCACGCATCTCCGCCTGGGCCTGACTGAAAAACTCGTCTGCCACCGTGATCCTCTTGCGACACTATTACCGCAACCATACAGACGCCTGCACCCTGCGGCAAATTGCTTTGTCATTGCAGACATGCATCGGACAAACTTCAGCCACAACCGCGCGTCAGAACAGCGTTTTACACTGAATCAGAAAGTCCTTCATGCGCCCAGACCCCGTTGCCCCACTGGCGAGACGACGCCTGCTTGTCGGCCTTCCCCTTCTCGGGATCGCCGCCCGATCAGCACTCTCCCATGAGGCCCTGGCTCAGGCGGCTTTGACCCAATCGGCCCCCGTTCTCTCTCCGGCAACCCATCAAGCCTTGTCCAATATCGCTACGCGCTACGAGAAGATCTCGGGCGGGCGCCTTGGCGTCCACATCTTCTGTCCCGAAAACGGTACGGCGCTCTCGTGGCGAGGCGAGGAACGTTTTCGTATGTGCAGCAGCTTCAAGGCGTCGCTCGCCGCCTGTGTGCTCGCACGCTGCGACCGGGACGAGGACGATCTGACCCGACGCATCGCTTTTCGCGAGAGCGATTTCAAGGAGCCGTTCTGGGCCCCGGTGGCCGCCCGAAATCGTGACGCGGGTAGTCTCAGCCTCGCGGCGCTCTGCGCCGGGGCGGTAACGATGAGCGATAATATCTGTGCCAATATGCTGTTGCGTCATATCGGCGGCCCCGCAGCCCTGACGCGCTTCTGGCGAGATAGCGGCGATGAGATCACCCGTCTCGACGCCTATGAACCGGAACTGAACCGCCCCTCTGCCAACCCTGATGACAACACGACCAGCCCCGTCGCGATGGCACGGACACTGCATCGTCTGATCCATGGGACATTGCTTCATCCCAACTCGGCAGCACTCCTGCGCAGCTGGATGATCAACTGCACCACAGGTACTCAGAGACTGCGCGCCGGGCTGCCCGCGCATTGGGTGGTGGGCGACAAGACGGGAAATAACGGCAAGGATATTGCCGCCGACATCGCCTTCGCATCGCCCGACAAGAACGCCGGTAAGTCGGTTATCATCGCCACCTATACCGCAGGCGGCACCCCGGACGAGACACAGTTTCGCCGGGTCTTTCATGACATCGGCGCCCTCGCCCCGGCATTGCTGGGCTGAAACCTGCGCCATTCCGAGAGGCCGGAACGAAGAAGGGGACGGGCTCATACCCATCCCCTTCTTCCATAAGCCCGAATGACGCAAGCCTTACTTCTTGGCGAGTTTCTTGCCAGCGGCCGTCAGTTCAGCCGAGATATGGCTGAAATTGGCGGCGATACGCTGCTGAACGCCTGTGCTGACGGCATGCACCTTTGCGATACGTTCGCGCGCATCCTCGCTGATGGCCTGCTCTTCTTTCTGTGACGCACTAGCAACACAGCTATTATAGGCGCGCGCCTCTTTCTCATAAGCCTGGAACTTGTCCACGCTCGCATTGTAATGCGCGGTATCGGTCGCTGTGATAGAGGGCGCACTCGGCTCCTGACCGCATTTGGCGCGCGGATCGGCCTTGGCGACAGAAGGGAGCGACCCGGTTACAGCCACCGAGGCCAGAGCGATCGAGGCAAGAAGCGAAGGTAAAGCGATAGGTTTCATGATCGTGCGATCTGCTGATGTGAAGTGAAAGACGCTATTGCGCAGGAATTACGGCGCAAATCGGGCCAGACGACCGATGGGTGCCGAGGTAATTTCATCATCACGCATGACGATATGCCCACGCACGATCGTCCCGACAGGCCAGCCCGTGACCTGTTTGCCGTCGAAAGGCGTCCATCCAACGGGGCTCGCAATCCAGTCGTTACGGATTTCGCGTCGGGCCTTCATGTCCACGAGCGTGAAATCAGCGTCGAACCCGACGGCCATGCGTCCCTTGGTCTGCAAGCCATAGATACGGGCCGGCCCCGCCGCCATCAGATCGACCAGACGCGTCAGAGACAGGCGACCTGCATTCACGTGATCGAGCATGACGGGCACAATCGTCTGAACACCGGTCAGCCCGGCAGGGCATTGCGGCCAGGGCTTTTCCTTGGCCTCGCGCGGGTGCGGCGCATGATCTGACGACACGACATCCACCCGCCCGTCACGCAGGGCGGCCCAGCAGGCGTCATAATGGCGCTGGTCGCGAATAGGCGGGTTCATGACGGCATAGGCACCGAGCGTCTCATAACAGTCCGGCCCCACCTGCGTCAGGTGATTGACCAGAACCTCCACACTCACATGGGAACGATGGGCAGCAAGCCAGTCCAGTTCCTCGGCGGTCGAGGTATGCAGGATATGGACTGGTCGGCCCGTCTTGCGGGCAAGTGCCGTGATCCGTCGTGTGCCGAGAAAGGCACATTCCTCATCGCGCCAGATCATGTGGTTTACATGAGGCATTCCTGTCTCAAACAGGGGCTTGCGCGCTTGCAGGCGATATTCATCCTCGGAGTGAAAGGCCACGCGACGGTGCCCGCTACGCAACACAGCCTCGATGCCCTCATCATCCTCGATCATCAGATCGCCCGTGGATGACCCTGCAAAAACCTTGATGGCGCAAACGCCGTCTTCCTGCTCCAACGCGGCCAGTTCAGGCGTATTGGCGCGGGTTGCCCCTACGTAAAGCCCCATATCGGTCAGCGCGTTCTCCGCCACGGTCAGGCGCTTGTCGGCAATCGTGGCGGCGGAGGTGATGGAAGGCGATGTGTTGGGCATATCGAATACCATCGTCACGCCGCCAAGCGCCGCAGCGCGGGTGCCAGTCGCGATGGATTCGATTGCGGCATTGCCGGGGTCGCGCAAATGCACATGCGCATCGATCAGACCCGGCAGCACATGCAGGCCGGTCGCATCGATCTCCTCCGCAGCGTCGTCCTGCGCCGTCACGGCCAGGCTCGCAATGCGCCCTTCTTTCACGCCCAGATCGGCCTTGGCCTCACCCCAGGGAAAGACACAGATCCCGCCTCTGATGATCAGATCGTAATGCATGGGTTTCTCCTATTGCGGGTGATGGAAATCAGGGAAAGATCAGGCGGCGAGCGTGTCGAACACATCGCCATGGTACGGAATTCGCTCGATATGAATCCGATACCACAGGGCGTAGAACAGCAACGCCCAGGCAGCATGACGCTCGCGCCGCCCCTCTGGGCGATCAAAAATCCGACGAATGTCCTGCGCCTCCAACACGCCCTTGAACGCTTGCGCCTCAGCCACCAAAGGCCCGAGACGGGCGGAACGAGCGCCAATCCACTGCCCGACCGGCACCGTGAATCCCTGCTTGGGCGCAAAAGGCGACGACCCCGGCACATTCTTCTCTACCCAGCGTCGTAACAGATATTTGCCGTGGCTGCCCTTCACCTTGAGATGATCGGGCAAGGACCAAGCCAGAGCGCTCATGACCGGATCGAGCAAGGGGGTCCTGCCCTCGATGGCATGGGCCATGAGGCAGCGATCGAGCTTGATCAGCAGGTCATTCGGCAGCCATTCATCCAGATCGAGGCCCTGCACGGACCGAAGACGCGTCTGCTCATAGGGTGGCGTGAAGTCCTTCTTCCACTGCCCCCCCGTGGGCAGACGGCAAAGCCCGTCCATCATGCCGCGCCGCCAGGGCAGACGGCCGCCCCGCCACCAGGGGCGCATGGCGCGGCGATAGCGGCCATAGCCGCCGAAGAGCTCATCGCCTCCCTCACCGCTCAGTATCACGGTCACATCCTTGCGCGCCTCACGTGCCAGAAACCAGCTGGGGATTACGGCATAATCCGCCACCGGGTCATCCAGGCAGGCCACGATCTCAGGCAGATGGCGCCAGACCATGCTTTCGGTAATGGTCAGCACATGGTGCTTCGCGCCTAGCACATGGGCGGTCTCCGCCGCCTGCGCGCTCTCATCGACCGAGCCGGTGTCGAAACGCGCTGTCCATGCCAGAGGCGCCCCACGACCAAGGCGCGTCATGGCCGCAAGAACCGCCGTGCTATCTATGCCGCCAGAGAGAAACATGCCGAAAGGCACATCGGCCCGCTCATGCGCCCGCACACTATCCATAAGGGCGTGGTCGAGGCGTGAGAGCGCCATCTCCTCGCTCAGATCCCGGTTGATCGTGCCATGACGGGCGGGCAGTTTGCTGGCGTGATCCAATGCGCCATTGACGAAACGCAGGGTTTCGCCGGGCAGGACGCGCTTGATGCCGGGATAGATCGTCTCACGCCCCGCAACGAACTGCACCTGAAGCAACTGGTCGCGGGCGGCGTCGCGCACGCCGCGCGTGAGAAGCCCCGTTGCGAGTAATGCCTGCGCCTCAGAGGCAAAGATCACCCCCTGCTCGATCTCGGCGTAATAGAGCGGCTTGATACCGAACGGATCACGACTGAGAGCCATGACCGTATCGGGCCCTGTTTCGTCCAGCAGCGCTATGGCGTACATGCCGCGCAGCTCGAACGTGTAGGCGGTATCGCAATCGGGCCAGAGAAACAGGGGCGATTCACAGTCGCTGCCCGTCTTGAATGGCGCATCGGCAAGCGTCGCACGCAGGGCCGGATCATTGTAGATCTCGCCATTGGCAACCAGCGCAATTGGGCCCTGAATCAGAGGTTGCGCGCCCCCTTCCAGGTCGACAATGGAGAGACGGCGATGAACAAGCGCCGCTGCCCCCGTCTCATGGAATCCCTCGCCATCGGGTCCGCGGTGACGCAGCGCCTGAGCCATGATCTGAAGGATTGCCGGGTCAGGCGCATACCCGGGACGACATGCCATGCCAGCGATACCACACATGGCCTAGCACTCCCCATTATGCCGCGAGGCCAGTGCATGCAGGAACTCATCCCACCGCGCCAGCACGACCGGGGCGGCAAACTCGCGTTCAAAACGTGCCCTGCCATTGACGCATAGCGATGCCGCCAGCGCAGGCGTTTCAAGCACCGCAGCAATCTCCCGCGCAAAGGCTTCGGGATCTTCGGTGGGCGCAAGTAGCCCGTCCTGCGTTCCGGCCAGAACCTCCTCCGGCCCCTGTATCGCGCTCGCCACGACAGGACGCGCCGCCGAAAGCGCCTCGATCACCACATTGCCCAGAGGTTCGATGCGCGACGGACAAACCAGCAGATCGCACGCTTTCAGCCACGGGCCGCTGTCCTGCACCCAGCCGGGCATATGCACGCGGTCAGACACCCCCTCACCACGCGCAAGACCGGTAAGGGCCTCGCGCTCCGGCCCCTCACCCGCAATGACGAGATGGACACCGGGTAACCTCTTCATGGCGCGTATCAGAACATCAAAGGCCTTGTTGCGATGCAGCCTGCCCAGAGCCAGAATGAACGGCCGCCCCTCTGGCACGCAATCGGGGCGCTGTGGCTTCACATGGGCCAGATCATTGGCGAAATTAGGCAGATAATGCACACGCCCTGCATCCCAGCCCTGGGCCACCATCCATCGTGTCAGCCCGCGTGTATTGCCCACGAGGTCGGAGCATTTCCGATAATTGGCAAGGTCGTAATAGCCGCCCAGCCTTCCTGCGACAGGCCACGGCCCTGCCGGCATCATACGGGCGGCGCGGCTCATCCAGGCGATGGTTACGTCAGGCTGAAACCGTGTGAGGGAACGGCGCAGATGCCAGGGCGTCAGCAGATCGAGCCGCCCACCGAAACGCATGGCCTCAGTGGCGACGTGCCGTGCACCCAGCCGCGCCTCGCGCGCAGGGTCACGACGAAGGATCGCCCTGACATCATGACCGGCCTCATGCTGGGCCATGCACAGGCGTTCATAGAAAAGTTCGGCACCGCCACTACGCGCGCCCGCCATGACGTGAGCGATGCGCAGAGGAGTGAAATGACGCTCCGACAAGCTCAAACCGCCCTCCCGTTCGCGCATCGCCTGGCGGACAGACGCCAACTCTGCACCCGCACCGAACGTCTCAACCGCCATGATGCGCTTCTTCCTCTCCTGCCAGAAGGGTCTCAATTTCTGTCAGAACGGTCGCAACAGTGAGCCCGGCAATCGGGGCCTTGCCTTCCGGGCCAGGCGCCGCAACGAAATGTGCCTTCCTGCCCGTCGGCGCATATTCCGAGGCACGGCTGGGGCCAAAGAGACCCAGTGTTGGCGTACCGGCCGCCGCAGAAAGATGCATCAGCCCCGAATCATTACCGACAAACAGGGCGCAGCGGCGCAGCAAGGCACCAACGAGGCCGAGGCTCCCTTCCCCGCCAAGATCAATGGCGCCTTTCCCGGCACCGGATGCCGCAAGCGCCTCGATGACAGGTCGTGCGAGTGCCTTTTCCGCCTCGCCGGGGCCATAGAAAATGACAGGGGTCAGCCCTCGTGCCTGCATAGCCCGACCGATCTCGATGAAATGCGGGGCGGGCCAGATCTTGCCTTCCCAGTTGGCGGTCGGCGCAAGGGCGCAATAACGTCTTGTCGCTGGCAGGATCTTGGCTGCGAGATCCTCCTGCTCCGGGCGACACCAGATTTCGGGCATGAGCGTCTTCTTGCCCCGAAACAAGGCCGCCAGATGGCCGATACGCGCGCCCGGCCGACGGCCACCGCGTAGGATACGGCGGTGAAATGTGGGCAGGAAAAGCGAGACACCCGAACCGCGCAGATCGACAATCCGGGTCCAGAACGTGCCCACACAGCCCCACCACAGACCGAGCCAATGCAGGTCGTAGCGCTTCTTGCTGACCACGATCACCCGGTCGACCGAGGGGCACGGCTCGAAATAGCTCGCTGCGACAGGCCCGCAAGCCACAGTGATGCGCGCATCCGGGTGAAGACGGCGCAGTTCGGCCAGCACACCGGAGGAGATGACGGCATCACCCAGACGGTTGGCCGTGATGAACAGGATCCGTTTCATTGCAGCCAGATCGGCTCTTTCAGTCCCGCTACGAAGGCTTGATGAGCCGCTTTCGTCGCCTCATCCGGCGGGGACATGGGGCGCGGTCTGCGATCAGGATTGGCGCGATAGGTGGCAACTCCACCGCCGCTCCCAGACACCGCCAGCCCCAGCCCGCGCTGGCGACCGCCCATCAGTTCCAGATAGACCTCGGAAAGCAGCTTGCAGTCGAGCAGCGCATTATGGGTGGTGCGTGCTGACAGATCGATGTCATGACGACGACAGAGCGCATCAAGCGAGTTGGGCAGACCGGGATAGCGCTTTTTCGCCATCTCGAGGGTATCGATCATACGCGCACGATCGAGGGGCGCCTTGCCACATGCCTTGAGTTCGGCATTGATGAAGCCAAAATCGAACGGCGCGTTATGGGCGATCATCTCATCATTGCCGATGAAGGCCAGAAAACCGTCCACAATTTCGGCAAATTTCGGTTTATCGAGCAGGTCGTCGAGCGTGAAGCCGTGCACACGGCTGGCCTCGGGCGGCACGCCACGCTCGGGGTTGATCAGCACATGAAACGCCTCCCCGGTCGGGAGATCATCGATCAGTTCGAGCGCCGCAATTTCGATCACGCGATCGCCGGTCGCTGGGTCGAGCCCTGTGGTTTCCGTATCGAAAAGGATGGACCTTTTCATGCTGCGTTCTCCAGGGTTCTCATCATGCGTTTCATCTGCTGCGCGGTATGGCCGCGCGAGAGGCCATTACGCAACAGCAGATCGGCGCGTCGATTGCGTTCGTTATCGCTCATCTGACGTGACAGCAATGCACGCGCCTGGGCCTCGCTCATTGAGCGTCGGCGCATGATCCGACGCAGGCGCACAGGCAACGACGCCGTCACCACAACGACCAGATCACAGTCACGATCGGCTCCGGTCTCGAAAAGAAGCGGGATATCCAGCACACAGAACCGCATTTTGCGCCGGCGCATCTGCCGTAGGAAATCCTGCCTCGCCCGACGAACGAGGGGGTGGATAATCGCCTCAAGAGCGACAATGCGCTCCGGATGCCCAATGACGGTCTGTCGCAAGGCTGCGCGATCGACCGCGCCTTCTTTCACCGTTTCCGGCCAGAGCCGGGCAAGGGCCGGAACAGCCGCACCATTTTTCGCCTGAAGGGCGTGGACAGCGCGATCCGCATCGAAAACCGGCCATCCAGCCCTGCGAAGAAAATGCGCGACCGTGCTCTTGCCTGCTCCCATACCGCCCGTCAGGCCGATCACGACGGTACCTGCACGTTGAGGCCGCCAATCCTTACGAGGGCGAACAACCCCGACGCGCGCTTTCGAATTCAATACGGCACCCCTGACGCAGCCCTGCTCAATCGATCGTCTCGATCAGACGAGCCCGCAGCGTGTCATCCACCTGCGGCTCGCGACCGAACCACGCAGCAAAACCCGGCCGTGCCTGATTGATCAGCATGCCAAGCCCATCGACCCCCTTGAGTCCGCGAGCACGCGCCGCAGCCAGAAGAGGCGTTTCGAGCGGCATATAGACGATATCCGACACGACCAGATCGGACGACGCCAATGCAAGCGTTGCGGCCCAGTCGTGAGTTTCCTGCCCTGCCATACCCAGCGACGTGGTGTTGGTCAGAAGCCCGAAAGAGGCGAGAGCCTCGGGCCATTCCTGCCAGTCCAGAACAGCACCGCCCCCCAATGCCTCGACAAGCGACTGGGCGCGGCTGCGGGTGCGATTGGCAATGGCCAGGTCGCAACCCGCATCGAGCAGTGCCGCACAAACGGCCCGCGAGGCCCCTCCAGCGCCGAGCACCAGTGTCTTGCGCGGCAGGGTAATCCCTGCCTGATCGAGCGAGTCCAGATAGCCCGTGCCATCGGTGCAATCGCCGAGGATGGTGCCATCGGGTGAAAAGACCAGCGTATTCACGGCCCCTGCCCGTCTGGCCTGATGCGTGTGCCTGCCAGCCAGACTGTAAGCGGCTTCCTTATGCGGGATCGTGACATTCAGGCCTGCAAAGCCAAGCGCCTGCAATGTGTGTACCCCGGCCTCGAAGCGTTCCGGCGCCAGCGGCAGACGCAGGTAAAGACCGTCGATACCGTAAGCGGCGCACCAGTAATTATGCAGGATGGGCGAGCGCGTATAGGCGAGCGGCCATCCCGTTACAGCCGCCAGAACAGGCTGGCCCTGCGGAAAAAGCGCCGCAAGTTCAGCCTTGGCATCTGCCAGGTTCAGTGCGCCGTCGAGATGGCGTTCCAGTAGAGCGGCAATAGCCGCGCCAGTCTCTGTGCCCAAGATATCTGTCCTGCCTCGTTTTCAATCAGATCCTGACGGATCTCTATCTCCAGATAGGGCAGACCGCCCTGCTCTGCATGATACGGCACGGTATAATCCGATGTCGCAGTCAGCACATAGGGTTCATTATCCCCTACGCACAGATCCCCCTCCTGCCGCAGCAGGTCGAGCATGATCCGTGCCGAGCGCGTATCCCGATGATGCAGGATCCCCACATGCCAGGGACGATCCTTCCCGTTCATGCGCGGCGTGAAGCTATGCAGGGCGATCAGCGCCACGGGCGTTTGCCGCTGGCGTAGCAGTGCTGCGATCTGGTCGTGATAGGGATGAAGTATTTCGCGCTCACGACGCGCCCGACAGGCAGCGCTGAGCGCCACGTTCGCGCCTATGGTTGTGTGGTCCGACACTGCCGGGATGGATGTCGGATGACCCGGTGCACGATTGCTGTCGATCACGAGACGGGAATAGACCTGCTCGATCAGATCAGCGCCGAGCAGCGCCTGCAACTGCACACCAACCCCGTGGATACCGATATCCCAGGCAATATGTCGCCCCCAATCGGTCTCGTCGACGCCAAGACGCCCCAGCGCCCGGGGTACCTCACGTCCTGCGTGGTCGCTCACGAGAATGAACGGCGATGAACCTGTAGCCTTCGTTACCCGGTAGGGCAGCGGATCTGCAGGGCCGAGAAGAGGGGGAAGCTCGCTCATGAATTGCGCGCACCTTGCTGACTGACTAGGTTAGCCCACCTTGACCACAATCCCCATGCCATGGACAACCCCGTGACCGAGACCAAGCCCCAGCCATCGAGCGATACTCCCACCCAGACCGAAGCACGTCTGGCCAACCCGCAATGGGGCGGGCGCTTTGCGGCCGGTCCGGCTGCCATCATGGCCGATATCAATGCGTCCATCGATTTCGATCGCAAATTGTGGCGTCAGGATATTCGCGGCTCGCTGGCTCATGCTGCCATGCTCGCCCGCGTGGGACTGCTGACGGCAACGGAGGAACAGGAGATCCGCGACGGGCTTCACGGCATTGCCCGTGATATCGAAGCCGGGAATTTTCCTTTCTCGCAGGATCTTGAAGATATTCACATGAATATCGAGGCGCGCCTGTCCGATCGTATTGGCGAGGCTGGCAAGCGCCTGCATACTGCGCGCTCACGCAATGACCAGGTTGCCACCGATTTCCGCCTGTGGGTGCGCGACGCCATTGACGGAATCAGCGGACAGATCACCGCGCTCATGCGCTCTCTGGCGACACGGGCACTGGAACACGCTGCTGACGCCATGCCGGGCTTTACCCACCTGCAGGTCGCCCAGCCTGTCACCTTCGGACATCATCTGCTGGCCTATGTCGAGATGCTCTCGCGTGATCGCGACCGCCTGCGCGACGCCCGCGCACGTCTGAACGAATGTCCGCTCGGCTCTGCCGCGCTTGCAGGCACGTCCTTCCCGATCGACCGACGCTTCACGGCTGCTCAGCTCGGCTTTGACCGCCCCACAGCCAACTCGCTCGATTCGGTCTCCGATCGCGATTTCGCGCTCGAATATCTCTCGGCTCTGTCGCTGCTTGGCATGCATCTGTCGCGCCTGTCGGAGGAGCTGGTGCTGTGGTGCTCGGCACCGTTCAGCTTCGTACGGCTTTCAGACGGCTTCACCACCGGCTCCTCCATCATGCCACAAAAGAAAAACCCCGATGCCGCCGAGCTGGTGCGCGCCAAGGTAGGGCGCATCACGGGTGATTTCATGGGCCTGCTGATGGTGATGAAGGGCCTGCCTCTGGCCTATGCCAAGGACACGCAGGAAGACAAGGAGCCGGTATTCGATGCCACCGAGGCCGCTACCCTGTCTCTTGCTGCCATGGATGGCATGATACGCGACATGACCGCCAACACAGACAAGATGCGCGCCCTCGCCGGTGCCGGTTTCGCGACCGCGACCGACCTTGCGGACTGGCTGGTGCGCGTGCCGCGTCTGCCCTTCCGCACGGCGCATCATGTCACAGGCCGACTGGTCGGCATGGCCGAAACCAAAGGCTGCGATCTGGCTGATCTCACGCTGGAGGAAATGCAGGGTGTCGAGCCGCAGATCGATGCCAGCATTTTCGATGTACTGACCGTCGAGTCCTCCCTGGCCTCGCGCACCAGTGAGGGCGGC
Organism: Asaia sp. A2; assembly: GCF_057319415.1. Lineage (NCBI taxonomy): Bacteria > Pseudomonadati > Pseudomonadota > Alphaproteobacteria > Acetobacterales > Acetobacteraceae > Asaia > Asaia sp. A2. The sequence goes on from NZ_JBXWTO010000001.1 coordinate 41,265, forward strand.
ACGGCGCCGGAGAACGTCGCCCGCGCAGCAGGGCTCTGGCTGTCACGCCTTGAGGAGAACGCAGCATGACCCGCACGACCCGAATTCTCGGCCTGGCCCTAGCGGGCGCGCTCATGCTCACTGGCTGCGGCAAAAAGGGTGCTCCCCACGCCCCCGGCCCGGCCAGCAAGATCACCTACCCGCATAACTACCCGCCGGAGTAATCCGCCCCACCGTTAAAGGGCGTCCGGGCAATGGAAGAGCGCGCCAGAGCGATAATGGCAGGCGCGCTCATCCCCTTCTCCCGCAAGGCACGCAGGCTCTCGGCACCATCCCGCTTTGAAAGCTTGCGCCCGGTTTCATCGCAGATCAGCCCGTGATGAGCGTAAAGCGGGGCCGCAAAACCAAGCAGTTCCTGCAATACACGGTGCACCGAGGTCGCCTCGTAAAGATCCGCTCCTCGTGTGACGCAGGTAATGCCCTGACGGGCATCGTCGCAGGTGACGCACAGATGGTATGAAACGCCATTATCACGCCGTCCCAGCACGACATCCCCAAAATCCTGAGCCCGCCCCTCGATGCGTTGCGCGCCTTCCTGCCAGGAGGGGATACACCCGAGCCGCTTCAGTGCTGCGTTCATATCGAGACGCCATACATGCGGCTGATCCGGCACAATCTGGCCATGACGACCACGGCAATGCCCGCCATAGATTGCACTCCCATCCGGCGCGATGCCCGCCGCACCCGCCTGCATTTCGGCCCTTGAGCAGGTGCAGGCATAAACCAGCCCCTGTTCGCGCAATCTATCCAGCATGGACCGGTAGTAAGGCAGATGGGCTGACTGGCATATGACAGGCTCCGCGCTTTCGAACCCCAGCCACAGCAGATCGTCCAGAAGTGCCTGCGTGAAGGCAGGCAGGCAGCGCTGCGGATCGATATCCTCGATGCGGATCAGGAATGTTCCGTCATGCCCAGCCATATCCCGCGCATGACAGGCCGAGGCAACATGACCCAGATGCAGAAAACCCGTCGGGCTCGGTGCGAAACGTGTGCGAAATCCTGTCATCAAACCTTCGCTTGCCCTGCTCACGGAAAGCTGAAATAGTCAGGCCCATAAGACAGACGGCGCGTATCTATAGGCGCTGGTTTCCCGTCGCGCTTGAGATAATTCGATCGTGCCGCCCTGTAAAAGAGGATGCGATCGATGCTTGCCAGCGCCCAGCATTTCCCCGCCCTTGTTCTGAATGCGGATTTTCGTCCGCTTTCATACTTTCCGCTATCGCTATGGTCCTGGCAGGAAAGCGTCAAGGCGGTGTTTCTCGACCGGGTTTCGGTCCTGAGTGAATACGATGATATCGAGGTCCATTCGCCGAGCTGCGTCATGCGCGTGCCCAGCGTTATTGCGCTGAAGGAATATATCCCCACAGCGCGACGACCTGCTTTCACGCGGTTCAACGTTTTCCTGCGTGACAACTTCTCCTGCCAGTATTGCCACGACCGATTGCCCACGCATGAGCTGACCTTTGATCACGTTATCCCCCGCGCCAAAGGCGGCCGCACCACCTGGGAAAACGTCGTGACGGCGTGCAGCCCCTGCAATCTGATCAAGGGATCGAAACTTCCCGCAGAGATTGGCATGCACCCGCGCATCAGGCCCGTGCAGCCCTCGACACGGCGCCTGCAGGAGAATGGCCGCAGCTTTCCGCCAAACTACCTGCATGAAAGCTGGCGCGACTATCTGTACTGGGACAGCGAGCTGGAGGGCTGAGTTTCGCCCTCCCGCCCCGCTTCCCCTCAGGAAGTGGGCGCAAAAACTGCCGCATAGAGCTCGGGCTTGAACCCAAGCGTCACAGCTCCGTCTCGCACCAGGATAGGACGCTTGATGACGGTCGGGTGCGCCATCATCAGTGCTACAGCCTGCACCTCCGTGCTGATCTGCTTGTCAGCCTCAGGCAGTTTGCGGAAGGTGGTGCCCGATTTGTTGAGCAGCTTCTCCCAACCGACACCCTTCACCCAAGCCGCCAGATCCTCCGCGCTCAACCCGTCCTTGCGGAGATCGTGATAGCAATAGGCGACACCCTCGGCATCCAGCCAGCGCCGCGCCTTGCGCACAGTGTCACAAGTCGTAATTCCGTAGATCGTCACCTCTTGCTCCAATCACCCCTCCTCGTGAATATCTGAACCCAACACTGGGCGGTCTCATACCATGAATGGCGGCGCTTACCGGTAATGTTCGACATGATCGCAAAGCCGATGATCGCCTCGCTTTCGCCCCTCATGAGTACGGATCAAACCCACAGCCAAGCAAAAATTCGTAGATTTCGTCATAGGCGTGCACCGGCCTGGTGACATCCTCAGGGGAGCCTTCAGGAACAAAGATGATCATGCCTTGACGTGCTCTGGTAAGGAGAACCCGATAGGCGTTCGCCATATAGCGCTGTCTCGCAGAATCATTAACCCGCTGCCAACGAGTCCCTTTAAACTGGAAGCTCGTCCATGCGTGGCCTTCCCGGCGATAATTGAGGTCCCAGCAAACGCAGGTCCAATCCAGTTCTAGCCCCTGCGTCTCAAATTCTGTGCCCACGTCCTCGAGCGCATCTGAGGATCGGACATCATCATGCGGCCCAATAAACCAATGTTGCGGCTCAATCTTCGCTTTTACAAATAGCCCACAGGGCCGAAGTCTCACAGCGTTTGACGACGCCAGCAAACCGCTTCGCTCCTGCCCCCGACGCTTAGCGCGGAGCCAGCGCCGCGCTGCTTCGAGATCACGAGTCACCAAAAGCGGAAAACGAGTAAGCCCTTGTCTCACCTGCTGTGCACGCGCCGCATCCCCTGCCACGACATGCGATACGAACTCTGATAGCCGCTCAGCGCGGAAGGATCGGATAGACGTCGATAAATGCAAGGGAGCCGCCAGAACCCGATCGTGCAATACGCTCTCATGGGTGAGCATTGGGGAGAGATGAATTTGCCAATGGGGGAAGGTGCTCTCAAGCGCGCGCAGCCACTCATCGATGCCTGCTTCGCCCGTGTTGATCTCTTGCCCGCTACCAACGAGGCAAACTACTACGCACCAATCTGGATGCCGATCCATGACCGAAAGAAGGAACGCAGGCTCTGACATTGAGAACCCCGACTGCCCTCGCTTCTGCATGAATTTTGATGTTTGCTCAAGGTCCCAGGCGCGCTGCGCCTCATCAAACACGACAACCTTTTCGGCAGGCGGAGAAACACAATTCAAGGCCTCGTCGCGGAAATGATGGATGTTCTGAATGAAAGCCTCAGCGCGGCGGCGCTCCCGGACTTTGCTGCTGTCCTCATTTTTTCTTTCGCCGTTTTGACAGCATCAACCGTCAAGGCTTCGCGCAACACCTCGACTAATGGGCCGTTGCCCGACAGGAACACGGCATGTTCCTCAGCATGAGCGCGTTGACGATCGGTGGCCAGATTGAGACCGGCCAGTGTTTTGCCTGATCCCGGCACCCCTGTAATAAAACAGATCATTTTGCGATGCTCGCGCTTCGCGTTTTCGATCACGCGCGCAACGTATTGAGCCGTCTGCGTCAGGTTTTCCGCGCCGGCTTCCGAACGCGATATGCTATGGACCGAATGACCATGATATAGCGCCTGCGCGGCTTCAATAATCGTCGGTGTCGGCCGATAGCGACCGGCTTCCCATCTCAATGGGTCGATAGCAGGGGTTGTGTCTAGGTGGGAGATTTCTCGGATAGCCCGTTCGAGATCATCCTGGCCTAACGCGATGGGTTTCATCAGGCCGTCATCATCGAACTGATACTGAGGTGTCGAGGATGCCTGCCACGATGTGGCTACAGCAATGGGAACGACGGGGAGAGCATGACTCGTTTCATGGAAGTTTTTCAGATCCAGCGCGTAGCCGTAGACTTGATCAAGATCCCCGCGGCTCAGATATTTCGCGCCGATCTTATATTCGATGACGAATACGATGCCGTGGAGCAACAACACCAAATCGGCCCGCCGCCCCATCCGAGGGATGAGAAATTCTATAAAGGCGTGGGCCTTTGGAAACGCCTCAAGCAATCTTCGGAGATGTTCAATTTGATAGGCCCAAGCTCCGCGTTGTGTCTGCTCAACGCTGAACGGCAATTTCGATGCCAGCCGACCAAGCAAAGCCTCGTCGGACGCCGCATCAAGCTCAGTTTTGTCGAGAGATAGATAAGCGCGTGCCATAAATGCCCCAAGGCGATCAGCTATCAAGCAGTCGGGTTGAGAAGCCTGTTCTCGACTGAACCGTCGTGCAAACAGAACTGCACGTGCCGACTCCCAGCCAAATGTAAAAAGAGCGCCCCATCTGAACAGGGCGCTCCTTTCAATTTCGTCGGATCAGCGTGGCACCAAGACCGTAGGGGATCACTCCCACTCAATCGTGCCTGGCGGCTTGGAGGTGATGTCGTAGGTGACGCGGTTGATGCCACGCACTTCGTTGACGATGCGGCCTGCGACACGGTTCAGGAAGCCGAAATCGAACGGGTAGACCTCAGCCGTCATGCCGTCCGTGCTGGTTACGGCGCGCAGGGCACAGGCCTGGTCGTAGGTGCGGCCGTCACCCATCACACCCACTGTACGGACCGGAAGCAACACAGCAAAGGCCTGCCAGATGGCGTCATAGAGCCCGGCATTGCGGATTTCTTCCAGATAGATCGAGTCCACCTTGCGCAGCAGATCGAGCTTTTCGCGATCGATTGCGCCCGGAATACGGATTGCAAGGCCCGGCCCAGGAAAGGGATGACGCCCGACAATGGCTTCTGGGATACCAAGCTCGCGACCCAGGGCGCGCACCTCGTCCTTGAACAGTTCGCGCAGCGGCTCGACCAGCTTCATGTTCATGCGGTCGGGCAGACCGCCGACATTATGATGCGACTTGATCGTGACCGAAGGACCGCCTGTGAAGCTGACGGACTCAATCACATCCGGATAAAGCGTGCCTTGCGCAAGGAACTGCGCGCCGCCCAGCTTGGTGGCCTCTTCCTCGAACACCTCGATAAACAGACGCCCGATGGTCTTGCGCTTCACCTCCGGGTCCGTCACGCCGGCCAGGGCGTTCAGGAAGAGATCAGACGCATCGCGATGAACAAGGCTGATGTTGAAACGGCCACGGAAAGTCTTGACCACTTCATCCGCCTCACCCGCGCGCAAAATGCCCGGATCGACGAAAATGCAGGTGAGCTGATCGCCAATGGCATCATGGATCAGCTTCGCTGCCACGGAGGAGTCAACGCCCCCTGACAGACCGCAGATCACACGACCAGAGCCTACCTGCTCGCGGATACGGGCAATTTCAAGGTCACGGAAGCCGGCCATGGTCCAGGTGCCCTTGCAACCGGCAACCTCATGCGTGAAATTCTTGATCAGCGCGGCACCATGCGGAGTGTGCACCACTTCCGGGTGGAACTGCACACCATAGAGGCGACGCCCCTCATCGGCGATAATGGCGAACGGTGCCCCTTCCGACCACGCGACAGCGCGGAAACCGGGCGGAAGCGCCGTAACGCGATCACCGTGGCTCATCCAGACCTGCTCACGATGGCCGCGCGACCAGGCACCACGGAACAGGGCGCAATCCTCGGCAATCTCGATGTGAGCCCGCCCGAATTCACGGTGCTCATGGGTTTCGACCTTGCCGCCAAGGCGCGCGCACATGGCCTGCTGGCCATAGCAGATGCCCAGCACGGGAACGTTGAGGTCAAACACGACATCGGGGATCTGCGGTGCATTGTCGTCATGAACGCTGGCCGGGCTGCCAGAGAGGATGATGCCACGCGGGTGGAAACCGCGGATCTTCTCTTCTGTCGCTGTGAAAGGCCAGATTTCGCAATAGACGCCACTCTCACGCACGCGGCGGGCAATGAGCTGCGTGACCTGACTGCCGAAATCGAGGATCAGGATACGATCTTCATGAAGCTGCAGGTCGAGGTTATCGGCGTTTTGCGGGGCGGTGTCGGTCATGGCGCTCTTTCAACACGTCGTGCATGGGCAAGTTCTGTGGGCATCGTATAGGATGTTCGTCGTGCATCGTCATCCCAAACGACGCGTTATGCCCGCCTAAATGTCACCATTCCTTCATTCAGACGAGACCGATATGTCGCATTCCCGCTTTCGCCCCCTGCCCTGCGCGGCGCTCCTTGGTGTGATCGGGGCGCTTTCGGCCTGCTCCTCCCCTCAATCCCCGAGCAAGGACCCTGTTGGTCTCTGGACCGGGGCCCTGGTGACCGATGAGGGAAGCTGCCCGACAAACACGGACTCGACCTTGCAGATTGGCAGTAAGGCCATCAGCTTCACGCCCGGCGATAACGCGCTCGTTCTCAAGGGTGTGCGCGGGGCAAACCCGCACCACTATCATGCACAGCTTGATCTCAAGGATGCACAAGGCAAACCCTATAGCATCGTGTTCAATGGGTATCCTGTCGGCAATGCCATCGGGGGCATCTATGGTGCGCCGACATGCCGCGCCCATATCGTCATGACCCGTCCAAATCATTGATTGAAAAAAATTCTTTTTCCCTCTTGCGGGGTCGGGAAACTCGCAGTAGAACCCGCCCCACGACGCACCCGTAGCTCAATTGGATAGAGCACCAGACTACGAATCTGGGGGTTAGAGGTTCGAGTCCTTTCGGGTGCGCCAGTATACATCGTGATCAGTCAAATGATCACTACGCACCCGTAGCTCAATTGGATAGAGCACCAGACTACGAATCTGGGGGTTAGAGGTTCGAGTCCTTTCGGGTGCGCCATTTTCCAACAATAATTTCAAGCCACCCAACGGTATGCTGGTATGGTTCGTAGTCAAAACGAGCTGGTTCCGATGTGAGGTGTCTTATACGGCGATGATACCATTTGGCGATGATACGCCAGATTGGAGGTCAGCTCGTCGCGCTGCTCTTCCTGTTCAGGACATCGCGTCACGAGAAGAGGTTTCGGACGGACGATCGTCGCTCACCGTAGGTCGGACACGCCTCTTGCAAGATAAATCCCCACGATCGTCCTCGCGACAAGCAGAAGTCGCGCTCATACGGCAGATGTCGGAAATAATGTTTGGTGCTTCACAAACCAGACAATGCCCCCCTGAGGGATCAATAAGCCGCAGATTGACCAGGCTGATCGCCTTAGCGTCTTCGGCCTCTGATCGCCCACGGTTGGCCGCACAGGGTCAACGCAGCACTGAAGGCGCAGATCCAGGAGTGTGTCTCTTCTTATTCAGGTCCGCGTCAGGTTCCGTATACCCGCGGCGATATCCGCAACGTCATCATAACGCATGAGCCAGGCTTGATCTGCCATTTCGTCATTGAAATGTTGCTGGATGCTTATCTTTGCAGCTTCAAAAACACTTCATAGGCGTCGTAGAGAGAATTCAGAAGTCAATGCACCAATGTCGCAAGCGCGGCGCAGACGTCACTCTCCAGAAATGGCTTCGAGACAAAGAGGCCTCGCGGCGGCAGACAGAAGCTGTCGAGAGACCGTCTTCCAGACGTCAGAACGAAGGCGACGTCCGGCATCGTACGTGACAGATGATAGCCCAGGTCCAGACCTGTCATGGAGCTTGGCATCTCGAAGTCGGAGAACACCGCGCGGATCTGAGGATTGTGACGCAGGATCGCGAGCGCCTCATCCGCGTCTTCGGCAGAGAGCACCGTGTATCCAGCCTGCTCAATCATCTCCGAGACATACAGACGCAGCAGCACCTGATCTTCAACCACAAGCACAGTCGGGGCGACTGGACCGCGTGAAGAACTGCCGGAATCAGTAATTGCGCTCGTTAACATGACAACTATGTCTCCTGAGAGAGCCTTGAGCCTTCTTAACGGTGACAAGCGCCAGATAGTTTACCTACCGCGTCATGACTTCTCTCTAACAGTTTTGTTAATAACCCTGTTACCCTGGAAACCGGCCGCTGTGCCGCCTCGACCATCATGTGCAGTGACGTCAATCCCCGCAATAGCCCACGCTCCTTCCTGATAGACCAGAAGCGGCGCACCACTGGCACCGTGGGTTGCTGCGCAATCATGATCGATCAACTGCCCCCTCACCCTGACGACATGGCAACTGATGTCGCCCATCGCGAGTTCGATACGGTCCTGCTGGTATCCGGCAAGCATGGCGTCGTCTCCGGACTTCGCCATCGTGAAGGGAAGCAGATCCTGCGATTTCATCAGGGGTCGATCCAGAACGATCGTTGCATGATCCGCCTGGCTGGTGCGCAACGGGTGGAATGGGTCATAGGCTGAGGGAATGATGAATTTCACACCACGCGCCGTCGCGCGCCAGGCGCCCGTATCGTACCCGAGCATGAAATGCACGCTGCCTGGCTGAATGAAGTTGGCGGCATTTTCCAGCCACAAACAATGCGCGGCAGTGATGATGACAGAAGGCGCCACCATGAAACCCGTGCATTTCACGCCCAATTCAGTCTGAACGCGCCCCAGGATACGCCAGGGTGCCTGATTGACCTCGACCACATGCCGCGCGGCGCCCCCCACCCCGGCGAGCGGCATCTTTCCTCCGTTTGCAGCGACGGCCACTCCCGACGTGCTCCATACAAACGGGACGCCCCATGCAAACATGGCGAGCACGGCTTTCCATAGCCATGCCCTCGGGCACCGATCGTGACTGTCTGGGCCAGACACAGGATTCACGCGCTTGCCTCGCTTGCGCTCCCGCCTGTGTCCTGAACGAGATGATCCGGGCCAAAGGACCACGGGAGCAAGGCTTCAAGAGTCGTATCCAGCAAAAGCATGCCCTCTGTATTGACGATCCTGATCGCAAGCTCAGCCCCCCCGAACTCACGCAACCTCTGCCGGCATCCCCCACACGGCGTACACGGTGCCTCCCCAGAGCCAACGATGACGATCTCGTCGATCCTGCGCCCGCCCGCCATCACCATTGCGGCAATCGCACCGGCCTCAGCGCAACTTCCCTGAGGATAGGCCGCATTTTCAACGTTGCAGCCGGCATGAATGACGCCATCGCAACGCAGTGCAGCCCCCACCTGGAAGCGTGAATAGGGGGCATAGGCACGCTCGCGGGCGGCCAGGGCGGCCTCAATCAGGTCTGCGCTCATCAAATATCCCTCTTCCTTGTATAATCGCAGCTTGGAAGCCGCAGATTGCCCTTGTAGTCTGTCATTCATGACACGCCACGACCCTGATATCATGAACCTTCTTGCCTCACGCCCCTCCCTTCATATGGACGGGCAGGACGGTCTGCTGTTCGAAGGCGTTCCCCTCCAGACAATCGCCAGCGCGGTTGGCACGCCATGCTGGGTCACGGGGGCAGGCACACTGCGGCGTCGGACCCGCAATCTCAGGAAAGCCTTCAGCGAGCGTGGTATCGATGTTGCACTTCATTATGCGCTCAAGGCCAATGACCATCTCGCGACCCTGACCGTTCTGCGTCAGGAGGGTTGCGGCGGCGATGTCGTCAGTGGCGGCGAACTGCGCCGCGCCCTTGCCGCCGGAATCAGCCCGTCGCAAATCGTATTCTCCGGGGTCGGCAAGACGGATGCAGAGCTGATGCTTGCGCTGCAGGAGGATATTGGTCAGATCAATGTCGAGAGTGTGGAGGAGTTGCGGCGACTCTCCCGCCTTGCGCGCGCATCGAACCTGACCGCGCGGGTCGCGCTGCGCGTCAATCCGCATATTGATGCGGAGACTCATGACAAGATCAGTACCGGACGTCTTGGCGACAAGTTCGGAATCGATTGGGCCGATGCTCCTGCCCTCTATCGAGAAGCCAGCACGCTGCCGGGAATCGATATCCGGGGTCTGGCAACCCATATTGGCAGCCAGATCCTGTCGCCCGCCCCCTTCAAGGCGGCTTATGCCCGTATTGCCGAGATGGTCGTGGGTCTGCGCAATGAGGGCCTGAGTGTTTCTGTCGTTGATTGTGGTGGTGGTCTTGGGGTGCGCTATCGCGATGAACTGGCCCCGCCCCCTGCTGCTCTGGCAGGCGCAATAGCCGAAACACTCGGCACACTTGAATTGAAGCTGGCCATAGAACCAGGACGCTGGATTGCTGCACCGGCGGGAGTTCTTCTGGCTTCCGTGATTGACCTCAAGGCCCAGCGCGAAGGCGTTTCCGACTTCGTGATCGTTGATGCTGCGATGAATGATCTGGCACGGCCGAGCCTCTATGGGGCCTGGCACGGCATCATCCCGCTTGCACCCGACCTCGCCTATGCCGAGACTGCACCGCAGACGGTTGTTGGGCCGGTGTGCGAATCAAGCGATGTCTTCGCCAAGGACCGGCTGCTCCCAGCGGTGCGCACAGGTGATCAGATCGCCATTCTCGACACAGGCGCTTACGGGGCGGTCATGAGCTCGACCTACAATAGCCGTCCGCTTGCTGCGCAGGTGATGATCGAGAACGGCCAATGGCAGGTGGTTCGCAAGCGGCAGCGTGTGGAAGCACTCTGGAATGATGACAGCATACCGGAGTGGCTGGATAGCGAATGAGCATGGCGACGCCTGCACCGTCCACCCCTTCCGGCCTTTCGCTTGAACGCCGCGTCTTCAAGGCGCGCAACAGGGCGCGTCGTGTGCTTTGGCTTGAATCCGCTTGGTCTGCGGCCCAGCGCCCTCTGGCACTGGTCGGAGCTTACGCCATATCGGGACTGCTTCGCCTCCCGCAATCCTTGCCCGACACGCTGCACGCTTTTCTGTTGGCCGGCGTTGCCGGCGGGGCCATGGCGCTTGCGGCGCGCAACCTTGGCCAACTGCCCCCTCCCTCGCCTGAAAAAATCGATCGGCGCATCGAGCAGGCCTCGGGGTTGCCTCATCATCCCCTGGCCGCTCTGGACGATTACCCGGCAGACGGCGCAGAGACCGCCCTGTGGCAAATTCACATGCAGCGCCTGCACAGCAATATCGGGCAGCTGCAAACAGGTTGGCCAAGGCTGGTCTGGACGACGGGCCGGAAGCTGGCGTGGGCAGGCTTCGGCGCGTGCCTGATTGGTCTCGTCATCGTTGCTGGCCCTGCTGCCCCCTCGCGTCTTGAGGCGGCCTTCCTGCCAGGTGTAGATGACGTCGATGTCCCAATGCCGCAAATCGAGGCCTGGGTGGATATGCCGGGCTATGCCCCCGGCGCTCCGGTATTTCTTACAAACGCAACCACCCCTGCGCCCCTGCCCCAGGATGCCAGACTCACGATTCATGTGACCGGGGCACGCTCGGGGCCTCATCTTCTTGGCATCGAAACAAGTGATGTTGTTTCAAGGCAACTCGATCCCGGGAGCTGGAGTTTCACCGCCACCCTCGCCCATAGCGGCAGGATTTCCATCCGTTCGCGGGGTCGTACGGTTGGGGAGTGGCAATTCAAGATCATCCCCGATCTTGCGCCTGACGTCTCCTGGGCAGCGCCGCCGGTCGCCGCAAAGGATAACAGCGATCTCGTCATGCCCTGGCGTGTCGCTCAGGCACATGGCGTAGCAAACCTGCACGCGGAAATTACCCTCAAAGCCAACCCGGCCCTGCCTCCGCTCGTGGTGACCATCCCTCTCAAGGGAACACCAGCCAAGGCTGAAGGCACATTCCAGAGTGATCTGACGGCGTCGCTGTGGGCCGGAGAAGTGGTCACCCTTCGTCTCAAGGCCACAAGCCGCAGCGGACGGACGCGTTACAGCACGAGCGAAACAGTGACGCTCCCTACGAGGGTCTTTCATGACCCCGCAGCTCGTGCCCTGGTGAGCCTCAGGCATCGTTTCGGCCTTGACCGCGAAACCGCCGCCCAAACAGCGGACGAACTCAAGGCGATAGCGAGCACTCTGCCTGTGACCGAAAAAGGCAGCATCCTCGCTTTACTCTACGCCGCGGCCCAGCTTGAGGATCCTGACTCCGACAGCGCCAGAGAAAACACGATCGGTCTTTGTTGGGCGGTGGCGCTCTATCTTGAGGATCTGCGCGCTACAGACCGTGACACAGCGCAGGCCAATCTGGAAATCCGCGCGGCCCAGAAGGCCGTACAGGACCAGATTGCCCATATGCGTGCGCTAGGCCCTGCCGGTCATAGCGAAGCCGAGCAGCAGGAGCTTGCCTCGCGCATGAAAACACTGCGCGAGGCCCTGAGTCGACGCATGCAGGCCCTGATGCAACGCAGCATGCAGCTTGGCACGGTCATTCCCGACATCGGTGACGCACCCGATGATGGTTCGGACCCGGTATCGCGTCTCATGCGCCGTCTGCAATCGGACGCGGCCAATGGCAATGCTGATGAGGCGATCAAACGGCTGGACGACCTCTCGCGAATGGCCGAGCGTATGCGCACGGCCACACCACAGGATCTGGCGCAGATTGCCCAGCAGCTTCAGGCACAGGCACGGGCGCGAGCCCAGAAGGCCGCATTGCACGATCTCGTCAAGCGCGAGACCGTACTGCTCGACCATGCGCAATCCCGCCTGAATCCGGGGCAGCGCGCCGCACGCGAAGCCATGATGAACCAGAATGCCCCGGGGCAGGATGTCGGCGCCATGTCCACCGCTGAACTCCTCAAGCGCCTCGGCATGGCACCGCCACCCGACATGGATGAGGCCGCGCCCCCTCCCGAACCTTCTCCCCCGTCCCCGGAGGAAGCCACTTTGCAGCATGAGGAGCGACGCAACGACCATGCCGTCCAGCGTGCCCTGCAGATGGTGACACGCCTGCTGAACGACGACATCAAAAGCCTGACCGGCAAGTCGATGCCTGGCCTGATCAAGGCAGATCAGGACATGAAATCAGCCCGCACCGCCCTCGCCACGGCACAGGACGGCCCTGCCGAGATTGCCATACGCAAGGTGCTCAAGGATCTCGCCGAGACCGGTCAGCAGATGAGCGAAGCGCAAAAAGGCAAAAACCACGGCGGCGGCCCCCTCGCATTGCTTCCGACCATGGGAAGTACCGGTCATGCCGAGGGTGGCAAGGACAAGAAAGGCCAGGGTCGCGCCGATAGTGATGATGACGATGATGGCGATGGCCAGTCGGGTGACAGGAATGATCGCGATCCCCTGGGGCGGAAGATGGGCAAAGGGCATTCCGGTGCCGATACGGATGGTACGGTGCCTGATGCGGATAGCCGCGAGAAAGCAAGGGCCATTGAGCGTGAGTTGCGGCGACGCGACGCAGACCGTACCCGTCCCAAGAGCGAACTCGATTACCTGGATAAACTGCTGAAATCCTACTGAGTGCCTTGCGGGCCCCAGGCCTTTCTGCTGTCACGCCGTGTTGGCCGCGGTCCCGTATTGCCCGATCAGGTCGAGACCGAAAACCTCTCAGCTTCCCCGATAGGTCGAATAGCCAAAGGGCGAGACCAGCAGCGGCACATGGTAATGCCCGGCTCCCGTCATGCCGAAATCGATCTGCACCACATCCAGAAACGGCGGCTCGGGCAGATTATGCCCACGCCCCCTGAAATAGGCCGCCACGTCGAAGCGAAGCACATAAGCACCTGCCCCGACTGCGATATCCTTCAGGCCGGGACAGCGGCCATCCTCATTTGTCGCGCCGGCATAGAGCACGCGATCATCATGAAGCAGGGTGATCGTCATACCCTGTGCGGGCACGCCTCCTGCCGTGTCGAGAACATGGGTGGAAAGGCTGGTCATGATGCTGTCCTGTCCTTGAGTCTGAGCAATGCAATCTGGTCGATCTGACCGAGGGCCTCAGCCAGTTCCTCCTGCGGTGACTGCGCCAGCCGACGTTCGATCTCCTGACGCATACGCTCCTTGGTGGCCTGTCGGACACAGATGACGAACGGCATATCGAAACGTGCCTGATAGGCCTCGTTCAGGGCGCGAAAGGCGATGAATTCAGCCTCGCTCAACCTGTCGAGACCCGCCCCCTCCTGCTCGGCCGCCGAGAGCCTGCCCAGATCGGGGTCCACACCAAACTTACGTGCGAGCTCCGGATGGGCCTTGACCAGCGCTTTCTGCCTTTCGTGATCGGCATCGCGTATGATCTGCGATGTTGCGGCAATCATGGCCTCCGGGCCTGAAAAGGGCGCCTGAGGCCACGCCTCGGCCACGATCCAGGGCGTGTGCTCGTAGATATCGCCATAGGCCGATACGAATTCTTCCCGAGTGTTCGCGGTGATCATGCGGGGTGATGCTCCTGCCAGTGACGGGCGATATCGAGCCGTGTCGCAACCCAGGCATCCTGATGGGCCTGCACATGGGCGATGAAACGTTTGAGCGCCAGCGCACGGGCGGGCCGGCCTGCAAGGCGACAATGCAGGCCGACAGACATCATGCGCCCGCCCTCCTGATACAGCATGTCGAAGGTATCACGCAGATAACGGAAGAACTGCTCGCCTTCGGTAAAACCATTGAGCGCAACGAGCTTCATGTCGTTCACATCGAGCGTATAGGGCACAATCAGCTGTGCCCGGCCATAACGACGGTCGTAATAGGGCAGATCGTCGGCATAGGAATCGGCGTCGTAGACAAAGCAGCCTTCCTCGGCGACAATCCGGGCGGTGTTCGGGCTGGTACGACCCTGATACCAGCCCAGCGGGGCCTCCCCCGTGACCTCTTCATGCAGCCTGATGGCTTCCCGGATATGCTCACGCTCGATTGCTTCAGGGATGTCCTGATAATCGATCCATCGGTAGCCGTGGGATGCAATCTCCCAGCCTGCCTGCTTCATGGCCGCTACAGCATCGGGATTGCGGGCAAGAGCCATTGCCACACCGAAAACCGTAAGGGGCAGACCTGCCTCGGTGAAAAGCCGGTGAAGACGCCAGAAACCGGCACGAGCGCCGTATTCATACAGGCTTTCCATCTGCATGCAGCGCGCACCGGTAATCGAACGGGTACCGACCATCTCGGACAGGAAGGCCTCGGAACCGGCATCGCCATGCAGAACGTTATTTTCGGCACCTTCCTCGTAATTCAGAACGAACTGGACGGCGACGCGGGCGCCCCCCGGCCATGCGGCGTCGGGGGGATTGGCACCATAGCCCAGCAGGTCGCGTGGATATGCCTGTGTCATGCCTGTTCGTTCTTTCCCGTTCAAAGCGCCGCCACGCCGCCATCGCTGCGCGGATCGGTGGCCCCTTCCATTGTGCCATCCTCATAGCGCCGAATAGCCCCGGCATGACCCATCGCTGTGGCAAATGGCGTCAGACTCTCGACGTCGTGACCAAGCGCGCTCAGCCCCTCAAGGATTTCCGGGCCAAAGCGCGTCTCCATCTTGAGCGTTGTGGTGGTTTCGCCCCAGGTGCGCCCGAGCAACCAGCGCGGCGCCGTGATCGATTCCTGAAGGCTCAGCCCGGCGATGACGTTTCGCGCCACGATGGCTGCCTGAGTCTGCGGCTGCCCCTCGCCGCCCATCGTGCCATAGGCCAGCAGACTTCCATCATTGAGCGCGGCCATTGCAGGGTTGAGCGTATGGAAAGGCTTGCGCCCCGGCACGAGGCTGCGCAGACGCCCGGGTACGAGATCGAAACTGGCCCCACGATTCTGCCATACCAGGCCGCTCTCCGGCAGCACGATGCCCGAGCCGAACTCGAAATAGAGGCTCTGGATCATGCTGACCGCCCAGCCCTGCGAGTCCATCACGCCAAACCACGTGGTATCGCCCTGCTGGGTCTGATGGGGCCAGGGTGCCGCACGGCTCAGATCGATGGAGGCCGCCATTTCATCCAGAGCAGCCTGATCGGACAAAAGCGCCTGTGGGGAGGTTTCCATGATGGCAGGATCGGCAATCACCCGATCGCGCCAGATGAAGGCGGCCTTCGTCGCCTCAACCCAGCGATGAATGTCGTCAACCGTATCAGCCCCGGTCACGCCCAGCCGTTCGGCCAGAGCCAGAATCAGCAGGGAAGCCGCGCCCTGTGTGGGTGCGACCATATTAAAGAAGCGACCATGGTGAAGGCTGGTCTCGAGCGGCTTCGTCAGGAGGGCTTCATGATGATTGAGGTCGTCGCGGCTGACCGGCGAACCACAGGCCGCAAGATCAGCCGCGATCTGATCGGCCAGCTTGCCATGATAAAAATCGCCCAGACCGGCATTGGCAAGGCGCCGCAACGTGCGCGCCAGCGCCGGATTGCTGTGCACGGCGCCCGCAATCGGCATATCGCCTTGTGGCAGGAACAGGCCGCTGAAATTGGGCATGTAGCTCAACACGTCCAGATGGGCTGCCATAAGCCCGGCCATGCTCTCCGTTACCACCATGCCGCTCTCGGCGTGATCGATGGCATCGGCCAGCAATGTCGAGAGAGGCAACGCCCCTCCTGCATAGGCGAGCGCTCGCGACCAGCCCGCAACCGTACCGGCAACCGTGTTGGCTGCCAGCCCGCCACGCCAGGGCACACTGTCACATTCCGCGTAGAGCTCAGGCGTCGCATTCTGGGCGAGCCTGCCGCACGCATCAATGGCCACGGTCTCGCCATCAGGGCGGCGAATGAGCCAGAAGCCATCTCCCCCAAGGCCGGTCATATGCGGGTAAACCGCAGACAGGGTTGCGGCCACAGCCACGGCCGCCTCTACCGCGTTGCCACCTGCCTTGAGGATATCCCTCCCCGCCTGCGCCGCAAGATGATGCGGGGCGGTAACCATTCCCTTGCGGGAGCGTGCGCTGAAAAGCATCAATCCTCCAGAATACGGGCGCGAGCGACGCCAGCGCGTTCCAGCGCCTCACCGAGCGCGACAAGACGATCTTCCCGCCCCGGCTGCGCCACGAGTTGGACGCCAAGCGGCATCCCGCTGCCGGTATTGGCGTCGATGGCCAGAGGCACGGTCAGGACCGGGAAACCGGCCAGAGTCAGGGGCTGGGTATAAAGGCCGAGATTGGCACGCGCAGAAACCGGTTGACCACCAATTTCGATGACGGGCGTGTCAATCCGCGGCGCGGGGCCGACCACGGCGGGTGCAACAAGAATATCTGCCTCAAGGAAGGCCTCATGCATACGCTCACGAAACCAGTGGCGGATCTTGTGTGCTCTGAAGACGTGCGGTGCAGGCACAAGCGCCCCTGCGAGCAGGCGATCACGCACCGCCGGATCATACTGCTCCGCGCTGTGACGCAAGCGATCGAGATGCAGCCCTGCCCCTTCGGATGCGCTGATGACAAATGCCGCGGCACGCGCCGTTGCAACCTCTGGCAGAACGATCTCGTGGCGTATCGACAGGGCCGTGCAGAAAGCTGCGAGAGCGGCTTCCATCTCAGGCGACATATCCTGGGCAAACCAGCCGCCAAGCCGCGCCATGTTCAGCCCTGCAACATCCACCCGCGCCAGGGGTGACGCGCTCAGCACCTCCACCATCACACGCATATCGGCAGCGCTGGCGGTAAAAGGCCCGACCGTATCGAGACTCGCGACAAAAGGATAAGACCCTGATACCGGCAGCAAACCCTGCGTGGCACGCAGCCCCCACACGCCACACAGCGATGCCGGCACACGGATCGAGCCATTCGTGTCGGAACCAAGGGAAAGCGGAAAATATCCTGCAGCGACGCCTGCCGCGGAGCCACCGGAAGACCCACCAGCGAGACGCGCGCCGTCATGCGGGTTTTTCGTCATGCCATAATGAGCATTGTCGGTCGCAAAACCGTAGGCGAATTCATCCATATTGGTCGTTGCGAGCGGTATGGCACCAGCCTCGATCAGCCTGCGAACCAGCAGCGCGTCACAATCGGCCGGCGCTTCGCCAGCCAGAACCTGCGACCCAGCCGTAGTCACCAGACCTTGCACATCAAACAGGTCCTTGATGCCAAAAGGTACTCCCGCCAGCGGTCCGGGGTCGATCCCCTCGGCCACAAGAGCATCGATGCGGCGCGCCTGATTGAGCGCCCGCTCCGACAGAAGGCGTGTGACGGCATTGATGGTGCCATCGCGCTGTGTAACACGGTCCAGGCAGCTCTCGATCAAGCCGAAGGCGCTGCGTTCGCCCGACCTGACAGCGCGCGCAATCTCGATGGCGTTCATGGATGATACTCGAAAGCGGGCTCAGTGCGCTCGGGCAGATCGAGCGACAGGATGAGCTTCTGGTACCGCGCCAACAAGGCGAGATTTTCCAGCACGCCCGGCTGGCAATCGACCGGAATCGTCAGATCGAGCGCAGCCGCACGCGCATTGAGCGTGGCGTCGTCAATCATGCCTGCTCCTCACCCTCCCGACCGAGACTGACGAGTTCCTCCGCGTCATAGGCGAGCAGGCTCTCAAGGTGCTTTTCACCGTCCTGAACGAACAGATCGCAGGCGATCGAGCGGGCCAGACGGTCCACGCCATAGCGCATGCCGCTGATCGAGGCGCCCGAAAGCCCCATGCTCGGCGTCGCTGCGAAGGTGAAATTATAGATTGCCCCCAGCATGGCGGCATCCGGATGCGCCGGGTCGCGCGGCAGGAACTGGCTCTGCGAGCCAAGATAGGGGTAGGAGTCCAGTACGGCGCTTTCCTCGCCCTCAGGGGCCTCGAACCGATCGCGCCACAGCGCGACGTTTTCGGCAACGGACGCAGTTTCCGGCCGCTTGCTGAAATCGATTACGAAGCCGGTGCCGATAATCAGGAAGTCAAATTCCATCGTCCCGTGAGGCGTATCGACAGTAATGGTCTCATCCTCACAGCGCGCGCCGAGCCAAGGGGTATCGCCGTGGAAGCTGAACCCGTCATGACGGCTGCAACGCCAGAATGTGTCCTGCGGCGGCGGCTGATTGAGATCGAAGATGCGGCGCATGAAGCGCCAGCGTGTCAGATCGGGCAGCGCCGGGAAATGGGCCAGGAAACCGGCATTTTCCATCCAGCGATACGGGTTGATACGCGGCAGGGTCTTGCGGCGTATGCAGACGGCAACCGAACTGGCACCGGCTTCCAGCGCGGTCGCCGCATTATCGAAGGCAGAGGCGCCACCGCCGAGCACACCGACACGCTTGCCACGCAACGCCTCGAAATCGATAGGCTGGTGCGTGTGGGCGTAGAGATGGCTGGGCACCGCCTCGCGTATGAATTCCGGCACATGCCATGACCCGCTGCCCTCAATGCCGGTCGCCAGCACAAGGCGACGTGCCCAGACATGAGAGATCTCTCCCTCCTGCGAGCGGAACTGAAGATGCAGCAGGCCATCCTGCCAGACGACATCGACCAGTTCACGGTCATGCTCTACGGGGAGAGCAAGCGTCTCCTCATACCAGTCAAGATAGGCCTGCCAGTCGCGCCGGTCGATCTTGCCCAGCGACTCCCAGGCATCCTTGCCATAACGCGCCTCAAACCAGCTTCGTGGGGTCAGCGAGGGGATGCCGAGATCGGGGCCAGTCACATGCTTGGGCGTGCGCAGCGTGATCATACGGGCAAAAGTGACCCACGGACCCGCCTGTCCCTTCTTTGCGCGCTCGAATACCCGAACGTTATGCACGCCAATGCGACGAAGCGCGAAAGAGGTCGAGAGACCTCCCTGCCCGCCACCGATCACCGCAACATCAAGTACCGGTTCACCATGATGGGTCAGCGTGGACGAGACCCAGGGACCCGACGCATAGGCAATTTTCTGAAGATCCTCATGAACCCGGCTGGCGAGGTCACGGAGCGCTTTGTTCTGCATGTCAGGGCACCCGATAGAATGGATTGGGAAGAAGAAAACCGCGATCGGCATGACCGCCTGCCAGATCGGAGGGCTGATCACCGATATTGGCGATGATGTGGTAGCCCTTTTGTTCAATCTCGCTTCGGGCCGCTGCCTTGTAGTCGGAGGCTGATGGCGTATGGCTGCCCTCGGGCCGGAGCACGAGGCCTGACCGACCGGTATAGCCCGCAGCCTCAAGGTTGCGTGCCGTATCGGCACGCTCATTCTCACTGCGCCCGGTCACGAAAAACACGGACACGCCATGCTGCTGGGCCATACGATAAAGAGCGAGTGTGGAGGGGAATGCCTGCGCCTTGGCGCTCATCTCCCAGGCCATCACACCGCACGGCCCCTTGGGCAGGACATCGCACTGGCCATCATGAAAATAGGCGAAATGATTGGCCTGTATCTCAGGCCAGTTGGAAAGCGATGTCTCGTCGATATCCAGAACAATGGCCGGCCGGCTCACATGCGTGGCACGCAGACGAACCCACTCCGATGCCTCCTCGATCACGGCAGCAAACTCACGATCATAAGCCCCGCTGTCATGATAGGCAGTAGCGGCAATCTCCGCATCACCCACATTGGCCGGTGCCGCCTGGGCAACGCCGGAAACGGCAAACCCGAGCATGGCCGCAAGCCCCAATGCGCGCCCGAAACGATTTGAACACCTGCGAGAAACGGGTCGGACGATAGACGGGAAAATCATGATAGGCGGCGCTCCTGTGAAGCCAAGATACAGTTGCAGCATCTTCACAGTTGCAAAGACGGCTCACAAGACCGTCGTGCCGGGACATGTCCTTGCTTCAAACAATCGCTTTTCATACCCGCCACGTCCTGTATTGAGATCTCGTTCCTTAAGTGAAACAGAACATCTCCTCTTAGTCTATCCCTCTTGTGCACAAACAGCGGGAGGCCTATTTTATGAATTCCGGTTCAGGTTGCCCAAATATCGTCTCAACTACTTGCAAATACCCCAATACCCGCCTAGACACGGTCGTATACAACGGAGCAGTCAGGAGATAATTTTGGGCGCGCCTCGGGAAATTGCGGTCGTGACCATTCTGGAAGCCGCCGAAAAGATCTTCTCCGAACATGGATTCAGCGGTGCGAGCATTGCCGCTGTGGCTCGGGAAGCTGGAATTCCCAAAGCCAATATTCATTATTATTTCTCCACCAAGGAAACCCTGTATCAGGAAGTGCTTCGGCGCACCGTACAGGAATGGCTCCAGGAATGCGAAATCTGGCTCCGCCCCGAGAATACAGCGTCTACGGCCCTACGTGCCTATATCGGCTCCAAGCTCGCCTTTTCGCGCGCCAATCCGCATGCTTCACGCCTTTTCGCACACGAAATCATCGGGGGCGCGCGCTATCTGCATGATTACCTCTTGACAACCCTGCGTGAGGCGGTTGCGCCTTTCGGCGAAACGTTCAGGGTGTGGATGGCGCGAGACGAGATTCCACAGGTCGACCCGACGCATTTCCTGTTCTGTCTCTGGGCCATGACACAATGGTATGCAGATATGCAGCCTCAGGTAACCGCCCTGCTTGGCAAGGAAACGCTCGAAGAAAGCGATTTTCATGCTGCGGCGGAAACAATCCTGGCCCTCGTTCTTGCCCGGAAGGACATAGCGGCCTGAGGCTCACCAAACGGAGAGGGTCTATCCGATAGTCTACCCTCGGGCCGCTGAGGGTACACGGACAAGCAGAACAATCAGGATAGCGACAACGGCGAGTGCGGCACCACTCATCGAAACAGCGCCATAGCCCAGCCCCTGATACAGGACCGCACCGCCCAGCCAGGCACCAAGCGCGTTGCCAAGGTTGAAGGCGCCGATATTGACTGACGACGCCAGAGCCGGGGCGCGTTGTGCCGCCTGCATCGTGCGCATCTGCAACGCCGGCATGATGGCGAAAGAGGCCGCACTCCAGACCAGAATACCGAGTATGGCACCAATCGGCGTTACCGCAATGAACGGGTAGATCAGCATGATGCCACCCAGCACGGGCAGCATCAGCAACAGGGCAAAACGCGTGGAGCGATCGGCCAGACGACCACCAAGCGCTGCGCCAATGCTGAAACCGACGCCGATCGTCATGAGCGCGAGGGTGACGAGTCCCTCACCGGCATGGGTGATGCTGTGCAGGAAGGGGGCGATATAGGTGTAGAGAACGAACATGATCCCTGCACCAAGGGTGGTGACTGCGAGGGCTAACAACACCTCACCGCCCGCGAGAACACGCAATTCGCCAAGGATATCCGGGCTTGGATTACTGCCACGTCGTGGCAGGGCAAGACTGAGGGCGAGCACGGCCAGGGCGCCGAGCAGCGCCGTCACCAGAAAGGCGCTACGCCACCCCATGGTGTCGCCCAGCCAGGTTGCCGCAGGTACGCCGAAGATATTTGCGATGGTCAGCCCCATGAACATCGACGCCACCGCCGAGGCACGACGCTCGGGCGCCACGACACTTGAGGCCTCAACAGCCCCGAGGCCGAAAAACGCCCCGTGTGACAGGCTGGTGATCACTCGCCAGATCATCAGAACGGCATAGCTGTGGCTGAGCCCGGCACCGAGGTTGCCGATAATGTAAAGCCCCATCAGCCCGACTAGGGCGGCCTTGCGCGATACGGCCCCCAGCAGCAGCGTCATGACGGGCGCCCCCAACATGACACCAAAGGCATAGGCACTTACGAGCGACCCGGCCTTGGGCACGCTGATGTGAAGATCCTGGGCGATGACCGGTAACAACCCCATAGGGGTGAACTCGGTTGTGCCTATGGCAAAAGCCCCCACTGCCAGCGCGAGCAGCGCCCCTCGAGCCGAACCCATCTTACCCCCTGCCGAATTAAAGCTTGCGCAAGTTCTTCTTACTTTCCAGATCCTGCGCCCCGTGCCACGATTTTCTCCTGATGTTTCCACAAGGAGCCGGATCGAGACAATGACCACACCATTTGCCGACAGCAACCACGACGCCCTCTGGCTGCCCTTCACGGCCAATCGCCAGTTTCGCGATGCCCCGCGCATGCTCGTTTCGGCAAAAGGTATGTATTACCGGGATGATAAAGGCCGCGAAGTCCTGGATGGTTGCGCCGGTCTCTGGTGCGTCAATGCAGGCCACGGGGCACCGCGTATCGTGGAAGCCGTGCAGAAGACGGTCGCGACCCTCGATTTTGCTCCCGCTTTCCAGATGGGCCACCCCCTTGCGTTCGAGGCCGCAGACCGTGTCGCGCGCCTGGCCCCGAATCCGCTCAACCACGTTTTCTTCTGCAATTCCGGCTCGGAAGCAGGCGATACGGCGCTCAAGATCGCCATCGCCTATCATCGCCTCCGTGGCGAAGGCACACGTACCCGCCTGATCGGACGTGAACGCGCCTATCATGGCGTCGGGTTTGGCGGCATTTCGGTCGGCGGCATTTCGGGCAATCGCAAGCTCTATGGTTCGCTGCTGACCGGGGTGGACCATCTGCCCCATACGCTCGATCTGCGTCGCAACGCCTTCTCGCGCGGCCTGCCGGAACATGGTGCGGAACTGGCTGACGATCTGGAGCGCATCGTCGCCCTTCATGACGCCTCGAACATTGCGGCTGTTATCGTCGAGCCGATGGCTGGCTCGACCGGCGTGCTGCCAGCGCCGAAAGGCTATCTCAAACGCCTGCGCGAGATCTGCACCAAGCATGGCATCGTGCTGATTTTCGACGAGGTCATTACCGGCTTCGGTCGTCTGGGCGCGTCTTTCGCCGCCGAGAAATACGGCGTCGTGCCTGACATCATGACGGTCGCCAAAGGTATTACCAATGGCACGATCCCCATGGGTGCCAATATCGTATCCGATGAGATTTTCGACGCGTTCATGCAGGGACCGCGCGAGGCCATCGACCTGCCGCATGGCTACACGTATTCGGCCCACCCCATCGCCTGTGCGGCTGCCATCGCCACGCTCGACACCTATGCAGAGGAGCATTTGTTCGAACGTGCGGCCGCACTCTCGCCGTATTTCGAGGAGGCTGCCCACTCGTTGAAGGATGCGCCCCATGTGGTCGATATCCGCAATGAGGGGCTTGTGGCCGGCATCGAACTTGCCCCCCGCATCGCCAAAACGACACGCGCTTTCGAGGTGTTCGAGCGCGCCTTCCATGAAGGACTGCTGCTGCGCTACACAGGTGACATCCTCGCCATTTCACCGCCGCTGATCATCGAGAAGAACGAGATCGATCGCATCTTCGAGACGATCGGCCGCATTCTCAAGACGATCGAGTGATCAGCTTAAGCCCCGGCGGGTTACGCCGGGGCTTTGATTCCATCGCACGGATTTTTCGATCTCCCGGCAATCCGGTGAGATCGAGCCTGTTTCAGGCGCACAGTGCGACCAGGCGTCGCCGCGGCCCTAGACGTTCAGCCACTTGCCCAGCGCCCCTCAGGGGACAGATCGGGGCGCTCTGTCGAGAACATGGCAGGCATGGTCCTGCAGCTCTTCGCCGGAGGCATGATCATCATCATGCGCCACGTCATCAAGCAACGCATAACCGGTGCCGAGCGGCACGAGGACAAGGGTATGATTTCCCATTTCCTGTTCGGGATGGGCCAAGGAACCTGCAAGTATCCTGAATGGCGAGCCGTTCAGCGTCGAGAGATAGAGGGCGCGGTAACGATGTGCACCCAGCGGGACAGGCAGAAACGACCAGCTTGGCCCGATACGGTCACCGTACCGGTCCAGTGTCGCCCTCACCTCAGGGTCCACGCAATCCAAATGGATGTGTAACTGGTTCTGCGAGCGCCCGCGTGACGAATTGATCGAAAGGGCGAGCAGCCGGTCCGGAACAGGATGCCCATAGGCCGCACCAACGCGTTCACGGAAAGCCCAGGCTTCGGCGAAGTAGTTGGGCGTTTCAGGGCGGAGCAGGACCGTACTTTCCATCCCCGCTACCTTATCCGTGGGAATCAAAAGATATTGCCCACGCCCCTCAAGCGAATGCAGCAGGGCAATACCCCGTGCCTGGTCATAGATCACACAGGGCTTCGTCCCTTTGGAGCACTTCGCGCTGACGAGCTTCCAGAGAATATCCGGATCATGATCCTTGTGGATTACCGTGGCGGCGCGGGAGGCGGGTGCAAGACCGATGCCGAGCGCCGCAACGGCGACACCCACCCGCCACATTACGCGCCTGATGATGCGCGGCAAAGCACGATTTGATCGGGGAGACAGGGATCGATCCCGACTGCCCCTCAGCATGCCCGCGTCGCCGCCGAAAGAGCCATGCTCTGGCCCAGCCGCTCAAGGCGACGCTTGACCCCACCACCCGCAGCAAAGCTGCTCTGCTCGTTATGGCTCAGCCAGAGAATCCCGTCCTCGATCGAGAGGGAGGTATTCTTGAGAAGCGCCGACGTGCCACCGCAGATCGTATAGGCAAGGCGAAGCGCAAAGCCGAGCTGCACGGCGCGGTCGCAATCATCGGGTGAGAGCAGACGCCGCGAGACTTCCATAAGGGGATCGGCCGGGTCGGCCTCGTAGCGGACCGCCAGTGTCAGGGCGACGAAGGCGCGTGACTGGTGGTCGAAACCAACGCCATGCATACGCATGATACGTAGATAGGTCTGGGCTGCGCGATATTCGGGGTGATCGAACGAGCCGATGTCAGACATACGACAGGCCATATCGCGCAATGCGGTTTCGGACGGCGTTTCATGCTGGAACAGCGGCGCTGTCCAGCGCACGAGATCATCGGGCAGCTCCATGCTGCGGCTCAGACGATGCGCGGTCTCATCAGCCAGCGCACGACAGGGGTCGAGTGCAGCAACCTCCTGCCCGACCTTGCGCATATACCAGCCCTCACGCAGGCCATCGACGCTGAAAATGATCTGTGATGGCTGCACGATACGCATCAGACGTCGCAGGACGGTTGCGGAGAACGGGACATCGTCCAGACGCTTGCGCGGAAAGCCGGGTACTTTTTCCAGCATCTTGCGCGGGGTATCGATCAGCCACGTCACCATCTCGCGCGCCTCGTCGGCACCCAGCGTATAGAGATGAACGATATTGAGCGGGTAATGCGTGCGGGCAATCTGCAACCGGGCCAGGGCGCGGAATGCACCGCCAACCAGATAGAGCGGCTTTCCTTTCAGGGCAGGCAGCCATGCCACATCATCAAGATCGGCTTCCACAACCTCACGCGCACGCTTGAGGTCGCCGCCAGAACGGTCAGACAGGCGTATCACCCCCAATGGCTTGGTGCAGGCCTCATGATGCCGCCCCCCTGCCACACGGATCAGTTCAAGCGAGCCACCGCCAATGTCAGCGACAACGCCATCTGCATCCGGCAGACCACAGAGCACGCCGGTCGCAGCGTAATCCGCTTCCTCCTCACCCGAGAGGATACGGATCGGCACATCCGGCATACACTCATGCAGTGTCTCGACAAACTCGTGCCCGTTGCTGGCATCGCGTACCGCAGCCGTCGCCAACACCTCGAAAGGGTGGGCGTCCATCGCGCGTGCGATGGCATTGAAGCGGGTCATGACATCGCGTGCGAGTCTCAGCCCCTCCTCATTCAGGCGACCCGTCTGCTCAAGCCCGCGCCCCAGACGCAGCGTCGCTTTTTCATTGAAGATCGGGATCGGATTGCGGGTGACGCCCTCGAACACGACCAGACGGACCGAATTCGATCCCAGATCGACAATGGCGGCGCGATGATGGCCCTTTGGCGCGTCAGTACCCGTCACTCTACCCTCTTCCTCAATCTTCGCGGATACGTTCGGGCCGCTCACGACGGCCCGCATCCTTATCCTGCGGTTTCTCCCTCGCTGCCGAACCGCGCCCGGAGAGCGATGGGTTATGCATGAAATATTCATGCGCCGAGAAGGGATTAGCCCCCGGAGATACGCGATGCCAATCCCCACGTGAGGAAAGCACCCAGCTTTGAAGTGTGTCACGTAAATCCATGGTCATGATCTGACCCAGGATCTGGGCATGAACGGTCGAATTGAAGATCGGCACCATCGCCTCGACACGACGATCCATGTTTCGTCCCATCCAGTCGGCCGAGGAGATGAAGACCTTCGCCTTGTGCGACGGCATCCGATGGCCATTGCCAAACGCGAAGATACGCGCATGTTCCAGAAACCGACCGACGATCGAACGGATCTCGATATTTTCCGAAAGACCCGGCACACCGGGGCGCAGGCAGCAGATCCCCCGGATGATCCCGACCACCCTCACCCCGGCGCGTGACGCCCGGTAGAGCGCATCGATCAGGGCCGGGTCGACCAGTGAATTCATCTTCAGCCAGATCTTGGCAGGGCGCCCGGCCTTGGCGTGAGCGATCTCCCCCTCGATCAGGTCCATGAGCGTGTCACGCAACGTGATGGGGGCAAAAGCGAGCGCCTCCATATCCACCGGGGTCGCATAACCCGTCATGTAGTTGAACAGCTTGGCCGAATCGCTCGCGAGCTGGGGATCGCAGGTGAAGAAGGAGAGATCCGTATAGATACGCGCCGTGATCGGATGATAATTGCCCGTACCGAAATGGGCGTAGGACCGCAGACCACCAGCTTCTCGCCTGACGACAAGGCTGAGCTTGGCGTGCGTCTTTAGATGGGTGAAGCCGAACACCACCTGGACGCCTGCCGATTCGAGCGACCGCGCGAGGCGTATATTGGCTTCCTCATCAAAGCGCGCGCGCAATTCAACCATCGCCGTGACCGACTTGCCCAGTTCTGCGGCCTCGATCAGCGCCCGCACAATGGGGCTGTCACGCGAGGTGCGATAAAGCGTCTGCTTGATTGCCACCACGTTGGGGTCAAGCGCTGCCTGTTTGAGAAACTGCACCACCACATCGAAGCTCTCGAAGGGATGATGCACCACGATATCCTTGGCGCGGATCGCTGCGAAGCAATCGCCGTCATAATCGCGGATTCGCTCAGGGAAGCGCGGCGTATAGGGTTTGAACAGCAGGTCAGGGCGATCAGATACGATCATCTGCTTGAGATCGACCACACCGATGATATCGGGCTGAACCACCACATCGTCACGTGCCACGTCGAGTTCTTCAGCGAACTCACGCCCCATGCTCTCCGGTATGGAGGCGTCAAGGGCAAGATGGATACCCACACCACGGCGACGCTGCTTGAGCGCTGTCTCGTAGGACAGCACCAGATCCTCGGCTTCGTCCTCGAACTCGACATCCGAGTCGCGGATGATACGCAGCACCCCGCCCTCGGCAATTTCCATTCCGGGAAAAAGACGCGTTATGTGCAGCCGGATGACATCCTCTAGCGCCACAAAGCGCACATCGGGTCGAATATCCGGCTCCTCCTTGTGCGGCGCGGGTAGCCTTATGAATCGGTCGATCTGCTGAGGCAGCAGAATGAGCGCATCCATCGAAAATCCCGGGATTGTCGGGTCATTGAGGCGTAGCGCCAGCGCCATCCCGAGATTCGGAATGAAAGGCATGGGGTGCGAGGGGTCGATGGCGAGCGGCGTCAGAACAGGATAGATCTCGTTCTCGAACTTGGCGGCGATGCTCTCGCGCTCGGCGTCTGTCAGTTCCTCACGCGTGCACAGGCGAAGCCCGGCCTGGGCGAGTTCACCGCGCAAGAGGCGCCAGATGCGCTGCTGTGCCGCAAAGAGCTTTGCCGCGCTGCGGCGCACGCTCGTCAGCTGGCGCGCTGGCGTCAAACCATCAGCCGAGGGGGCGACCAGCCCCTCGCGCACCTGACCGACAAGCCCCGCCACACGCACCGAATAGAATTCATCCAGATTACTGGCGCTGATCGACAGAAAGCGCAGGCGCTCCAGCAACGGGTGGCGGCTGTTTTCTGCCTCCTCAATCACGCGCTGGTTGAAGTCGAGCCAGGATAATTCACGGTTGATGAACCGCGTCGGCGAGGTCACGATTCCGGGGTCGGGAATACGGGCTACGGCACGCGTGGCCCGCGTCGCCCTTGGGGCTTTCGCCCGGGTGGCGCGTGGTGCCTTGGAGGGGGCGGGCCTTGAGTCCTTTTCCGAAGACGACGTCACGCGCTGCGTTTCCTGTTTCTGTCTAATGAGAAGTAACAACATCGGCCCGTGAGCAGCGCGCGTCAAACCCCTTAACCCAATCATCATAAAACGTTCCGGCCCGGTGACGGCCTGAGTGGTCAGGTTCAGCGTTCGCCGGGGGCGGGCTCATCCAGCAGCCCCGACAGGGCCTGTCGTGCAAGGGCCCGCGTGAGTGGCCTGTTATGAGCAAGCCCAGCCTGATCGAGCCGGTCTACCGCGCTCACAATCGCATCGCAGGTGCGCGGCAGATGGTGCATGAGCCAATCGAGAATCGGCTTCGAGACTATCATCTGACGTTCTGCAATCAGGCGCAGAAGCAGGGCAAAACGCAGGGAATCCTCCGGCGACAAAAGCGGCACAACCGTGATAGCCCGCAAACGGCTTGCCAGATCGGGAAGAACGATGGGCAGACGAACAGGCGCGTAACGCGAGGCAATGAGCAGGGTTGTGCGATGCTCACGCGCCAGATTGAGCAGATGCAGCAGGGCACGCTCGGATGTCACACGCTCCAGATGATCAAGCGCCAACGTGGTATGGGCTGTCCCCGCAATCTCCACCACCTGCGCCATATCCAGCGTCGCCGCATCGACAACGCGGGCCTGACGTCTTGCTGCCCAGATGTGCAGAAGATGCGACTTGCCGCAGCTGTCATCACCGCAGAGCAGCAGCCTGCGATCGGGCCAGCCGGTCTGATTCAGCCAGTGGCGGGCCTGGGCGTTGGAGGCCGACGGAATGAAGTGGCGGGCCGCAACACTCGCAGGCGGCCGCAGCGCCAGCGCGAGTTGCGCGGCGGCGTTGCCCGGCGCCAATCCGTCAATTCCCGCTTCTTTGTCCATTCAATAGCCGTTCCGGTCCTTTCCGAGCCGGGTCGGCTCCATTAGAAGGACAGATACTAACGCAACCGGCCAGGTTTTTCGAGCGAGGCGACAGCATGACCGATCCGATTTCCCCTTCAGCAAGCTATCGCGATTCCGGCGTCGATATCGAGGCCGGTGATGCGCTGGTCGAGGCGATCAAGCCCGCAGCAAAATCGACCGACCGGCCGGGCACGATGGGTGGTCTGGGCGGCTTCGGTGCGCTGTTCGACCTCAAGGCCGCTGGTTTCACCGACCCGATCCTTGTCAGCTGCACCGATGGTGTGGGCACAAAGCTCATGGTTGCCATCGAGAGCGGTCAGCATGATACGGTCGGCGTCGATCTGGTGGCCATGTGTGTGAATGATCTCGTGGTGCAGGGCGCTCAGCCGCTTTTCTTCCTTGATTATCTGGCAACCGGCAAACTGGCTGTCGAAGATGCTGCCCGTGTCGTGAAGGGCATTGCACAGGCCTGCCGCGATACGGATTGCGCACTGGTCGGCGGTGAGACTGCCGAAATGCCCGGCATGTATGACTCCGGGCATTATGATCTCGCCGGGTTCAGTGTCGGCGCAGCCGAGCGTTCTGCTCTGCTTCCCGCCGGCATCACCGAAGGCGACACATTGATCGCCCTTCCCTCCACCGGCGTTCATTCCAATGGCTATTCGCTGGTGCGCAGCATCAAGGCCATGAGCGGTCTGCAATGGAACAGCGAAGCCCCCTTCGAGCCGGGCAGTACGCTCGCCGAAGCCCTGCTGCGCCCCACCGCGCTCTATGTGCGAACGGTCATGGCCCTGCATCATGCCGGGTTGCTGCATGGCTGCGCCCACATCACCGGTGGTGGCCTGCCCGGGAACTTGCCCCGTGTCCTGCCTGAGGGTCTGGGCGTACAAATCGAGGCCGATACCTGGCCCGTGCCCCCTGTCTTCCGCTGGCTGGCCACCACGGGCAATGTCGCGCATGACGAGATGCTCAAGGTCTTCAATTGCGGCATCGGCATGGTTCTGATCACGCCCGAACCCGGAAAGGTTCTGGCCATGCTCGAAGCTCGTGGCGAAAAGGGCTATCGCATTGGCGACGTTACCGCCAATGGCCCACGCTATGCATTGGATGGCCAGGTTGATTTCGCCCTGTGAGTGAGGCAATGGCTGTCCATAAAACCCCCATTGCTGTTTTCATCTCAGGGCGTGGCAGCAACATGAATGCCCTGATCGAGGCCTGTGCACGACCTGATTATCCGGCGCGCATTGCCCTTGTGCTGAGCAACAACCCGGATGCACCGGGGCTTGAGACTGCACGAAGCGCAGGCCTCGAAGCTGTTGCGATCGATCACCGCCTTTTCCCGAAAGATCGTGCGGGACACGAGAAGGCCATTGAAGCCTGTCTCGAAAAGGCAGGAATCGAGGTGATCTGCCTTGCGGGCTACATGCGTGTGCTCACCCCTTATCTCGTCGGGCGATGGGCTGGCCGCATGCTCAACATCCATCCGAGCCTGCTGCCGGCCTATCCCGGTCTGGATACGCACGAGCGCGCCCTGGCGGCGGGTGATACCCGTCATGGCTGCACGGTCCATCTGGTCACTGATGGCGTGGATGAAGGCCCGGTACTAGGCCAGGCCGAGGTGCCGGTTCTGCCGGGCGATACACCCTCCACCCTTGCGGCACGCGTTCTGGAGCAGGAGCATCGCCTCTACCCCGAGGCGCTCGCAGCGTTTCTGAGAGCCCGATAAAGCGCCCTCTTGCGACAAAAAAGCCCGGTCACGCCGGGCTTTTTTGTCGCGCATCATAGGTTCGGGGAGCAGGGCGCTCCCTTACCAGAAGCGTGCGGCCAGCACGCTTGTGAGCGTCACAAGGTCAAAGCACAGGAAAGCAGTCATACCCAGCATGGCCCAACGCTGCGTGCTTTCCGACAGGGAAAGCTGGCCTGCCCTTGGCATCAGGGGAAACAACAGAGCCAGAAAGGGCGCAATCGGGAGGAAGTAGCGGCCCTGAACGCCATTGATGATAGGCGCGCCCACCGGAGTCCAGATGACATAAAGCGAGAAATAGACAGCCCCCACAGCAAGCAGCATGGCGACCACTGTGACGAGAGCAGTTCTCCCATTCTGGGCAAGCGCCTTGTTCCTGAACGCCGGATAGGCACAGAAGCATAGCGTTGCGATAATCGTCAGGTAAACAAGACGATAGAACCAGACAGGAAACAGCGTATCGAGCCAGCCAAGTACCCCGATGAACTCATGAATGTTGTGACCGAGATTCACCTTGAGCGTCGTATAGGCGAGCATCGGCAGCGAGAGCGGATGGGTCAGCACCCAATGTACCTGACCGCTATCTGATGTTCCGGTTCCGTCCAGAAACTGCACCTTGGTTGGTGTCATGCCGAAATGCTGCCAGACCAGAAAGGTCACGACGCTCGCCATGAAAGGCGCAACAGAGAGGAGTTTGCGGCGGCCCGGTCCCAACCACTCTCTGCCAGGGAAAAAGCCAAGCGGGATCAGGCTGCAAAGCAGCAAGGGCGGCTTGCTGACGGTCAGTATGGCAAAAAGACAGGTTATGCCGACCCAGAAGCGGATAGAACCGCGATTGAGAGCATCAAGCCGGCTGAGCAGCCCCGCAGTAAGCAAGGCTAAAGCAAAGATCAGGCCATCTTGCGAACAGGAAGCGTTGAGCGCCATCACCATCGGCAGGCTGGCGAGCAACATCAGGTAAAGCACGCCCCGGCGCGCCACTGCGATGCCAAGCGCACAAAGGGCAATGCTTATGACTGCATTGACGACGTGCACCATGATGCTGGTCTGAATAATGGTGGCCCGTGTCAGGCGACCCACGAGCGTAACAAAGGCGCCCGGGAGATAGGTGATAGGGGCATAAATGACGGTATTACCGAATGACGCCCAGCTCCGGTTTCTGTCCCAATGACGTTCGGCAAGCGCCGAGAGTTCATTGAGGTTCACCTTGTTCTCAGCATGAAAACGCAGGTTGTCCAGCAGTTCCGCCTCAGTGGGAAAATTTGCTGGCAGATACCCCCCGGCCTGTCCCGCATCGCGTTTGATACCAACGAACCCACCCTGCGCGATCTGCACAATTCGGGCAAAATGGTTGCGTTCATCAGGCATCTGCCCAGGCGGAATGAGCAGGACGCATGAAAGCGCCATCATGGCCGCGAAAAAGAGGAAGACGCGCACGGGCGAAAGCGCCAGGGCTGATCTCAGAGTGGTAAGCAAGACTCTATCCCCCAGGGGAAAACGCGATGAGTATCCAAAAGCCGCGTAGACGCACTAAGGCTGATGGACGTTGGTGCCGTGAAACGTCAGAGATCAATACAAGGTGGAGCCTGAAGCGCCAGATAAGCCAGACGCTTGTTCTCCTGACGGCCCAGCGCAACGCTGTTCAGAATCATCCCGCAAACCAGTGACAGAGCCGCGAGGAGTTCAAGTCCGGTTGCCAGCACGGCGGAAGGGAGATGCGGCACAGTGTGGGTCTCGATGAAGTCCAGGACCGAACGCAGCCCGATCAGGCCGCCGCATATCGCCAGCACAAGTCCGATGGCCCCGAAGAACAGCAATGGACGTTCCTGCTTGAGCAAGTTGACGATTGTCCCGAGAATGCGGAATCCGTCGCGATAGGTGTTCAGCTTGGAAAATGATCCCTCCGGCCGCTCGATATAACGTGTCGAGACTTCGCCCATCGACATGTTGAGCTGCAAGGTGTGAACCGTGAATTCCGTCTCTGTCTCAAATCCCGACGAAAGCGCCGGGAAGGACTTGACGAAGCGACGACTGAAGACACGATAACCTGAGAGCATGTCAGACTGGCCACGACCAAAAAGACTGACAACCAGTCCGGTCAGAACCTTGTTGCCCAGCACATGTCCGGGACGATAAGCGGCAACAGCTTCATGAACGCGGACACCCATCACGGTATCATGCCCGTTTTCAAGCGCCATGCGCACCATCTGCGGTGCCGCTGCCGCCTCATAGGTGCCGTCCCCATCGATCAGCACATAGAAATCGGCCTCGATATCCGCAAACATACGTCGGATGACATGGCCCTTGCCCTGTAAACGCTCCCGACGGACAATCGCACCAGCTTCCTTTGCCAGCGCGACGGTGCGGTCGCTCGAATTATTGTCATAGACATAGATGCACGCCTCCGGCAGGGCAGCACGCATATCGCGCACCACGCCTCCTATGGTCACCTCCTCATTATAGCAGGGAACAAGAACAGCAACCCGGTAGGCGCCGAGCGGCAGCGCGGATGCTGTGACGATACCTGCCTGATTGGGGTCTGCCTGCATTACTCTCTCTGCGGAACGATCCTGATCTGCGGCTCCTAGCATTTCGGCCCGGGCTAGACCAGATCAAGGCTATGTAACGCCGTTACACAGCCCCTCTCCGCAAGAGGATTACGACTGTCATTGAGGTGCCATATGATCGACCAGTACCTTTCTGAGGCGTGGCAAAAGGAGGGCCGGATCACATTCCCAGAGTGCCGGGCTGATCAACTCCAGTGACCAGGGGCCGTCATAGCCACTGCGCCTTACGGCTGCGCACCACCCCGGCAGATCAATCTCCCCCTCCCCCGGCAGACAGTCACGCAGTACGGTCTCATCCCAGGCCTCATCAGCCCGAGGGAGACGCCCGTCGCAGAAATGCACACCGAAGATACGTGCAGGATCGAAAGCGGCGAGGTCCGCAGACCAGGCACCCGAGCCGTAAAAATGCCAGAAGTCGACAACCACCCCCACATTGGCGGCTCCTACACGAGCAATAACCTCTCTTGCCTGGGTCAAGGTCCGGAAACGGGTGAAGGCCGGTAACTCGATCATATATCACACACCCCAATCGGCGCCGATCGCGGCAATTGAAGCGATACTCTGCACCATGACATCCATGAGCGCAGGCTCTGCCAGATGATCGGCACCGTTGCGCGGGAGGACTATGACTGTTGGTGCGCCCAGATCATGCGCCTCGCGCGTGATCTTTACCGCTTCCTCCATCAGGGCTGCGCGCCCTGGCGCATCGTGACGCTCGATGTGATCGAGCGCGCTCACGTGGCTTATGCCCATCCCGGCATCGTGTACCATGCCTCGCACGGTATCGATGGTACCGCCGCAGGAAAGATAACGGGCAAGCTTCGGATAGAAGATTTCCATATCGTCACCCCCCGCCTCATGCGAGAGGCGGATATCCGTCAATAAATTCGAGTGAAAACTCTTAATACCGTGCAATGCGGTGCGCATGACGACCATCTCCTCCTGACAAATCAGTCGTCCTCACCGGGCAGAAATCTGCCCCGGTGGTTCTGGCCGATCTTGTCCCGGGCGGTGACAGGGTCACCGTCCGGCCTTGATGTGAAACAATCAGAATTCGCATTCGCTTCCGCAGGCGCATGGCCAGGCTCCAGACGTTAACTTAATGTCATCTTTGGGTCGCCCTATCATTCCTCCGTTTCCCTCCCCTGCCTCGCGTCGTCGCTCCTGCGAGACCCATCGCGCGTCTGCAATCGAGACCGCTTTCCCGGCAAACGGAGGTCGCGCATGAAACGGATCCAGTCACTCGTCGGCGTCACGTCCGGGCGCCACGATGTCTCCTATGTACTTCGCATCTGCGCGGTAGCAGCGCTGGGCGGTATTCTCTTGGGCGACGATACCTCCGTCATATCGGGGGCCATCGGGCCGATACGGGCCCATTTCCATCTGAGCGACGCCGCAACTGACTGGGCTGTCTCCAGCGTGATACTGGGCTGCATCATCGGGGCCTTCGGCTCGGGGTGGCTCGCTCGGGCGCCGGATGGCGCTGTTCATCTGCGCCGTCCTGTTTTCCGTGCAATCGATTGGTGCCGCCCTTGCACCTGATTTTACCCAGTTCATCATCTACCGGATTTTAGGTGGGCTGGCTGTTGGCATCGCCTCTGCGGTGTCGCCCATGTACATGTCTGAAGTATCGCCAAAGGACATGCGCGGTCGGGCCTTGTCGATGGAGTAGTTTGCCATCGTTCTGGGCGCGCTGATCGTTTATGTCGTCAATTACCTGATCGCCGCCCGTGCGAGCACGGCCTGGCTTGAGGAAATGCGCTGGCGCTGGATGCTTGGCTCGGAGATTGTTCCGCGCCTCGTCTTTTGCGTGACAATCTTCCTCATTCCGGAATCACCATGCTGGCACGTGATCCGTGGGCACGAGGCCCATGCGCGCTCGCTCATCGCTGAGATACGGGAATCCATGACGCAGCATACCCGCCAGGGGCCTGCACTCATGACGGTGCTGCGCGACCGCCGCGCAAGATGGATCGTCTTTGCGGGCGCCATGGTCGCAGGCCCGCAGCAATTCACCGGCATCAATATTGTTGTCTATTACGCACCGATGCTCCTGAGCACGAACAGCGGCAGCCTTCAGAAAGCCCTGTTCCAGACCATCTGGATTGGGGTGGCCAACATCGTTGGGGGCATGATTGGAGCCTGGATTGTCGATCGCAAGGGGAGACGTCCGCTGATCCTGTGGGGGGTCGCTCGGCATGACCATCGGCCTTCTGGTGTCGTCCGTCGCCCTCTACAGACAGGATGCCGGACTTCTCGCCCTGTTCGGCCTTCTCTTTTACATGCTCATGTTTGGCCTTTCCTGGGGGCCTGTCGCATGGATTCTCGTTTCGGAAATCTTTCCTAACCGTATCCGCTCGATTGGCATGAGCCTCGCCGTCGCTTCAAACTGGGTGATGAATTTCGTGGTGGCGCAAGGCTTTCCCATGCTGGCAGGCAACCATGCCCTGAATGAGGCTTTTCACGGTGCCTTTTCCATGTGGCTTTTTGCGGCGCTCTGCCTCGGGTCGATGGTCTTCGTGTTGCGGTATATCCCCGAGACAAGAGGGGTCTCCCTTGAGAAGATTGAGGAAACCATGATGGCTGGCCCCGCCTACAGAGCGCGCCGCCCGGAGAACAATCCGCTATCCACCAGACGCCCTGTTGATCACACGTGAACCGGGCGTGGTGAAGCCTGATAGAAAAAACAAGCTGACATAGGCGGTGCCACTTCAGATGCCGTCATTACGCCTCCTCACAGTCCCGCGTGCCGGCAGAACTCATTGACGGCACGAGGTGTCGGGAG
Organism: Asaia sp. A2; assembly: GCF_057319415.1. Classification (NCBI taxonomy): domain Bacteria; kingdom Pseudomonadati; phylum Pseudomonadota; class Alphaproteobacteria; order Acetobacterales; family Acetobacteraceae; genus Asaia; species Asaia sp. A2. The sequence continues at coordinate 77,797 of NZ_JBXWTO010000001.1, forward strand.
GAAGCATTTTGGCAAGCGCGAGCGGGCGTAGATCGTTTGGTAGCGCCGCCTGTTCAATCTCGTCGGCCCGACGATATGGCTCAGCATCGCGATACTGACGGGCTCGCAGGTGTCGCGCGCAAACCCTCCTATACGCTGGCCGGGACGTGCACAGCGACGCAGATAACGATACAGGCTGAGGCAGGTTGACGCGTCCAGCAGGATCAACCCGGTCGCTCGTGCCAGACGATCTTCCATGCAGGAGGAGTAATTCCCCTCGATCACCCAGCGGTCATCCGAAATTGCCCGTGCATGATCTGCATGAAACGCATCGAGCGGCCTCAACGTGCTAAAACTGCCATACTGATAACGCAAAAGGTCCAGATGGATTACGGGGAGATCAAACGCCGTGCCCAAACGCAGCGCAAGCGTGGATTTCCCGCTGTTGGACGGGCCGAGTATACAAATGCGCGTTCCCAGTCTGCTCGTTGGATCCATCGGCTTCATACCCCCTGCCTGAATAGGCCCTCCCGCACCGGAGAAGCAGCACCCTGTTGAAGCTCGACCCAAGCGCGCCGCCCTCATATATCGTGCGATAGATCCGCAACCGTGCCACAAGAGCGATGAAACGACTCAGAAAGAGGGACGATCCGTGCAGGAGCAGCACCAAAACCATATGGGGCCACAGGAGTGGTCGCTTCTGCTGGTTCTTGCTCTCCTCTGGGGCGGCTCGTTTTTCTTTTTCAAGATTCTTGTTTCTGCCGTACCACCCTTCACTGTCGTGCTGGGGCGGGTCGGATTGGCGGCCTTGGCGCTCAATCTTCTCTTGATCGTCCGCCGCGCGCCCCTGCCGCTGAATGGTACCCTCTGGTTACGGCTTCTCCTTCTGGGGCTGCTCAATAACGTCATACCTTTCTCGGCCATCGCCTTCGGTGAAACGCGCATCTCCAGCGGTCTGGCAGCAATTCTGAACGCCACGACCCCGGTTTTCACAATTATCGTCGCGCATTTCCTGACCCATGACGAGAAAATGCGTTGGGGAAAGGTTGCCGGGATCGCGCTGGGTTTTTGTGGGGTTGGCACTCTGATCGCGCCTGCCTTGGCTGGGGGCAGGTTTCAAAGCTCGCTTGCCGGGGAACTGGCCTGCCTTGGCGCGGCGCTGAGCTACGGGTTTGGAGGCGTGTACGGACGACAGTTCCGCGGTCTACCGCCTTTGCAGATCGCCACCGGACAACTCACCGCCAGCACGATCCTGATCCTGCCCCTCTCCATGCTGGTTGATCACCCGTGGATGCTTCCTCAGCTTTCGGAAGCCGTATGGGCAGCCTTTGCAGGCATCGCATTGCTCAGTACCGCTGGCGCCTTCATTCTTTATTTCAGACTTCTCGCCACCTCTGGCGCCACGAATCTCTCGCTCGTCACGTTCCTGCTCCCCATCATGGCGCTGATGCTCGGAATGCTTTTTCTGGGCGAGCGACCCGGCTGGTTTGCTCTGGCCGGGCTTTGCCTGATCGGCGCAGGCCTGGCTGCGATCGATGGACGCCTTTTGCGCTTCGTCACAAGACGGGCAACCGCACCTCGGCAACCTTGACGCGCCGCCTCAGATCTCGCTCGCGTCGTCCTGTTCCTGCACATCCCCACCCAAATCATTCTCGGTTGATTAGTCTGACACAGTGAGCCGCAGGGAGATCATGGCCACATGATCCGGCGATTGGCGGGCGAGAAAAAGCCTATGACCAGGGTCGATCCAATGCATGACCTGCATCGGCTCAGGCATAGACGCAAAATTCTCCACATTGACCATGCCGATTTCTGTTACCGCATCGCTTTCGGACAGGATGACACGCACTGGAATCGTCTTCGGCAGCACAACACCTTCTTCGATGACAACAGAATTTTCCTCCTTACGCTTGAGACAAATCACCTGCACGTTTGGGGGAAGGATATAGCAACACTCATCGGTCGACAGTCCGAGCTTGTCCAGCTTTCGGCCATCTTGCGTGTAGATGGAAATATCCGGGTCAACGATCTCTGGCGTTTTTGTTTCTACAGGCGCCGCCCTGGTTGGGAATGGAATGACGTTATCGGAATACAACGAAGAATTTCCGGTATATTCGTCATCTTTATTTATGCTTGTTACTACCATCTAATTCTCTACTTTACGCAATTTCTTTGCGATTATGTAACCCCAATTTTCTTATCACTTCGCCATCCACGTGATTTACCAAATCGGGCGCAGTTTGGCAGATTATTCAGGTTATTGTTCTACAAAGCGTTAATAGCCGCCATCGGCGTCGTGGAAATCGCGGCCGGATAAATGGATGCGTTTCAGCGAGAGAACGACACAGCTCACAGTGCCTGACCTCAGCTTCCAACTCAGTAAAAAGTCAAAAAAAAGGCGGCTGAAAAGCCGCCTTCTCTACCAGCCTTGATGCAGACGGCCCTTACGGGAGGATTTCCGTCTCGGCAAAGAAGAACGAGATTTCGTTCTTTGCATTTTCGAGGCTGTCCGAACCATGCACCGAGTTGGCTTCGATGCTTTCGGCGTAAAGCTTGCGCACGGTGCCTTCGGCAGCCTGTGCCGGATTGGTTGCGCCCATGACTTCGCGATGATGCGCCACGGCGTTGTCACCCTGCAGCACCTGCACGACAACCGGCTCGGAGAGCATGGAAGCAACGAGGCTGCCATAGAACGGACGCTCGGCGTGCACAGCGTAGAAGGCCTTGGCCTGGTCTTCGGTCAGCTTGATGCGCTTCTGGGCGACGATGCGCAGGCCAGCGCCTTCAAACACGGCATTGATCTTGCCGGTCAGGTTGCGGCGGGTTGCGTCGGGCTTGATGATCGAAAGGGTGCGTTCCAGGGCCATTGAGGCATCTCCTGCATTAAAAAAGAAAAGCGGTGGACGCCCTTCCCCTAGAGCAAAACAACACTTCCTGATAGTCCGCTTGGCATCAAAACGCCTCCATATTGCCTGGGAAAACATCGTGAGCCTGCTGACCATCACCGACCTGACCCTGCGCATTGCCGGTCGTGTCCTGCTTGACAATGCCTCACTCAGCATCGACCCGGGGCGCAAGGTCGGTCTGGTCGGTCGGAATGGTGCGGGCAAATCAACGCTGCTTGCCGCGATCTCCGGTGATCTGCACCCCGATGGAGGCACGATACAGCTCTCCAACCGGGCAAGCATGGGGCGCGTCAAGCAGGAGACACCAGAGGGTGATGCCTCCCTGATCGATACGGTTCTGGCCGGTGATCTCGAACGTGCGCGCCTGCTGCACGAGGCGGAAGCGGCCCATGATCCGTCGCGTCTCGCCGACATCCATGAGCGTCTGCTTGTCATTGATGCGCATACAGCCCCCGCACGCGCGGCAAGCATCCTGTCGGGGTTGGGTTTCGACCATGCAGCCCAGCAGCGCCCGGTATCGTCATTCTCTGGTGGCTGGCGCATGCGCGTGGCGCTGGCCACAGCCCTGTTCCTGAACCCCGATCTGCTGTTGCTGGACGAGCCCACGAACCATCTCGATATCGAGGCGACAATCTGGCTCGAAAACTGGCTCAAGACCTTCTCGGGTGCAGCCATCGTCGTGAGCCATGATCGCTCCCTGCTCGATAGCGTGGTCGATTCCATTGCGCATCTGGACAAGGGCAAGCTGAGCCTCACCCCTGGCGGGTATAACGAATTCATCCGCATACGCACCGAGCAGGCCCTGCAGCAGAACAGGGCAGCTGAACGCCTTGCTGCGCAACGCGCACATATGCAGTCTTTCGTCGATCGCTTCCGGGCCAAGGCCACCAAGGCCCGACAGGCTCAGGCCCGCCTCAAGGCACTGGCGCGTCTGCCCCAGATCGACTCTGTTGTGGAGGACAGTCCCACCCGCTTTGCCTTCCCGGAGCCCACGCCTCTTCCCCCGCCCATGCTGTCGCTGGAAAATGTCAGCGTTGGCTATGACGGGCGCGCTGTCTTGTCCAACCTGTCCTGCCGCCTCGATCTTGATGATCGCATCGCGCTTCTGGGCCAGAACGGCAAGGGCAAATCAACCTTCGCCAAATTGCTGGCAGGGCGTCTCGACCCCATTTCAGGCCGCGTCAACCATTCGCCGAGGCTTCGCATCGGCTATTTCGCCCAGCATCAGGGTGACGAGCTCGTGCTGGGCGATACACCCATCGACCATATGAGCCGCGCCATGCCTGATGCGACGCCCGTCGCCGTGCGGGCACAGCTCGACCGGTTCGGCCTCGATGCCGGCAAGGCCGAGTCCCGGGTGGGTGACCTCTCCGGCGGTGAGAAAGCCCGCCTCCTCCTTGCCCTCGCCACGCGCAACGCCCCTCACCTCCTGCTGTTGGACGAACCGACCAACCATCTGGATCTTGATGCACGCGACGCACTGATTCGCGCCCTTTGCGATTTTGAAGGCGCTGTCGTGTTGATCAGCCATGACTCTCATCTGGTGGAATCCGTGGCCGATCGTCTCTGGCTTGTGGATGAGGGAACGATCACGCCGTTCGATGACGATATGGACGGCTATCGCAGCTGGCTGATCGAACGGGCACGCAAGGCCGCCAGCGACAACCGGGTGGAGAGCGAACCGGACAGCGCCGGCAGGAAGGATCAGCGCCGCGACCGTGCGGAACAGCGAAAGGCTCTGGCGCCCCTGCGCAAGGAAGCAAAAGCCGCCGAGCATTTGCTGGAGCAGCTTGGCAAGGAGCGTCAGAAAATCGAGACGCGCCTGGCCGATCCGGCACTTTATGCAAAAAGCGATACAGCTGAAATCACGAAGTTGAACACAAGACTGGCCGCGTTGCGCCTTGAGGAGCAGGCCGCGGAGGAACGCTGGCTGGCCGCAGAAGCCGAAATCGACCAGGCGAACCGGAGCTAGGGCTCTCCGTTACATCGAGACAGATTTTTGAAAACAAGAGAGACGATGTCTGAAACTCATCCTGACGAGGCCCACGGCGCGGGGCGTGAACTGACGCGGATCTTCCGGATCCTGCGTTTTACTCTTATCGTGACAGTTGCCGTGCTCGCCATCTGGCTTATTGGCGACGTGCTGATGGTGGTTTTTGCCGCCACATTGCTTGCTGTCATCCTGCACGGTCTGGCCCGTATTCTGCGTGACAAGGCGCGCATGCCTTACCAACTTGCCGTAGGCCTGGTGGCACTGACAATCCTGCTCGCCATCGCCGCTCTCTTCTTCTTCAGTGGCCCGCAGATCGGTGACCAGTTCGTAAAGCTGAAGCAGGCGCTGATCACACAGTACGGGCAGATACGCGAGCAGATGGGCACCAGCACATGGGGCCAGTTTGCGCTTGATCATCTGCCCAAGTCGCTCGGCGGGAACGAGGCTGGTAGCGGCCCATCGTTTGGTGCCGGGCTTGCCAACTCGGTGACAGGTATTCTGAGCAGCGCGTTCGGTCTGCTCGGCACGATTGCCGTGATCCTGATTGCCGGGCTCTACTTCGCCCTGTCCCCCGCCATCTATGTGGATGGCCTGTTGCGCCTCGTGCCGGAGGGTCACCGCCCCGAGGCCCGCAAGCTTTTCCTGACTGCGGGCACGGCCCTGTGGTCATGGACGATCGGTCAGGCCTTTGACATGCTTGCCGTCGGTCTGGCCTCGGGTATTGGTCTGGGCTTTCTTGGCGTTCCTCTGGCGATGGCGCTCGGCGTCGTTGCCGGACTCTGCAATTTCATCCCGTATATCGGCGCCATTCTCGGGGCAATACCGGCTGTATTGATCGCCCTTTCCCAAGGCACACGCACTGGCCTCATGGTAGCGGGGCTCTATTGCGTCATCCAGTTCCTGGAGGGCAACGTGCTCGCCCCCCTGATCCAGCGCCACGCGGTACATATGCCGCCTGCTCTGGCGATTCTCTCCCAGACTGTGTTCGGTACCATTCTTGGCGTGCCGGGCCTTATCCTTGCCTCTCCCCTCACCGCAGCCCTGCTTGCCATTGGTGACAAGGGTACGGCACCACTTGCCGATGATATGCGTACGGGCGAGACCATGGGCGATGCGCCGCTTTCCAGTGAGAGCGGGAAATAACAGCACGCCTGATCTTCAACTGACGGGGCGTATTAACACACCCCGTCAGTCCAACCTGTCAGGCGAAGTGATGCCACGGGCTGCGCAGGGCTCTGCACTCAGATATCACTCTTTGAACTTAGCGTATTTATCGCTTGCTCCTCACACTGTGTCAGCGTCGCATGAAGATGCCGGACGATAGAGAGGGGCCTCGTGATGCGTGATCGATCAATTGGCGAAATGGCCGCCCAAAGCGGGCTGTCGATACGCAGCCTGCGCCACCTTGAAGAAAAAGGGTTGATCGCCCCACGCCGAACCGAGGCAGGTCGTCGTGTCTACGGCGCGCGGGAGGTAAACCTGATCACCAAGATCCTACTGCTTCGGCAAGCAGGGTACCGGCTGTCGGAAATCTCCGCGGTCATGATTGCCCCCTCTCTGGACGCCCGGAGCCTGATCGAAACACAGATCCTGCATCTTGGCGCGAAGCAAAGAGAGATCGAGACCATGCTGCGCCGTCTGCGGCATATGTCCGATCTGCTCGGAACATGCGAAACGCCAGATGCTGACCGGCTCTGTTCCCTGATCAAGGAGGCACAGACCATCATGACACAACAGGATCTCAGAACCGTCGCAAAGCAGTATTTCACTGAGGAAGAATGGGATCGCTGGCAGGCGCTCGGGGCCAGACTTTTTCCGGGAGAGACGCGCACCGCCTATGAGCAGAACTGGACGGCGTTGATCATCCGTGTTGAAGACGCCATCAGACAAGGTGTTGCTCCGGGGTCGCCGCAAGCCCTGTCGCTGCTTGGTGAATGGATGACGCTTCAACGGCCGATGGTTGATGCGTTGGGCAAGGACCACTGGAACAAGGCGGCAAAGATGTATGCCGATATGGAAAACTGGCAGACAGACACGGCCACGGCACCGTTCAGTGCCGAGGTCTATCGCTTCATGACGGAGACCGGCCGGCTCTCACGCACGGGGGAAAAGCAGGTTTCGCAGGGCTAGCCCTGAACGCGGGCCTTGCTGGTCCGGGATGGCTGCTTCCATTCCCGGCCATGGGTGTCGCAATCGTGACGCCTGACACCATGCCTGCAACCGTCACGGGTGTCAGGCTAGAGTGGCAAGCACCGGCCTGAACACCTTTGCAGGTGAAAAGGCCGCGAAACTTTTCCTCAGGGAACGTCGGTTTTCTCGAAGCCCTGCCCCTCGATCAAGCGACGCAGCGGCGCCCAGCCCTGATCGTCGAAGCTCTGCACCTTGAATCGAGCCTTGGGGTTCGCGCGCGTGATGGCTGTATCATTCCAGTCAGCGCCGCTGATACCCGTCCAGAGCGCGAGTTCGAACGGTTCACCATCTGGCAGGTGGGCCTTGATTACCACATCGCCGGTCGAGGGAGCTGGCGAGGTGAGCGGGGCCCAGCCATGCGTATGGCTGTGGAGCCATGCGTTCAGCTGAGCCGTTTCCGCTGCGTCAAGCCTGCGCGTCTGGTTTGTCTGCTCGATCGTCAGTGTTACATCCGAGACGGTCTCGAACCGTACCGGACGCAGAGCCGGCCATGCGAAATACCAGATGAGCGCGACCGTCGAGAGAACAACTGCCAGAAATCCGAAAACGAGAAGGGTTTCTTTCCTCACGCGCCGCGCTCCTGCCCGGCATCGGCAGAACCCGCTTCACCACGTGTTTCGGGCTTTGCGAAATAGGACGAGACAGCGCTGATCACACGGCTGACCTCCTCGTCAGTCAGTTCAGGGTGAAGCGGCAGGGCCAGGATACGAGAGCCCAGCGTTTCCGAAACTGGCAGCGATACCGTCTCGTCATGATGCTCGGCATAAGCTGGCTGCTCATGCAGCGGGCGCGGATAGTACACGACGCTCGGGACCCCGTGGCGGCCAAGATGCGCCTGCAAGGCATCCCGCGTTGCGGCGTCCGGCAGCAGGATGGAATAGATGGCCCAGGCGCTCGCGCTGTCCTTTACCCGTGCTGGAGTCTGCACAATACCGGAAAGCGCCGCGTCATACGCCTGTGCAATGGCCTCGCGACGGGCCAGTTCCTCTTCAAACCGGTCGAGCTTTGCCAGAAGAATAGCCGCCTGAAGCGTATCGAGGCGCCCATTGAGGCCGATACGCAGAACCTCGTAGCGCGTGCGCCCCTCGCCGTGGGTGCGCAGCGAACGGTACAATGTCGCACGCTCGGCGTCGTCAGTGAGGATGGCACCCCCATCGCCATAGGCCCCCAGTGGCTTGGACGGGAAGAAGGACAGGGTTGTCGCCATCGCCTCGCGGCCCAGCTTCTGACCGTTGAGAGAGGCACCGAAAGCCTGCGCGCAATCGGCAACAAGCAACAGATCCTCCTGCGCGGCAATATCGCGCAGGTTCGCCCAGGGCGCAGGCTGACCGAACAGATCAACGCCGATGACGATTCGAGGCTCAAGCTCCTCCTGCGCGCGTATCGACGTTATGCGCGCGCGCAGATTATCGCAGTCGATCTGGAAACTTGCCGGATCCACATCCACAAAAACCGGGGTGGCGCCAAGAAGCAGCACCACTTCCGCGGTGGCGGTATAGGTGAAGGCGGGCAGAAACACGGCGTCGCCCGGACCAATCTCCTCGGCCATCAGCACCATGAGAAGCGCGTCGGTGCCGGACGAGACGCTTACGGCGTGAGCCGCGCCGCTATAGCTACAGAGCCGTTTTTCAAGCTCTTCAACCTCTGGACCCATCACGAATCTGCAATGCTGGAGAACTGTATCAATGCGCTGCTTCAGCGTCGCACCGAGGCGTGCCTGTTGTCTGGGCAGGTCGAGAAAGGAGATGGGGGCTTTGTCGCTCATGGCACCTTTTTTCCATAGACGGCCGATGAGGCCGGTCCCTTATCGCTGCAGGCCCTGACATCCGGGCCAGAACCCGACAGGCCGTTTTCGTTGGACTGGGCGCATACGAGATCAACGCCCAGACGATCTTGCCGGGACTATGACACAGGGTTCGTGTTTTCCGAAGTCGCCACCTGCGAGGCTGATGCGGCGGATGAGCTGGAATGGCGCACCTCACCCAGCGGATTATGGGCGAACTCCGGCACCAGATCCTGAATGATCGTCAGAGATTGCGCGATATCTTCCACAAGACTCGCCAATTCAAGCTGTTGCAGCAGCGCACGCGCCGCTTCGAGATCGATCATACGCGGGGTTGCCATCTTCAAGCCGGGCGCATCGGTCGGAACCGGCGCCTCACGGCCATGAAAGAGCTCCTCATAAAGTTTTTCACCCGGGCGCAGTCCCGTAAACCGTATGGCTATATCCTCATCGGGCCGCAGCCCCGCCAGACGCACCATCTGACGTGCCAGATCGAGAATGCGAACCGGCTCGCCCATATCGAGCACGAAGATACCGCCGCGTTGCAGACGCCGGTCCGTCTCATCGGCCTCACGCCGCGATGCTGTACCACGCACACTGGCCTGGAGCACCAGCCCGACTGCTTCTGGCACCGTCATGAAATAGCGCGTCATGTCGGGATGCGTGACTGTAAGGGGGCCACCCTGCTCCAGCTGGCGTCGGAACAGAGGCACGACCGACCCCGTGGAGCCAAGGACATTGCCAAAACGCACAGTCACACAGCGAAAATGCGAGCCCTTGGCCTCAGCCTCGCCCATCAGCGCCTGACAATAGATCTCAGCACAGCGTTTGGTTGCCCCCATGATGCTTGACGGATTGACCGCCTTGTCACTGGAAATGAGGACCATCGCCCGGGCCCCGTGGCGAATGGCGGCATCGGCGACGATTCGTGTCCCGATCACATTGGTCAGCACACCTTCACAGGGGTTGGCCTCAACAATCGGCACGTGTTTGAGCGCTGCTGCATGGAACACGAGAGCCGGGCGGTAGCGTGCAAACACCTCGTCGATACGCTGGGCATCGCGGATATTGGCCACGATGACCTGACGCTGCACATGAGGAAACAGCTCCGACAGTTCCAGATCGATCTGCCACAGCGCATATTCACCATGATCGAGCAGGAGCAGCGTGGCTGGACCAAACTGGGCAACCTGCCGGGCCAGCTCAGAACCGATCGTCCCGCCTGCGCCGGTAACCATGACGACCTGCCCCTGAATCAGGCGTGCCATGCCTTCACGATCTAGCGGAACTTCCGGCCGGTTCAGAAGGTCTTCCAGTGCAATCGGGCGCATCTGGATTTCCTCGGCCGGGGTCAGCCGTGTGAGCGAAGGGGCACGCTGCACTGCGATGCCGTAGCTCTGCCCGGCATCAAGCACGACGGAAAGCTGCGAGCCCCGCCATTCGGGATCGGTCACAATCACGCTGTCGGGGAGGGTGTCGTTCTTCTCCATCTCCGCCAGCACAGACGAAAGGTCCTCGGTCACACCGAGAATCGGCACGCCATGCAAACGCCTTCCCTGCTGGCCCGGTGACCGGGTGACCAGGCCGAGGACAAGATAATGGGCATCGGAAACGCGCTCGAGCGCACGCAGAAACAGGTCCGCGCTCAAATCAGAACCGGCCAGCACGACACGGCGCTTTTGCCCCTGCGCATGCTGGCGCATCGTACCATAAAGCCGGGTGGTGACTCGTCCGCCACCCAACCCGACAAGAAGCACGAGCGCATAGATCAGCGGAAACGTAGGTGAAGGCAGAGGAAAGCCGGAAAGCCATAGCATGAGCGAGAACAGCGCAGCGCCACCGATTGACGCAGCAGCGATGCCACGCAGATCGGCGACACCCGAGAACCGCCAGTATTGCTGCGGAATGCGAAAGGGCAGCCCGCTGACCAACAATGTGATGGCCCCCCCCATGACAAACCAGAGGGGATGCAGCAGCCCGTCATGTGGCGCCGCCAGAAAGCGGGCCACCGGGGCCGCAAGCCCTGATATCAACCCGTCAGCCAGCACATTGACGGCAATGCGGCCACGTGATCGATGACGTCGCGCCAGGGATGAAGAGGCGGGGACCGGATTATGAGATTGTTGCTTCGCGTTCACTCGACTCTTATAGCCCCGAAAAAGCTTTTGTCGCGATGGGCTGGCACCGTGTCAGCCTCTACCCGCTAAAAATTTTTCGGACTCAACCATGATACCTCTGATCCTATGCTGTGCCGCTACGGCCTGTATCAGTGCTGCCCTGATCCTGCACATGATCCGTGTCGGTGTCATGGATGTCCCCGGCCATCGCAGTTCCCATACGCGCCCCACGCCCAAGGGCGGCGGTATTGGAATCATCACCGGGTTTTTACTCGTCTTTCCGCTCTCACAGCTCTGGACACAGGGCGACCTGCCCGGGCCGGAATTTCTCTTGCCGCTTCTCGGCGTGGCAACACTTGCTTTCTTTTCCTGGCTCGATGATGTCCACTCCTATCGCGCCTCGCTCAAACTGGGCGTTCAGGGTGTCGCGGCACTTGCTGCGCTGGCGGGCGTTGCGCTCACTTCGGTTTCTGGTCACGGGTCCAGCATCCTGGGCGACGTCCTCTCGGGCGCCCCCCTGCTCCCAGGCTTGCCCGTCACCTTCACCGCGGGGTGGCCTGTCGCCCTTCTTGGCGTGGCAGTCGGGTTTCTTTGGTTGGTCTATACGACCAACGCCCTCAATTTTATCGATGGTCTCAACGGCCTTGCTTCAGGCGTCATGACCCTCACCGCCCTTGCGCTCGCCCTCGTATTCGCCAAAGCGGAGGTGCCTGGCTTTACTCATGCAGCGCTTCTTCTTGCTTTCGCACTACTGGCCTTTCTGCCTTTCAACTTTCCCAGGGCCCGGATCTTCATGGGCGATGTTGGCAGCCAGGGAGCAGGCCTTATTCTGGCCTGGCTTGGGATCGAAGCTGCCTTCACAACATCCTTTCCCCTGATCGTCCCCTTCATGCTGAGTGGGGTCCTGTATGACGTGGCGTTTACCCTCACCCGCCGTGCCCTTGCGGGTGATGCGCTGGCGCAGGCCCATCGTAGCCATCTTTACCAGCTTGCCACGCGAAGCGGCGTTTCTCCGACGCACGTAAGCCTTCTGCACTGGGGCTTCGCGCTCTGGGGGGCCGCGGCGGCTCTGGCCCCCTTGCCTCTCATGATACAGATGAGCCTGGTGATGGCACCACAACTATTCTGGACAGCCCTTACCTTGCATCGGGCACGGGCGCGGGATCTGGGCAAATGGTGAGTCTGCCACGCTGACGTTCAAGGACGTCGATAACAGAGTGCAGATAATGAGTCCGCGCGAGCGTTACAAAGCCATGCCGCCTCGCCAGCTTTACAGAGGCTAGATTTTCCGGATCAATGATACACCGCGTGGTCATATGATGGGTCTGGCTGTCAAGCCAGTCCAGGGCGGCGGCGACACCCTCCCCCCCATATCCTATGCCGTGACACCAGGATGCGAGCACCCAACCGGCCTCGGGATAGCCATCGAGTGACGGCTCTATACCCCGCCTTGCCTCGCCAAACCCGATCGTGCCAACGAAACGCCCGGTAAGGCGCTCCCTGACACACCAATAGCCGTAGCCGAGTATTCCCCAGTACCCACGGTACCGTATCAGCCGATCCCAGGAATTATCATGTGAGGCGGGCTGTCCGGATGTGTAACGCGCGACGACGGGGTCCGCGCGCATGGCCGCGAGTTCATCAAAATCCCGACGGGCGGGTAGGCGAAAACACAGATTGTCGGTATCGAATTCCCGCATCATAGCACACTCCCTCCCGATAAATACGCAAAGCCTGATCAAGCGACGTCTCGCGTGTCGAGGCCAGCGGCGCGGATCACCGACTTGCAATCGAGACAAAAAAACCGCTCCCCTTTCGGGAAGCGGCTCTTAAATTCATTGACAGATCTCTGTGTTCAGATCCACCGAGGCTGATCAGCCGGCAATGCGACGCACTGTCATACGCTCGACCGAGCCACGGCCGGTCTTGGCAGCCGACTTCGTCGTGCCCGAGGCCTCGCTCATGAGCGAGCGCATCTCGCGGAGGAAAGCGGAGCCTTTGAGCGTACGCTGAACGAGGACCGAGCGGCGATCCAGCGGATCGACCTTGCGACGCGCCAGATCGAGCTCACCCAGGCGGTCGAGGGCACGCGTGATGGCAGGCTTGGAGACATTGAGCTCCTGGGCCAGGCCGCGAACCGTATGGGCACCATCCTGCAGATAGCAGGTCAGGAAAACACCAAGCTGACGCGCGGAGAGATCAGGGCCATCCTTGCGCACGAGCGAAACGATCGTGTCACGAAGAAGGTTGAGCATCTGGTCATTCTGTGCCTGGGCCATCGAAAAAACTCCTCAATGCATCGCGCATCCGGCGCGGCTAATGGTCTTACCCGTCGCCCAAGTAAGCCACCCTGAAGACACCTTGCGTGTATTCAGGGATGCCACGCCTTGGGTGCGTGTCCTGAAGGCGCTTGCTTTAGGAATGAAGCGGGTTGGGTCCCGATTAGCGTTGCATTCCTACAACATGCGTCGAACGATACGCATCCATATAGGTTCGTTTTTGTAATCGGTTTAGTATCTTTTTGTTGAAAGTCAGTGACTAAGCTGAGCCCGACCCTACCCTTTCATTAATCATTCGTAATGTTGCGACTATCAGAGCACGCAGGGCGAGCGTCTCTCCCCCCTCAGGGCGGCCTGTTCTCGGGCCATCATTCCATGCGTATGTGTCTATATGTGCCCATTTTACAGTGGGTTCGACGAAATGCTGAAGGAACAGGGCAGCCGTAATTGCCCCCGCCATCGGTTTGTCCGTCACATTGCCAAGATGGGCATTTTTGCGGCGGAGCCATGCGTCATAGCCATGCCAGAGTGGCAATTGCCACATGGCATCACCGGTCTCCTGACCTGATTCGAGCAAAATCTGCGACCATTCCGGATCGTTACAGAACAGTGCAGGCAGGTCCGGGCCCAGCGCGACACGGGCTGCACCTGTCAGAGTCGCCGCATCCAGCAGCCAGTCGGGTTGAGATTCGCAAGCCTCGGTCAGCAAGTCGCTAAGCACCAGACGCCCCTCAGCATCGGTATTACCCACCTCAACCGTCAGGCCTGCACGCGTCGTCAGAATATCGCCCGGCCTCATGGCATGGCCGGAGATGCTGTTTTCAACGCAGCCAAGACGCAATTCCAGACGCAAGGGCAGGTCTTGCGCCATGATCACATGCGCCAGAGACAGCATCAGGGCAGCGCCACCCATATCCTTTTTCATGCGCAGCATGCCGCTTGCGGGCTTGATGTCATATCCGCCAGTGTCGAAGCAGACGCCCTTGCCAACAAGGGAGAGCAGCGGCGCATCGGCTCCGGCAGCGCTGCCCTGCCATGTCATCCTGAACACCTGTGCCGGGCGATCTGACCCCGCGCCTACCGCAGCAAGGCAGGGATAGGCCCGTTCGAGAGCCTCGGCGCTTATGATTTCGCTCGAAGCGTTGTGAAGTCGGGCCACAGCCTCAGCCCTTTGCGCCAACTCCACCGGCCCCAGCAGATTGGCAGGCATATTCACCAGATCGCGACCGAGCCATGTTGCCTGAGCTAACGCAATGGCGCGCCCCGTTTCGCACCCTGGGGGCAAGGCCAGGCGCACCTTGTGCTCGCTCGCCGGTCCTATCGCGTAGTGATAGGCGCCCATGCAAAAGCCCAGCACCACATCCTGCATGATCTCAGGACGCGACCCGACATAATCGGGTGCGACAGAAGGAACCCAATCTCCGGAGGGCAAGCCCGTGGCCAGCACACCGAACCGCGCTGCATCGCTGGATTGCGGATCATCCAGATAGATTGCGTGACTGACACCTGCCGCTCCGGGAACGAGATAAAGACGACCTGCCTGCGGTTCTCCGGCCATTTCGCGCAGGGCGGCACCGTGTTCATGCAGCAATGCCTCGATATCCTGCCCGACAGGTACAATATGGAGGGATCTCGCCGCGTCGACCGTCGTCGTCAGGCAAAGCTCTTCAGGATTGCGCATGGTTATCTGCCTTTCTGCTGATCTTCCGATGGAGGATCGGGTCCGCACAAGCTGTGCCAGTGGTGGTGGCGTCTTGCAATTCGGTCGCTCATGCACAAGCATCGTATCATGAAGTCCCAGCTCCATCTCATGCCCCGCCGAATTCGTGCCGTGCTGGGACCGACCAATACCGGCAAGACCCATTATGCTCTCGAGCGCATGCTCGCGCACGAATCTGGTATCATCGGCTTCCCCCTGCGCCTGCTGGCGCGCGAAAATTACGAGCGCATGGTGCGCCTCAAGGGTGCGCGCCATGTGGCGCTCATCACGGGTGAGGAAAAGATCGTTCCCCCCGACGCAAAATGGTTTTCCTGCACGACCGAGGCCATGCCCCTCACGCGCAGGGTCGAGTTCGTGGCCGTAGACGAGATCCAGCTCAGCAGCGACCCCGATCGCGGGCACGTCTTCACTGACCGGCTGCTGAATGCACGTGGCAACGTGGAGACCCTGTTCCTCGGTGCCGAGACCATGCGCCCCCTTCTGCAACGCCTCGTGCCCGGCATCGAGATCGACACGCGCCCTCGCCTCTCAAGTCTGGTCCATACGGGTCATACCAAGCTCTCCCGGCTCCCTGCCCGCTCGGCCATCGTCGCGTTCTCTGCTGCTGAGGTCTACGCTATTGCGGAGATCATACGGCGTCGACGGGGCGGCTGCGCGATCATCATGGGGCAGCTCTCGCCGCGCACCCGCAATGCACAGGTCGAGCTCTATCAGAACAAGGATGTCGATTATCTCGTTGCGACCGACGCCATAGGCATGGGGCTGAACATGGACGTGAACCATGTCGCGCTGGCATCGCTCACCAAGTTCGACGGCGCCTCGCTTCGGCCACTGACAGCCCAGGAATGTGCCCAGATTGCCGGACGTGCCGGGCGCGGCATGAAGGATGGCACATTTGGCACGACCGCCGAGGCGCGTCCGATGTCAGAGTCGCTCGTCGATGCGATTGAGGCGCACCGCTTTGACCCGGTCGAGCGTGTGAGCTGGCGCAACGCGGCTCTCGATTTCACCTCCCCCGACACCCTTTATACTAGCCTGAACGCGTCACCACCCAAACGTGGTCTGGTGGCGGGCCGCCCTGCTTCCGATGTACTGACGCTAGAGAGTCTTTCAGGTGAGCGCGAGATCCGAGAGGCAGCGCGAGGCAGGAAGGCTACAGCCCTGCTATGGGAAGTGTGCCAGATTCCCGATTTCCGGAAACTGGGTGACGATTCCCATGTGCGGTTATGCCATCGTCTCTTCATGCATCTCTTGCAGGATGGGGGCATCCCCGGCTCATGGTTCGACGCCCATATTGCGGGGTTTTCGCGCCTTGATGGCGATATCGACACCCTGATGCATCGCCTGACCGGAATCAGGATCTGTGCCTATGTGGCGGCGCGCAGTGACTGGAGCGACAGGGCAACCCATTGGCAGGAACGCACCCGCGAGGTCGAGGACCTACTGTCCGACGCGCTGCATGAGCGTCTGACAGCACGGTTTGTCGATCGACGCGCCACATCCCTCCTGCGTCGTCTCGATAGTGATGGCGCACGGGACCTCCTCTCTGCCGTGACCCGTGAGGGGCAGGTGATTGTCGAGGGCCACGCCGTCGGCACGATTGAGGGTTTCACCCTGAAGCCTGATCGTGAGGAAGCCCTCCCCGAGCGCAAGCTCATGCTGCGTGCCGGACGCCGTGCGCTGTTGCACGAAATTCCACGCCGCGTGCAGGCTCTTGTCTCCGCCTCCGATGACACCCTCTCGCTGGATGCGACCAATGGCCATATTGCCTGGGAAGGCGTGGTCATCGCGCGCCTCGCCCGAGGCACTTCTCTCCTTGCGCCTTCCGTGCAAATTCTGGGTGGGGAATTTGCTGACACAAAGCAGCGCGACTTCGTTCAGGAGAGGCTGACTGCGTTCGCAGCCGCCCATATCCGTACGACGCTAGCCCCGCTTTATGCGCTGGCTGCACAGCCTCGCCCCACGCCTGCCCTGCGCGGCCTGACTCATCGTCTGATGGAATATGGTGGTGTTGCCCCCCTTATGCCTGGTGAGCCCGCCAGCCACGGAACGCAGGTGCTTGGCCATCTGCGACGCCTGGGTATCCTGTTCGTCCCGCAGGGCGTCTTCATGCCTGTCCTGCTCAAGCCTGCCGCCATGACCCTGCGCTCATTGTTGCTCGGTCTGTGGCATCGCCACGCCTGTCAGAACCCCGACGCCCGGCAGATAACAATTGCTCTTCCGGGTACAGCGCCAATTGCCTCTGCGGGCTGGGCCTGGGCTGGTGGTAGCTGGATGCGGCTGGATCGTGTGGAGAAACTGCTGGGCGAAGTGCATCGTCTGACACGGCAAGGCCCCCGCCCCGTGCCGAACGATCTGGCGCAGCGCTTCGGGCTGAACAAAACACAGCTACCGGAGATTTTGTCCGGACTGGGCATACGCCTGCGTGTGGCTGCACCATTGTCGCCCGGTCAATTCGGGCCGCCTGCGCCCCTCATGCTTTCAGCGGTGAAACCGCAGGCAAAACACCGCCGTCATCCGGACATGCGAGCACCCGCAACGCTATTCCCCCCCTCTGACAGCCCCTTTGCTGCGCTGGCCCAGCTGGGTCTGAGCAGGAGATGATCCATGACTGATGCGGAACGTGATTATCAGCGGCTCGATCTGTGGTTGTGGCATGCCCGTGTGTGCCGCCAGCGGCAGGACTGCGCCGCGCTGGTGGAAAAAGGACGCATCAGGATCAATCGTCAGGTAACGACCAAGCCCCATAGCAAGATACGGGTGGGCGATGTGGTGGGACTACCCGGTCATCCGCGCCCTGAGGTCCGTATCTGGCGTGTCCTCGCTCTTGCCGAGCGCCGGGGCTCTGCCACCGAGGCTGCCCTGCTTTACGAGGTTATTGGCGAGGACTGAGCCCACAAGGCAAATTTGCCGTGGCTTGCCGCAAACATATGCTTGCCAGAGACCGAAACTTCCGCCTATCTGCGGCATCCCTTATTGGAAAATCCCAGACGGCGTCTCTCTATTGCCTCCCGGGATCCTCTCGGGCCTCTGGCCCCAGCTTAAGATCGGAGACACCTATGGCCTATGTGGTCACCGAAAACTGCATACGCTGCAAATACACGGATTGCGTTGAAGTCTGTCCGGTCGACTGCTTCTATGCAGGCGAGAACTTCCTTGTCATCAATCCTGACGAGTGCATCGATTGCGGCGTTTGCGAACCCGAATGCCCTGCTGAGGCCATTGTGCCCGATAGCGACGACCGTGCGACGCCTTGGCTTGAGGTCAACAGCAAATATGCTGCCGTGTGGCCCAACATCACGCGCAAGATCGACGCGATGCCGGATGCCGATGAATGGAAAGACAAACCCGGCAAGGATGCCATGCTTTCGCCGGAGCCGCACAAGGACTGAGAGACGCAATGCGTTTCTGAAAAAGGCCCGATCGATGATCGGGCTTTTTTTATATCTGCCGTCCGTGTCGCCAGCGCCGCAACGTGTTGCCGTTGTTTCCCTGGCCACCGCCGGACAAGACCGAACCTCGGCCCCGGCATGTAGAACCGCGGGGTAGCGCCGCCATAAAAAAGGCCCGAAGGATTTTTCCCCCGGGCCTTTTCCGTTTTACCGGCATGATCGACTTCCAGTGCATCCCTGACAGGAATGCGCCGGAAGACAGATCGCGTCAGCGCGACATCATGTTCATGCTGACGTCGTGGATGATGAAGATCGTTCCACCGACGATGATCAGCACGCAGATAACCGCGAAGGCAAATGCCGTGTTGTTCCAGGACTGGCTTGAGCTGCTGTTCATGTGCAGGAAGTAGATCAGATGCACAAAGATCTGAACCACTGCCAGCGCGGCAATGACACCGAAGGTCACGCCGGGGGTCATGAGGTGCATCTCGACGATAGCGAAAGCCGCAACCGTCAGGATGGCCGCAATCACGAAGCCGATGATGTACGAGGCGAAGCTGCCGTGAGACTCGCCTTCGTGTTGATGGGTCGATGCTTGGCTCATCAGATCACACTCAACAGATAAACGAAGGTGAACACGCAGATCCAGACGATATCCAGGAAGTGCCAGAAGAGGCTCAGGCACTGGAGCTTGTCCATATAGCGTGTGCTGAAAACCTGCGAGCTGAAGCTCTGGACCATGATAACAGCGATCCAGACCAGACCACAGGTCACGTGAAGACCATGCGTCGCCACCAGCGTGAAGAAAGCGGAAAGGAACGCAGAGCGATCCGGACCGGCGCCTTCATGGATGAGGTGAGCGAATTCGCGAACTTCAAGAACAAGGAAGCCGAGGCCGAGCAGGAAGGTGATGGCGAGCCATGCGAGCATGGCGCCCTGCTTGCGGGCATAAGCCGAAAGCATACCGAAACCGAAGGTGATCGAGCTCAGCAGGAGGAGGGCTGTTTCCAGCCCTACCCCGTTAAGATCAAACAGCTCCTTGCCCGTCGGGCCACCAGCGAACTGGGTACGCATGACAGCGAAGGTGGCGAACAGCGTCCCGAAAAGGAGGCAGTCCGTCATCAGATAGATCCAGAAACCAAACACGTTGTTCGTGTTGTGGTGCTCGTGATCATCGATGCCGTGTGCGGTGCCGTGCGGCGTTGCTGAGATATTTGCCATTGTTATTCTGCCGCCTGTGCTGTCAGCGAGCGTACATACTTGGCCTGGTCGCGTTCGATTTCGCTAACCGGGACATAGTAGTCCACATCATTGTTGAAGCTGCGCAGGATGACTGTCGCGAACACGCCAACCAGGGCGAGCGCTGCCAGCCACCAAATCCACCAGATCGCTGCGAAACCAAGCACGAAGCTGAAGGCACCGACAAAGAAGCCGGCAGCCGTGTTCTTCGGCATATGGATCGGTGCAAGCACCTTACCCTCATAGCTGCGACGGCCCATCTGCTTCTCGGTATGGAACGTATCGATACCGTGAATGTCAGGAAGGACGGCGAAGTTATAGGCGGGCGGGGGCGAGGACATCGACCATTCGAGCGTACGTGCGTTCCACGGATCACCCGTGAAGTCGCGGTTCTCGGCCAGGTTACGGTCGCGGATCGAGACATAGATCTGCATCAGCTGGCAGACAACACCCACTGCAATGACGGCAGCGCCGACAGCAGCGATGAGCATCTGAACATGCCAGTCAGCATTGTCGTAATGGTTCATACGACGGGTCATGCCTTCGAAACCGGCAATGTAGAGCGGCACGAATGCAAGATAGAACCCGACGAACCAGCACCAGAAGGCACGCTTGCCCCAGGACTCGTTCATCTTGAAGCCGAGAACCTTCGGCCACCAGAAGTTCAAACCTGCAACGTAACCGAAATACACACCGCCGATGATGACGTTGTGGAAGTGAGCGATCAGGAACAGCGAGTTATGCAGCACGAAGTCGGCTGCCGGCATCGCCATCATGACGCCCGTCATGCCACCAATCGAGAAGGTGACCATGAAGCCGATGACCCAGTACATGATGCCGTTGAACTGGATACGGCCCTTGTACATGGTGAACAGCCAGTTGAAGATCTTCACGCCCGTCGGGACAGCGATGATCATCGTGGCAACACCGAAGAAGGCGTTGACGTTCGGGCCTGCGCCCATGGTGAAGAAGTGGTGAGCCCAGACGATGAAGGACAGGACGCCAATCGCAAGCGTGGCGTAAACCATCACGCGATAACCAAACAGGGGCTTGCGCGAGAATGTCTGGGTGATTTCCGAGAACACACCGAAGGCCGGCAGAACCAGAATGTAGACTTCCGGGTGACCCCACGTCCAGATGAGCGAGAGATACAGCTGAACGCTGCCGCCGCCATCATTGGTGAAGAAGTGCATACCCAGATAACGGTCAAGTGCGAGCTCGGCCAGGGTAACCGTCAGGACCGGGAAGACTGCCATGATCAGAACGACCGTGACGAAAGCCGTCCAGGTGAAAACGGGAAGCTGCATCCAGCCCATGCCCGGAGCGCGCATCTTCACGATGGTGACGAAGAAGTTCACGCCAGTCAGCAACGTGCCGACACCGGCAAGCTGCACGGCCCAGATGTAGTAATCCACACCGACGCCAGGGCTGAACTGCTGCTCGGACAGCGGCGGATAGACCAGCCAGCCGCACTGAGCGAATTCACCAATGAAGAGCGAGACGTTGATCAGAACAGCGCTGATCGTGGTCATCCAGAAGCTCAGCGAGTTCAGGAACGGGAACGCAACGTCGCGTGCGCCAATCTGCAGCGGCACGATGACATTGAGCAGACCCGTCATGAACGCCATGGCCATGAAGAAGATCATGATGGTGCCATGGGCGGAGAAGATCTGGTCGTAATGGTGCGGGGGCAGATAGCCCGGGTTGCCATTATAGGCCAGAGCGAGCTGGCTGCGCATCATGATGGCGTCGGCAAAGCCGCGGAACAGCATGACGAGGGCCAGTACGATGTACATGATGCCCAGACGCTTGTGGTCGACCGAGGTCAGCCACTCGCGCCACAGATAGCCCCATTTGCCGAAATAGGTGATGGCACCCAGAACGGCGAGCGCGACGATAACAACGCCTGAGAACGTGCCGACGAGAATGGGCACATCCAGCGGTATCGCCGAAAGTGTTAACTTACCTAGCATGTGTCCCTATTCCTTCATCTGCATGTCGGACATGGCGGACTGCATGTGCATGACCTGACCCGTCGACTTGTCGATGACCATACCGTTGTTGTACTTGGCCACGATGCTGTCGAAGAGGTTCGGCTGAACATGCGCGAAATACTTCACCGGCGCTGCTTCCTGAGGAGCGGCAACCTGCGGGTAGTCGGCTGAGTCGAGCGAGTCAGACGCGCCCTTCACCTTGTCGACCCACTGGCTGAAATCGTCATCCGTCATGGCAAGCGTACGGAACTTCATGTCCGAGAAGCCACGGCCCGTATAATGCGCTGCTTCACCCAGATAATCACCCGGCGCACTGGCCAGAAGATGAAGCTGCGTCTGCATGCCAGCCATGGCATAGACCTGCGAGCCCAGACGCGGGATGAAGAACGACGTCATGACCGCGTCTGACGTGATGCGGAAATTGATCGGAGTATTGACCGGCACAGCAAGCTGGTTGACCGTTGCAATACCCTGGTCGGGGTAAATGAACAGCCACTTCCAGTCGAGTGCGACCACTTCGACATTCAGAGGCTTGCGCCCTGCGGCTTCAGCCGAGTGCAGCGGGCGATAGGGATCAAGCGTGTAGCTCGTCCAGATCGCGATTGCACCCAGAATGACGATGACAACAGCCGGAACGCCCCATACGAAGAATTCGATCTTCGTCGAGTGGTCCCAGTTCGGCAGATACTCGGCCGATGTGTTGCTCTCGCGATACTTCCAGGCGAAGTACAATGTCATCAGGATCACGGGGATGACGATGCAGAGCATCACACCCAGTTCGATCAGGATGACGTTACGGTTCTGAAGACCCACCGGACCGCGCGGATCGAGAAGATCGAGCGTACATCCGGAGAGGAAAAGCGCCGGCGCCAGCGGCAGAAGCCGCCGCAACTTCGGCAAAAGTCTATTGTTCATTGTCTGCCCCGCTCGTTGAACCGACCGTCAAGCTTTTTGGCTGCGCTACGCTGCCGCTGAACCCGACCACGGCTTGGTCGAACGTGGCGACAACACCTTCAGGGGATGTCATCCATCTCTCCTATTCCAGTGAATGACACGCATCGCCCCGCAACGTGACATCATCATACGACCAGGACCGTATGAAGACGTAACATTGCGTATGTCGGTGGCTTTGAACGCTCCGACCACGATACGTTTCATCCTTGCCTCGCCTTGCTTCGGCACGAAGATAGACCGGTTGGTCAATCGCGTGCCTGCACGCTGGGCATCAGCACCCAGCTCTGTTCTGTTGTTTCCGCCCGATTGGCCTGCAAAGCAAGCACTGATCACGACTTTTCATGGGACTGTTCACAATTTGAACACAAGACTTGCGGTTGAAAATCAATACTTTAGCGATCAGTTTCGCTTTTTGGCCGCAATATATTGCGGATTTTTTAGATTCAGTTCAGACAGAAAAGACAAGTTATCCAGACTGAAATAGTCTGAATAAACAAAAAGGGGCGTGCCTGAGACACACCCCTGTAAATAGATCATTGATCTAGATCAGTACTTAGCTGTTATTATTATTACGAACGCCCATGAACTGGAGCAGAAAGGTGAAGAGGTTAATGAAGTTCAGATAAAGCGAAAGCGCATCGTAAACACTGCGCTTGCCCATTTCATCCGGCCCCACATAGGACAGATAATATTGGTAGGTTGCGCGGATACGCTGCGTATCGAACGCTGTCAGAACCGTGAACAGCACCACACCAATAAGGCTGACCATGAATGAAACCGCCGGACTGTGCAGAAACATGTTGACCAGGCTCGCAATAACCAGACCAATCAATCCCATCATGAGGAACGAACCGAGCGAACTCAGATCACGTCGGGTCGTGTAGCCCCACAGGGACATTGCAGCAAAAGTCGCTGCCGTGACGAAAAACGTGCTCGCTACCGAGGTATGGGTATAGACGATCAGGATGTTCGACAGGCTGGCTCCCATCACGGCGCAGAAGGCCCAGAAC
Organism: Asaia sp. A2; assembly: GCF_057319415.1. Taxonomy (NCBI): domain Bacteria; kingdom Pseudomonadati; phylum Pseudomonadota; class Alphaproteobacteria; order Acetobacterales; family Acetobacteraceae; genus Asaia; species Asaia sp. A2. The sequence goes on from NZ_JBXWTO010000001.1 coordinate 101,353, forward strand.
AGCCCCTGTGCTGCCTGCCGCGACAGGCGGTTGACGCCAAACGACATGACCATGACAAATGCCAGAGGGGCAAAGATCGTGAGCATGCCCAGCCCCGTCGGACGGGTAAGGATGCCACCCGGCGTCAGAACCTGACGGAAGAAGAGGTCGCGTAATGAGGTTTCGGCTACGGCGTATGCCACGAAACCGGTCACTACCAGCCCCGCTGTCATCCAGTTGTAAACGCTGAGCATATAGGCGCGCAAACCGGCATCGACCGTATCGACCCTGGCGGCTCCGGTGTTACCCGAGTTATTACCAGATCGAGAATTTGGAACGAAAGCCATGACACCCTTTCCTGAAAATTGGCCAGATTGACCTTTTGTTTCTTCAATGTGGCGCTTTTAGCATAGTGGTCAAGTCGACCGTGATGAACGACATTCTAAGATACATTTGTCGCCCTTGCCGAAACTGCTGCGTTGCGGTGCGTTATCGATCCTTAGGATACGACAGAACCACCCTGCTGCGCTATCAAATTGACTCTTCAACCCTCAACGTCATCCTGCCTGCCAGCATCGCCCGCGTGCCATCTTATCCGGTCCTGAGCCGACCACCGCACAGGATCGCGATACCTGCTCACCCGCCTGCCAGGAAATGCTCATGCGCCTGTTTACCGCTCTCGATCTTGCCAGCGAACACAAGCGTCTTCTCTCTTCACTACGCCGCCCGATCTCCGGTGTGACTTGGTACCCTCCGGAGACCTACCATCTCACCTTGCGCTTCATTGGCGAGGTGCGGACGCGCCCGCTCATGGAGGATATTGATCATGCGCTGGCTGCGATCTCGACTGATCCTGTGCAACTCGAACCCAGCGGCGTCGGGATTGCGACACAAGGTGCACGGTCCCGGCTTTGGGCGGGTATCGCGCCGTCCAGCACTCTCACTGCGCTGCAAGGAAAAGTCGAAACCGCTCTCAGGCGTTGCGGGGTAGTGTTGGAAAAGAGACGTTTCATTCCCCGGATCGGACTGGGAGTTCTCGAAGACGATCCCAGCGGCGACGTGGTGCGCTGGATCCAGGGGCAGAACCTTCTGCACGGCAAAGCCCTGAGCTATGAGCATTTCGTACTGCTCTGCTCTCATCGCGGCAGTGAGGCTCCATGTTACGAAACCTGTTCGGCATATCCGCTGAGACTTGATACGATCACCTCTTTGGAAACATGGTCTCTCTGAATTGTCGACGCAATCTGATGAAACGCTTGCCGAACTGGTTTCGCGCGTCCGGGCTTGCCGAATCTGCGAGGCCTCCCTCCCGCTGGGTCCGAAGCCGCTCATTCATGTTTCGCCAACATCACGCATCCTGATTGCCAGTCAGGCACCGGGCACGATTGCCCATGAGAGTGGCAAATCATTCTATGACCCCTCAGGCCGGCGGTTACGGGAATGGATGGCCCTCTCCGAAGAGGATTTCTACGACACAGGCAAGGTGGCCATTCTGCCCATGGGACTATGCTATCCAGGTCGCCTGCCCAATGGCGGCGACAAGCCGCCTCGGCCTGAGTGCGCTCCCGCCTGGCGTGATCAGGTCCTCAGCCATTTGCAGGAGTTACGGCTCATCCTGCTGGTTGGCTCCTATAGTCAACACCATACCCTGGGGCGTGGCGCGGTAACGGATCGGGTGCGTCAATATCGGGACTATCTGCCACGTTACTTTCCTCTTCCCCATCCTTCTTGGCGGACAGGCGTCTGGGAAAGGCGCGCACCGTGGTTTCGTGCAGAAGTTATCCCGGCGTTGCGAGAAGAGATACGAAAGGCGCTTGCCTGACGGTTACCGTTCAGGATCAAGGTACCAGATCGAGCTGCTTCACATGCCTGAGCGTCGAAACGACGAAACCCTCCAGTCCCGCGAAGAGAATCTGGATACCGATACAGAGCAGAATGAGTGCTGCAAGGCGACTCACAATTCGGGCGCCCGTCCGCCCCAGAGAGCTCACAATCCGTTCGGCATAGGTGTAAAAAATGACGACAGTCAGGGCTATCGCGAGCACCGCAAGAGACAGGCCAATAATATAGCTTGCTGCGGAAGCCCCCAGCGTCCGACCAGAGCTTAACGCTATCGCCACGGCAATGCTGCCCGGCCCCACGGTGAATGGCATCGCCAGTGGAAAGAACGCCCGGTCTCCCAGATCATTATCGACGTTGGACGCGTCATGATCGAGAACCTGACGTTCCTTTCGGGCCTCACTCTCCTCGGGCGCAAGCAAGAGCGCCCAGGCACGAGAAGCGACAACGAGGCCACCGGACACGCGCAACGCATCGATTGTGATCCTGAAAAAGCTCAGGATCCACCCACCGAGCCAGACCGACACCATCAGGATGATGAAAGAGTAAAATCCGACTGTTCGCGCCAGGCGAACAACCTGCCCTCGCGGACGCCCGAGCGTCATCTGCGCAAAGATCAGCGACGCCCCGAGAGGGTTGACGATCGAGAACAGAGCCGAATACGCCATCAGCCATATAGCTGTTACGTCACTGACCCTGACCTGCTGTGTCAACACATGGGGCAGATTCATTATCCGGCCTGATCTGTGCGGGCCTTGACTGAGAGAAAATGCCTCGTGTGCAGCAGGCGTTTCAGACGTCTGTGCTCACTACCCAGGACAGCCTTGACCGCTTGAAGATCCTGAGCGAGGCAGCACAGCGCACCACTCTCACCTGGTCCATTGGGACAAACCGTCATGCCTATGTCGTGATACACACCCAGCAGCGCTTGCCCAACCTTGATGAAAACAGGATGTCGCCCTTCTTCGAGGGCAAGATCGCGCAGACGCCAGATCGCGGCAATGCACTCGGTCTCCGCGCCGGCAGGATCTCCAACGCCGATGATGAACTGACCCGTACGCAGAAACGGGATACCGGCGCGGCCGTTGTCATTTAAAATCAGACCGCTCGGGCGACGGGGGCCAAGCTCCTCAAGGGCGTGAGCCAGGTTGCGGTAGAGCGTCTCGCTTTCCTTGTCCCAGGGACGCACAAGCACGTGGCTGCGACGTAGCATCTGGATGACGGCCACAATGCCGAGCAGAGCCGAAATGCCCAGCGCCCAGCGAACGACCGAGGTGTGCGCGTCATAGATCAGCGAGCGCCACCATGCATGACCGAGGTGGTGGCGTAGGGCAAACAGCCCCACGCTGCCGAGGCTGATGATCCAGAGCGTTACAGGCGCCATGAGTGTCGGGCTGAGCGGTTCGGCAAAGAGCCGCGCTTTTCGATAATAGCACGACCGAAACGGCGCGATGAGGAACATCACCATCATCAGGCAGAGCGGGATCGCCAATGGCCCCTGCCGCAGGATGACAAGTGGAATGGCAACGCCCAAAAGGGTGAGCGCCGCCCGCCAGGCCGCAGTCACGCGCTGCGCCAGCCCTGCAGCGACCCCCACAAGCATCACCCCGGTCAGGCACAGAAGGAACTCTGCCAGCTGTAACATGAGATGAGTGAATGGCGTGCCAAGGAGAGGCGCAGGAATGGCCACGGCGTAGAACACGAGCAATATGCCGGTTCCGGCCACCACACCTGTTGCAACCGTAACTGAGAAATCGGCCTCGGATTCACGCACAACCTGGCTGGGACGCCTGACAACTGCCGCCCCCGCCATTGTGCCATGACGACGCGCCCAAGCGGCATCACCACGCAGAAACAACTCATGAACGGCAAACATGCCGCCGGCGAGAAAGAGCGGGATAATATAATAAAACAGACGAAAAGTCAGGATCACGCCAAGAATCTGCGGGGTAGGCAGATAGGGCCCAAGAGCCAGAAGCATCGCGCCGTCAAACACGCCCAGCCCACCCGGCACACTCGCGACCAAACCGGCAGTGTAGGAGGCGATGTAGATGGCGAGGAATGCCGGAAAGCCGATCGCCGCTTCGGGAGGCAACAGGACGTAGGCAATCAAGGCTGTCATGGCCATATCGGCAGCGCTGACAATGACCTGTGCCACAGCCACGCGAAAACCCGGCACGTCGAGCGTGTAACGCCAGATGCGCATCTGGCGATATCGCAGTGACACGCCAAGATAGGCAAGTACGCAAAGCCAGGCCGCCGCACCACCCAGTTGCAGGACCAGATGGGGCAGATGCGCCACAAGCGGAATATGGCCGGGCTCGAACAGGAACACGCCGCCTATGAGCGCCATCGCACCAAGCAGATAGGTGGTGGAACAAAAAGCAATAATCTGGGCGATGCCGCCAGGCGACACCCCCCAGTTGCGATAGAGCCGAAAACGCACGGCCGCGCCAGAAATGGCTGAGCAGCCCAGGTTGTGCGAGAGCACATATGAGCAGAATGCTGCAAAGGCTGTGCGCAGGAACGACTGCTTCGACCCGATATGATAACAGGCCAGCCGGTCGTAGAAAGACAGGATAAAATAGGACAGGAAGGTACAGCCCACCCCAGCCAGCAATGCCTGTGCCGGTATGGCCTGAAGAGCACCCCTAATCTGGGCAAGAGAGAGCGATTTGAGCTCTTTCTGGATAACGTAGATCGCCGCCACCAGAAGAATGAGCCCCAGCAGCGCAGGAAGACGACAGGCCACGCGCCGCCAAGGGCTCGCAGGTTTGGCCTCGCCTTCCTCACAGCAGGGTGTTGTCTGTTCCTGAACGGTCATGACCCCTCAATCAAGGCTGCTGATCGTCTCTTCACCTGTCAAATATTGGCATCAGCCACGGCAACATCGCGGGCAAGGGCATTTTCAATCAGCGCCACCGTTTCCGGCAGGCCGAAAAGCGAGGCGAAGATGCCAAAGCGCGGTCCCTCGGTCTGCCCGAGCAACACCTCGTAGAGACACCCGAACCATGCCCTTAGCGGCTGGATCTGATGTTTCTTGCCAATTTCAAAAACGATATCCTGAACCTGAACAGGAGATAGTCCTGGGTCTGCCAGTTTCAAGGCGTCCGCCAGATCCTGCAAGGCAACGCGCTCCAGATCGGTCGGGGCACGGAACGTCTTGGCCGGACGGACGAACTCCTTGAAATACACCAGAGCGTGGCCGACCAGGCGATCGACATAGGGGTGTGTTTCCGGCGAGAGGTTCGGGTCGTAACGACGCAGGAATTTCCAGAGTGTATCGCTGGTCTCGGCATTGGCGACCGAGGCCAGATTCAGCAGTGCCGTGAACGAGACCGGGCTGGAGAGCCCCTTGTCGAGCGAGCCGCCATGAATAAACCAGGCCGGGTTGGCGCGCAGCGTGGTGTCGTCTTGCGTCTCGACAGCCTTGTCCAGGTTGGCCAGATACTCGTCCATGGCACGGGGGATGACATCGAAGAACAGGCGCTTGGCGCGTGTCGGCTGATTGAACATGTACTGCGCGAGGCTCTCCGGCGGCGCGTAATGCAGCCACTCCTCGATCGACAGACCATTCCCCTTGGACTTGCTGATCTTCTGGGCGTTCTGGTCCAGAAACAGCTCATAGGTCAGGCCCGCGGGCGGGGCCTTGCCAAGGATACGGCAGATCTTGCTGGACAGCTTGACGCTGTCAATCAGGTCCTTACCCGACATTTCATAATCCACGCCGAGCGCATACCAGCGCATGGCCCAGTCGGCCTTCCACTGCATCTTGGCATGACCACCCAGCACGGAGGTCTCGAAATTCTCGCCCGTCTCGGGGTCCTGCCACTGCACGGTTGCGGCAATTGGATCAACCTTGGTCACGGGCACCTGCATGACCTGACCGGTGCGCGGATGAATGGGCAGCACAGGCGAGTAGGTCGCGCGACGTTCGGCACCCAGCGTGGGCGCAATGGTCGCCACAACCTCGTCATGCACCTCAAGCATACGGCGCAGCGCCGCATCGAAACGGCCCGATGTGTAATAATCGGTTGCGGACGCAAACTCGTACTCGAAGCCGAAACGGTCGAGGAATTCGCACAGCATCGCGTTGTTATGCGCTGAGAAACTCTCGAATCTGCCAAACGGATCAGGGATGCGGCTCAGTGGCAGGCCGAGATGCTGCGCCAGCATCTCCTGATTGGGGACGTTGCCCGGAACCTTGCGCAGCGCATCCATGTCATCGCTGAAAGCCAGCAGACGTGTCTTGCGTCCCGTCAGGCGTTCATAAGCCAGACGCACCCAGGTCGTACGCGCAACCTCACCGAAAGTGCCGATATGGGGCAGGCCGGACGGGCCATAGCCGGTCTCAAGCAGGGCCGGAGCATCGCCGCCTCGTGCCTCGACATGGGCCACGATTTTTCGCGCCTCCTCGAACGGCCATGCTTTTGGCAGGTCGAGGGCGTCTGGAGTGAGGGAGGCGTTGTTTTTTGCAATGCTGGACATGATTGGTCGAAAACTAGAAATAGTTCCGCCCCGGGTCAAGCAAGTTGGCGTTAGCCCCTCTTCTTCACAGGCTGCCCAATCTGCCCATTCCACCCCGCTTCAGGCCGCATATGGCAAAGGAAACGCCCTGCTGGCGGGCGGGCGCGAGTGCGTCTATGGTCAGTGTGATGCCCACACCCTCCCGCGCCTTACCTTATGATGCCCCTGCCCTTGTAACGACCAGAGCGCGGGCGTCGGTTCTGACACCGGATGGCGAGCTTCTCTCCCTCGATGCAAATGAGGCGGCACAGCTGCTGGCGACGCTCCCCCCACCGCTGCTGATTCATGGTCCGGCCACAATCAGGCGACTGGGTCTCACGCCACCGGGCCAGGTCGTGCCGTGGTTCGATCTGCTCGAACTGTTCCTGTTTCTCTTTCCCACACGCCCTGTCGTGCCGACCCCTCGGGGTATGGCTCTGGCATTGGGGATGATGGCCCCGGACCCATGCGAGGCAGATTTTCTGCATCAGCTTCTCGAAATGCTGCGCCAGAACCTCACCCGCCTGGCAGAGACGGGCGAGGCTGACAGCATGCGGGCCCTGCTTCCGCTTCTGTCCCGCGCAGGCTGGGCCTGGGCGGCGTTTGTCGAGACGGAACTGGCGGCAACTCCCTCAAGACAGCGCCATCCCTACGAGGCATTGCGCGTCTGGCGGCGTCTGCCGCGCTGGGAGGAGATGGCGCAAAGACCACCACCGGGAAGCCGTCCCGTCAGCCCGGTCGAGGCGCGTGCCCGCCTCTCGGCCATTCTGGGTAACAAGGCCGAGACGCGCCCGGGACAGGCCGATTATGCCTCTGCCGTCACCCACGCCCTCGCCCCACGTGAGGGATTCGGGATACCGGAAATCGTGCTTGCGGAGGCCGGAACCGGGACAGGCAAGACACTTGGCTATATCGCCCCGGCCAGCGTCTGGGCCGAACAGAATGATGGACCAGTCTGGATCTCCACCTATACGCGGCATTTGCAGCGGCAGATCGAGCAGGAGCTGCACCGCCTCTATCCCGATGATGCGGAACGCCGGGATACCGTCGTTCTGCGCAAGGGACGGGAGAACTATCTCTGCCTTCTGAACATGGAAGACGCAGTCAACACCCTGGCGTCGAGGCCAAACCCCTCACCCGCTGCGCTTGTCGGCCTGTCCATGCTGGCGCGCTGGGCTGAAGCAACCGAAGATGGCGATCTGATGGGGGGCGACCTGCCAGGCTGGTTTGGCGATATCTTCGGCACCAGCACGATCTATGGCATGGCTGACAGACGGGGCGAGTGTATCCACGGCGCCTGCCCGCATTATCAGACCTGCTTTGTCGAACATTCCATTCGTCGGGCACGCGGCGCCAATCTCGTGATCGCCAATCATGCTCTTGTGCTGTCGCAAGCAAGCTGGGCCAGCCTCGCACGTGACGATGTGCCTGATGAGGACCAGCTTCCAACGCGCTATTTCTTCGATGAGGGGCATCACCTGCCTGAGGCGGCGGATAGCGCGTTCTCGCTCGCCCTTTCGGGACTGGAGGCGGCGGAGCTGCGACGCTGGCTGCTCGGCGCCGAGGGCAGCCGCTCGCGGGCGCGCGGATTACGCCGAAGGCTGGAGGACCTCGTCGCCACCTCCCCGGCGCTGGAATCGCCGCTGGATGCCATTCTCTCCGCAGCCCATGCCCTGCCCGCACCGGGCTGGCTCGGTCGCCTCAATGGCGAGGATGACGCGACGGAGCCGGAAGTGCCGGAGCTGATTACCAACAGCGCCGAACAGTTTTTCCGGGCGCTCAGAGCCCAGCTCGAAGCCCGCCGCATTGGCGCGGCGGGACAGGACACGTCCGAATGTGAGCTCCACCCGGCTGGCGAGACGCTCAGGGGGGCGGCAGACCCTTTCGATACGGCGCTACGACGCCTGCTCACGCCGCTCGAAACCCTCGTCGAGCGACTCAAGGCCCTGTTGAGTGAGCCGGATGACGCGCTGGAAGCGGCGCAGAGGCTGCGTATCGAGGCCATGATACGCTCTATCCGCCGGCGGGCCATTTCGCGTGTAGAGGGCTGGATCGCCATGCTCGATACCGTGCTGGGCGACACCCCTGAATCGGGAAGTGCATTCATCGATCTCATCAGGCTCGAATATGTCCCCGGCCGCCCGGGCGAGCGCGATATTGGCCTGCACCGTCACTGGCGCGACCCGACCATTCCCTTTGCCTCGGTCATGCAGGGGCCGGCGCATGGCATCCTGATCACCTCGGCCACCTTGCGTGACCAGACGCCCCCGCAGGGTGAGAGCGGCCCTGCCCCCCGTCTGGTCGAACAGGGATGGCAGGCGGCCGAGACGCGACTGGGTACGCCGCATTTCATCAAGCCGCCCATGCGGGCCTCGCTGCTCAGCCCGTTCGACTACGCCAGCCAGACACGCGCGCTGATCGTCACGGATGTTCCACCGAACGATCTCGATGCGCTGGCAAGCGCCTACAGGCTGCTTTTCATGGCGTCGGAAGGCGGTGCGCTGGGGCTGTTTACCGCCATCTCCCGTCTGCGCGCCGTGCATCAGCGGATTGCGGCACCGCTGGAGGAAGCAGGCCTGCCGCTTTACGCGCAGCATGTCGATACGATGGATAACGCCACCCTGGTCGATATCTTTCGCACCGAGCTTCATTCCTGCCTGCTCGGCACCGACGCGATGCGCGACGGCGTGGATGTGCCGGGTCAGGCGCTGCGTCTGGTCGTTTTCGAGCGCACACCGTGGCCGCGCCCCGATATCCTGCATCGCGAGCGACGCAAGGCGCTCTCTCCCGACGACCCGCGCGATTACGACGACCGTCTCACGCGCATGAAACTGCGTCAGGCTTTCGGCCGGCTGATACGCAAGGGCGATGACCACGGGGTATTCGTCATTCTCGATCGACGCATGCCCTCACGCCTGCTCTCCGCCTTTCCTGAGGGCGTCACTGTCGAGCGTGTGAGCCTCGCGCAGGCGGTGCGGCAAATCGGGGAATTCCTTCCTCGTGAGCCCCTCGCAGTAACGGAGAGTGATCCGCACGATGTCTGACACAGCCCTCGTGACCATGTCCGGGGATGTTCTCATCCTCAACGGGACAGAGGCTTCTCAGATGGGGACGACCGGGCCGACGGATAGCTCCAAGCCGGATACAGACAGTCCCATTCGCGGCACGGTTCTGGAAGGCACTGGGCAAACCCTGCTTGGCATCGATCCGCAACGCCGCCTGTTGCTCAATGCACCTGCCGGGTGGAACCTGCTTCAGACGGCACCCGCCGTGTATCAGCTGCGCGATGCCTCTGGCACCATCTGGTCTCACGCCCCTGACGGCTCACGCGACATGGTCATGGAACGCGCCAACTGGGGCGAACTCGTTTGCCTCAGCCTGCGCCGCTTCCCGGTCATTGCGCCTGCGCAGATATCATCCGAGCCCGTGCCGCGGCTGTTGCATTACATCTGCAATGATCTGGCGACACTGGACTCCGCCATCACAGCCAATATAGAGCGCACGGCCCAGATGAACCCGGGGTGGTCACTCAGACTCTGGGACGAGGCTGCACGTTTCGACTTCATATCCGAGCATTATGGCTGGGACGTGCTGAAGATATACCTGATGATTGGCGGGGAATATGGCGCCGCCAAGGCCGATTTCTTTCGTTATCTGCTGATCTACAAGCTGGGTGGGGTTTATCTCGACCTCAAATCGACGACGTCACGACCGCTGGATGAGATGATACGCGCGGATGATGCGTATCTGATCTCGCAATGGAACATGTCAGGCTCCGGACTGCACAAGGGATGGGGCATTGGTGCCTCGATCGCCTATGTTCAGGGTGGAGAATACCAGCAATGGTTTCTCATCGCCCGGCCTGGTCATCCTTATCTGAGGCGCGTGATTCAGCTCGTGATGACCAAGATCCTGACCTATCGTCCCGAGGTGCATGGCGCGGGCGCGGTCACGACATTCAATATCACGGGCCCGCACGCCTATACCAAGGCGATCTATCCAATCAGAACCACTTACCCTCACAGGGTATTCGATGCTGAAAGCGAGGGGCTGGTCTATTCGGCTATCGAGGATCATCGTGCGCGCAGTGGCAGCAACTACCGAGAAGCCCGGACGCCCATCGTGACCGGAAACGAGTCCTATCGCCTTTAAGGCATGCAGCCTTCGTGCAGCCGGACATGCAACACCCTGAGCGAAGCAAGGCCGTCGAACGCAGGGTCCGACGGCCTTTCACACAGGGCGTTCGCGCCCCGTTACACGAGGCGCATTACCCTTGGAGCAGGGTCAGAAATTGACCCCGGCCTGAAGGAAGACATAGCGGCCATAATAAAGGTCGCCATAAAGACCGGCAGCGCTGTTGGTCGAGGCATCGGCCACGAAGGGCGGCTGCTTGTCGAACAGGTTGTTCACACCGGCCTGGAACGTCCACTTGTTCAGACGATAATCAATCGTCAGATCATGCGAGAACACGCCGGGGGTCTTGTAGCGTCCATAACCAAGGGCCGTGCTCAGATCCTGCGATCCGTTGTTCCACACCATGCCACCCGTATATTTCATCATATAGGTGACACCCCAGTTGCCATGCTGCCAGTTGACCGTGGCGTAGTCGCGCACGCGCGGCTGGCCAGTGCCCGACTGGTACATCAGACGACCGGCATAGTTGTACCACTGTCCGCCCGGTTCATTCTGCTGCAGGTAGCTGATGAGCTGCTGGAAGTTGTTGCCCAGCGTCACCACATCCCTGGGTGTTACACGGATACGATAATCAAGGTCGAAATCGATACCGCTCGTGCGCAGACCGCCGATATTAGCATAGTAGTCCGTCACGGAGTTCAGCTGGCTGGTGCTCGAAACGCGTGTGATGTTGTTGCAGTAATTGGTGCTGGCACCTGTGTAGCACTGGTCAAGAATATACTGTGAGCTCAGATACGAGATCATGTTCTTGATCGTGTAATGCCAGTATTCCACCGAAGCGGAAAGACCCGGCACCCAGCGCGGTGTGATCACCGTACCGATTGTATAGGTGCGGCCGGTTTCCGGCTTCAGCGAAGCGTTACCACCATAAAGCGTCGGCACCTGACCCGAGTTTGCCGCAACGAAGGTTGACGTGTTGATACCCTGCTTGGCGCAATTGGCGACGACATTGGCCGAGAGCGAGCCATAGGAGCTGGCCTGGGCGCAGGGATCGGTTGCCGAGGCGTAACCAAGGCTGCCACCTGAATAGAGCTCATATACATTCGGCTGGCGATAGGAGCTGCCAATGGTTGCGCGGAAACGGATATCGCGGATCGGCGCCCAGTTGATCGAGGCCTTCCAGTTCTTGGTGCCACCGAAGGTGCTGTAGGACGAATAGCGCCCCTGCGCATCGATGGTCAGATCCTTGGCGAGAAAGACGTCGCGCAGAAGTGTCGCCTTGCCTTCTAGATACCCTTCCGTGACGTTGAACCCACCGCCGGTATAGGAGGCCGAGTTGGTGAGCGTGTCGCCTGACGCCACAACAGCATCAGGATGATAGGCAAGCTGCTCGCCACGGTGTTCCATGCCCAGTGCAAAGCCCAGATCGCCGCCGCCCTTCCAGGGCATGGTGGCAACATGGTTGTTGTGCATACGCAGGTTCAGGTCGCGCAGCTGGTAATAGTAATGATCGTGGCTGGTGTAGTTCGAATAAGCCGCAGCCGCCGAGGAAAGGGGCTTGAACGGATCGGACAGCACACAACCGGCAGAGGCCTGACAGACCGACGGGTTATAAACGAGCGCAGAACTTGAATCGGTCGGATCCACCTGCTGCAGACCGTATTCCTGTAGGAGCTTGGCATAATTGCCCACACCCGACATCTGCGATGTCACCTGGTTCCAGCCATAGGTGTAGGACAGATCGTACATCCAGCCATGGGTGATCTCGCCCTTGGCGCCTGCAATGGCGGTATAGGTGTCGGTCGCTGTCTCGGTACGACGGTTACCCCATTCGCCGTAACGCTTGTACATCAGCACGTCTTCGCCAAACGTGTTGTATGGCGCATCAGCCGGGATCACGAGGCTGGACGGCAGGTTGGACGGGTAGATGCTGCCCGTCATGGGCTCCGGCGCCAAGGTGGTGCTGGAGGTACGGTGGCTGTACTGAAAATTGGCATAGGGCGTGAAATGGCTGTTCACGTCATAATGCGCGTCGAAAGACAGCGTGGAGTTCTGCAGCGAGTTCGTCAGGGATTGCTGCGAGCCATAATTATAGCGATCTGCAGAGGTGGCCGTGTGGTAGCCGGTCCCACTGGCATTGGGGATATAAGTCCCGGAATCGGTGAAATACTTGCCTGTTGTCGGAATTGATGAACCATAGAGCAGGTCGGACGCATCGGTCGGATCGTTGATCTGCACATTGCGTGACCAGGCGCGGTTGCGCTGCATGATCCCGCTCTTGGTCATGTATGACCCGAACAGTGTCACGTTGCCCTTGCCATGATCGAAGTTCCAGCCCTTGTAGCCGGAAATCTGACCCGTCTGGCCATCACCGACATCGGTGATCCCGCCGCGAACGGTAATGTTGGCGTCATTCAGGTCATGGCGCATCTTGATGTTGATCACGCCCGCAACAGCATCGGCTCCGTAGAGTTCGGAGCCGCCATCCTTGAGGATCTCGATGCTCTGAACCTGATAGACGTTGATCGTGTTCAGATCGACGCAGCTGTTATTGCCGTTAAGCGTGGTACGCTTGCCATCGATCAGCACCAGCGTACGGTTCTGGCCAAGGTTACGCAGATCCACGCAGGATGACCCGCCCGTACCGTTCGTCTGCGAGTTATAGGTGCCCGACGAACCGACAGAAGGTAGGCGCTGCAGATAATCGCCTACGGTGGTGGCGCCTGTCTGCAGGATCTGCTTGGACGTCACGATCTGGACGGGGTTGGCATTGGCGTTGTTCGAAGTGCTGAGCGCCGAACCGGTCACCACGATGTTTTCACTGCCACCCCGCGCCCCACGACCGGAAACCGGCGCGAATGTATCGTTGCTGGCCGAGATCGAGCGGACACCAACGCCCTGCGCCGCAGGGCGGACAAGCGGTGCAGCCGAGGCCGCCGGAGCGGTCGTCGCCTGGTTCCGCGCAGCGACAGTGGTCTTTTTGGCCGTGCGCTTGTGAGCCTTGTGTGAGGGTACAGCGGCGGATTGGGCAGCGTGGGCGAGTTGCGCCTGCCCGAGGGCCAGACCCGCACCCACAGTGGAGACAAGCAGCAATCGTCGCTTGTTCTTGATCATCTTCATCGTGTTTTCGACCTCCAAAAGGCGTTCTGAGGCCGAAAAGATTTCACAAACGAAACCACGTCCAGAGACATATTTTGAATCGAGATTCATCAACTCGTCATATTGTATTTTTGCCACATAGTTACTTACTAATGTTGTATTTTGAACTCAAATATTACTTTTAGTTTTCAGTTAATACTCTTTGACACAAAACGTTCCAGATCGAAATGTATCGGGCTTGCCTCTGAATCGGGCATGGGGGGGATGTGCCCCCCTTTCCAGAGAGACGCTGTGTCACGACTGGGTGCAAAAGGTGCAACGCCGCGCCGCGCGATAGCCCGCACCCGCTCAGACCACCTTCGTGCCTGAGGTAACCTCGGTTTGAGTGACCACAGCAGCTACGACATCGTCAGATGGACTGCCCACCAGATACCTCGATGCGCTGCGCGTTGACCCAGCGGTTGTCATCGGAAAGAAGCGAGGCGATCATCGGGCCGATATCATCAGGCAGGCCGACACGCCCCAGCGCCGTGTTCTGGGCGATATGACGGGCAATCTCGGGATTGTCCCGCACGGCGCCACCGGAGAAATCGGTCTGTATGGCGCCGGGTGCCACGACATTGACCGTAATGCCTCGCGGGCCGAGTTCCTTCGCCATATAGCGCGTCATGGTCTCGACCGCGCTCTTCATCGAGGCATAGACGATGCGACCGGGAAAGGTGAAACGTGTTAGGCCGCTGCTGATATTGAGAATACGTCCGCCATCCGCCAGAAGGGGCAAGAGCGCCTGTGTCAGGAAGAACGGCCCCTTGAGATGTTCGCCATACATGCGGTCGAACTCGGCCTCGGTGGTATCTGCCAGGCCGCCATTATGCGCACTGCCGGCGTTATTGATTAGATAGTTGAAATGGGCGAAGCCCCATCGGCCCAGAATGTCCCTCACCTGCCCGGCGAAAGTGTTGAAACTGTCGCTGCTGGTCATATCGAGTTTGAGCGTGGCAGCCTTTACACCGGATTGCTCAGCCAGAGCGACAACGGCCTCCGCCGCCTCCCGATTACCCTGATAGGTCAGAATGACGCCAATGCCTCTCTGGGCAAGAGCCTCGACGGTGGCTCGGCCCAGGCCACGGCTACCGCCCGTCACAAGCGCGATGCGTTGAATGGAAGTCATGGTGATATCCTCTTGTTTCGATACGCAGAGGAGACCACGCGTGCTGGCTTGCGATAAGCCGCCCATTCCTGTCATCATTATTCACCAAAACAGAACAATCGGCAGGATAGGCTCATGGACAGACTGGCCAGTATCGAGCTTTTCCTGCGCGTCATCGAGCGCGGCAGTTTCAGCGCAGCGGCCTCTTCCTGCGGTGTTTCACGACCCGCTGCGAGTGCTGCCATCCTGGCGCTGGAACGACGTCTTGGCACAAGGCTGTTGCATCGCTCCACTCGCCACGTACAGCCCACGGAGGAAGGCAAACTCTACTACGCCCATTGCCGCTCGATCGTCGCTTCACTCGAGGAGGCCGACCGGTCCATCGGCTCAGCGCTGAGCGGCGTGATCCGTCTCGATACGGTCGGGCATCTTGCACGCACCATTATCCTGCCCGCTTTGCCCGATTTCCTGTCCCGTCATCCGGAGCTTACCGTGCATCTGGGCGAAGGCGAGAGGCTCGTCGATCTTTTGCGTGAAGGCGTGGATTGCGTTGTACGTGGCGGCCCCTTGCCCGATAGCGACATGATGGCTCGCCCGCTCTGCCTGCTTCCGGAAATCACGGTGGCCAGCCCGGATTATCTTGCCCGTCATGGCACGCCCCGTGACCCGGACGATCTGGACGGGCATTGCATGATCGGCTTCGCCTCGTCCCGCACGAAGCAGGTCCTGCCGCTGGAATTCAGCCTTGGCGGCCAGCTTGTCGAGCGTATCCTGCCGGCACGGCTTCTCGTTTCAGGCGCGGAATCCTCGGCGACAGCAGCGTGCCTCGGGCTTGGTCTGGCCCAGGCGCCGCGTTATCGCTTCGAGGCCGAACTGGCACGCGGCGCGCTGGTCGAGGTGCTTTCTGCATTTCCTCCGGCCCCGACGCCCCTGACGCTTCTCTACCCCAGCAACAGGCAGCTCCCACCGCGCGTACGCGTTTTCATGGATTGGCTGATCGACATCTTTTCTGCGTTCGACAGAAACAATCGCAGACAGGTAGAAAAATGAAACGCCCGTTTTCCGGCCTCACGTTTTGAACGGAGGGGTTAGCGTCATCTCATGCTGTTCGACCTTCCCTCCCATGACACGCTCTATCAGGCGCTTCTTGCGCGCGATGCCCGATATGACGGACGGGTTTTCGTGTGTGTTGGAACGACGGGAATATTCTGCCGTCTGACATGCCCGGCACGCAAACCTCTCTCCACCAACTGCACCTTTCGCGACAGCGTGCGCAGCTGCATCGAGGCCGGGTTCCGCCCCTGCAAGCGATGTCATCCGCTCCAGGGCGGCGCCGCTCATGACCCGCTCATTGCCGGGTTGCTCGACAGGCTCGATGCCAATCCGGGACGGCGCTGGAACGAGCAGGATCTCGCAGCCCTCGGGCTGGACCCCTCAACTGTCAGGCGCAGCTTCAAGCGGCACTTTAACATGACCTTTCTGGATATGGCCCGGCAGCGTCGCTTGCGCGACGGCTTCCTGACCCTCTCACAGGGAGAGCCAGTCATAGCCGCCCAGCTCGATTCAGGATTTGAATCCGCCAGTGCCTTTCGCGACGCCTTTTCCCGACTGATCGGTTGTGCGCCAGGCACGCTGCAACAGGGTGGCCTGCTACAGGCCAGCTGGATTGCGACGCCGCTGGGCGACATGCTGGCGGTATGCTCGACGCGTCACCTGCACCTTCTCGAATTCATTGATCGCAAGGCCCTCCCTCGTGAGCTCAAAGCCCTGCAAGCGGCGCTCAAATCACCTCTCGGTCTCGGCAGAACGCAGGTGACCGAGCAGGCACATGCGGAACTCGACGCCTATTTCGCGGGTGTATCAGCCCGTTTCGAGACACCCCTCGCCCCCCAGGGATCCGAGTTCACGCGCCGCGTTCATCGCGCCCTTCAGGACATTCCGCCCGGCGAAACACGAAGCTACAGCGCCCTTGCCTGCACCATCGGTCATCCCGGCGCAGTCCGGGCCGTGGCGCGAGCGAATGGCGCCAATTGCATCGCGCTCATGATCCCCTGCCATCGCGTGATCGGCGCAGATGGCAGCCTGACAGGCTATGGCGGCGGATTATGGCGCAAGCAACGCCTGATCGAGATCGAGCACGCGTTTGGCAGCCGGACTGCAACATAATCCCTCGCACCCCGTTTCCCTCCCGGTGGCACCTGCTGCTTCAATCAGGATGCCGGGATCCTAAAGTGACGCTGAAACAGGAGGCGTTTATGGGCAGGGCAATCCTGCACAGGGCCGATATGGTCGGCAGCGAGGCAGAAAGAATGCGTATATCCCAGCTCCCCGGAGAAGCATTTCAGACAAAACGCACCTGAATGACATATACCTGGCCAACCGGCAGTGACGATACATTAGCCTGCGACGAACACCGGCACTTTTTCACTACCCCGCCTTTTCGTTACGACACTGTTACTTGCTGCTACAGTTCATGCCTGCAACAGTATATTCGCTCCTGCAACAGAGGAGCGAATACTGGACAGGAATCCGAAGCAACATGTCTTTTCCTCAGCCGCCACCCAGACTACCCGTGCAGGTACCCTCAGGGATAATCAAACTTGGCGTCGTCGCACTGGGTGCTGTTGCGATTGTTGCGGTCCTCAATCCGTTTTACCAGATCGCGTCAGGCTATTGCGGCATCCTGACCAATTTTGGCTCGGTCCAGCCCAGCGCTCTCGCGCCCGGGCTGCATATCGCGATACCTGTCTATCAGAGGATCACTTCAGTCTCGACCCAGCCGCAGACCATCACCTCGCATGAGCAGGCTGCCACGCACGACCTTCAGGACGTGCGTACGTCTGTCTCGGTAACATTCCACATCGCACAAGCCGATGCCCCGGGTTTTTATCGTGATTTCCGCACGCTGGACATGCTCGCACGCCGTATCATCGAACCCACGGTCTCGAACGACGTGAAAGCCATTACGGCCAACTACAACGCCGAGGAACTCATCACGAAGCGTGATCTGGTGGACGGGCAGATCAAGGATCTTATCATCCGTTCGCTTCAGCCCTACCATCTGACCATTCATTCCGTGAACACTGCGAACTTCGCGTTCTCGACGGCCTATGCGCAGGCCATTGAGGCCAAGCAGGTCGCCCAGCAACAGGCGCTTCAGGCCCAGTACACGTTGCAGCAGACCCAGATCTCGGCACAGGCTCAGGTGGTGCAGGCCAAGGCACAGGCCGACGCCGCAATTGCCACGGCTCAGGGGCAGGCACAGGCACTATTGGTGACCTCGCAGGCCCAGGCCAAAGCCAATAGCCTTGTCTCGCAATCCCTGACACCGGCGCTGTTGCAGCAGAAGGCGCTTGATCGCTGGTCAGGCACCATGCCGACCTATCTGAGCGCAGGCGCTCCCCTGCCCTTCATCGGCACCATGGGTGCCGTTCAGAAATAAGGCGACAGCCCCTCGTTGATGGCGGGTCTTTCTTTCGGAAAAGGCCCCTCATCACTCCGACGCACATCCAGCCTGCCCTCCCAGCTAGAATACAGATCGGATAGGCCATCGACCGGGGTTCACTCCCTGCCTGATCTGGCGCGCTTTCTGCCTATGCGGCCATCGAGGGGACCAACGCTACAAATCTGACTGGTCATGCCCAAAGCTGCGATCCCGACCCGTTTACCTGTCCCCCCAAGGTGACGAAGCCTACGGGCAGTGATCTCACTCGTACCCCGCCCATGAAAAAACCGCCCTGTCTTGCGACAGGGCGGCTCTTTCGTAACCTCGATGGAAAGGCGCTGGATCAGAAATCCATATCGCCCATGCCACCCATGCCACCCGGACCACCGGCCGGAGCGGCCTTCTTCTCGGGCTTTTCGGCAACCATGGCTTCCGTGGTGATCAGCAGGCCAGCAACCGAAGCTGCATCCTGCAGAGCCGTACGGACAACCTTGGTCGGATCGATGATGCCAGCGGCCACCAGATCCTTGTACTCGGCGTTCTGTGCGTCGAAGCCGTGCGTGTACTCGTTGATTTCGAGCACCTTGCCAGCGATGACAGCGCCATCTTCACCAGCATTGAACGCGATCTGACGCAGCGGAGCCTGCAGGGCCTTGCGGATGATGTCCGCACCAACGCGCTGGTCGTCGTTCTGGAAGGACAGGTCCTTCAGGGCAACGGAAGCGCGGGCAAGAGCCGTACCACCACCCGGAACGATGCCTTCTTCAACAGCAGCGCGGGTTGCGTGCAGCGCGTCATCAACGCGATCCTTGCGCTCCTTCACCTCGACTTCGGTGCTGCCACCGACGCGGATGACGGCAACGCCACCGGCCAGCTTGGCCAGACGTTCCTGCAGCTTCTCACGGTCGTAGTCCGAGGTGGTTTCCTCGATCTGCGCGCGGATCTGTGCACAACGGCCCTTGATGTCGTCCGTGTTACCGGCGCCTTCAACGATCGTGGTGTTTTCCTTCTCGATATGCACCTTCTTGGCGCGACCGAGCATGTCGAGCGTGACGGTCTCGAGCTTGATGCCGATGTCTTCGCTGATGACCTGGCCGCCCGTCAGGATGGCGATGTCTTCCAGCATGGCCTTGCGACGGTCACCGAAGCCAGGAGCCTTGACAGCAGCAATCTTGAGGCCACCGCGCAGCTTGTTGACGACCAGCGTGGCCAGAGCCTCGCCATCGACATCTTCTGCGATAATCATGAGCGGACGGCCGGACTGCACAACGCTCTCGAGCAGCGGCAGCATGGGCTGAAGCGAGGACAGCTTCTTTTCATGGATCAGGATGTAGGGGTTATCCAGATCCGCCATCATCTTTTCGGCGTTCGTCACGAAGTACGGCGAGATATAGCCGCGGTCGAACTGCATGCCCTCGACAACGTCGAGCTCGGTGTGGAGGCCCTTGGCTTCCTCAACCGTGATCACGCCTTCGGAACCAACCTTCTGCATGGCCTGCGAGATCATCTCGCCGATTTCATGCTCGCCGTTGGCCGAGATCGTGCCGACCTGAGCCGTTTCGGCCGGGGTCGTGATCTTGCGGGTGTTCGCCTTCAGCTCTTCCACAACGGCTACGACAGCCTTGTCGATGCCGCGCTTCAGATCCATCGGGTTCATGCCGGCAGCAACAGCCTTGGCGCCCTCACGGATGATGGCCTGCGCCAGAACGGTCGCGGTAGTCGTGCCGTCACCAGCGATGTCGTTCGTCTTCGAAGCCACTTCGCGCACCATCTGGGCGCCCATGTTCTCGAACTTGTCAGCCAGCTCGATTTCCTTGGCGACGGAAACGCCGTCCTTGGTGATGCGCGGTGCGCCGAAGCTCTTGTCCAGAACAACGTTGCGACCCTTCGGGCCCAGCGTGACCTTCACAGCGTCAGCCAGGATGTCCACGCCACGCAGCATACGCTGGCGGGCATCAGCGCCGAATCTTACGTCTTTGGCAGCCATAATCTTTTCTCCAGTAGAGGTTCAGTGTGCGAGAATGGGGAGGCTGGAAATCAGCCGATCACACCCATGATGTCGCTTTCCTTCATGATCAGCAGCTCTTCGCCATTGATCTTCACCTCGGTGCCGGACCACTTGCCGAACAGCACGCGATCGCCAGCCTTGACGTCCAGTGCTACCAGCTGACCCTGCTCATTGCGGGCACCCGGACCGACGGAGACGATTTCGCCTTCCATGGGCTTTTCCTTGGCGGTGTCCGGAATGATGATGCCACCGGCCGTCTTCTGCTCGCCCTCAAGGCGGCGAACGACGACACGGTCATGCAAAGGCCGAAAATTTGTCATAATGGATCGCTCCACTCTATCTCTAAGGCGACGCCCTTGCTCAAAAGCAACGCCGCCGGTTTGCGCGCCCGCTAAGCCGCAGCGCGTTAGCACTCCCGTAGCGAGAGTGCCAAACAGGTAAGAGAGCCCCCGCCCAGCGTCAAGACCTCCGCCATCACTGCCGCCTAAATTTCATCAAAAAATCAGCAAGTCGGCACTTGCTCTTTTCGCGGTCGAGGGACGTTCGATCAGTTGCCCTCCTTGGGCAACTGCGGCACCGCCTCAAGCCGGGCGCCATCGACCTCGCGCTTCAGACGGTTCCTTTCCTGCGTTGTTCTGGCGCGCTCGCCCTTGCTCTGCCCGAAAAGATGCCGGTTTTCATCGGCCTCACGGGCATCCTTCTCCCGCGCCAGACGTTTGCGTACCCGACGCAGGTTGACGATCTCTGCCATGTTATCGTTGCTCCTGATTAAGATGAACAAGCAAGAAGGAGGGCTGTTCCATGGGACGCCTGATATCCCTGACCGCCTCGGACACGCATCATTTTTCTGCCTATGAAGCAGGCGACGCCAAGGCACGTCGTGCCCTTGTCGTGGTTCAGGAAATCTTCGGCCTTACCGATCACATCCGCGCCGTATGTGATGAACTGGCGGAATGCCATGGCTACCATGTGATTGCCCCTGCCCTGTTCGATCGTGCAGAGCGCGATGTGGTTCTCCCCTATGATTCCGAAGGCATGACCGAGGGCCTTGCCTTACGCGAGAAAATCAGCCCCGATGCATTGCAGGCCGATATCACCGCAGCTTGCCATGCCCTGAACCATCATGGTCATTCCAGGGTCGGCATACTGGGATTTTGCTGGGGTGGCCTTGTGGCATGGGAGGCAGCGACCCGCACGCGCAATTTTGCGGCCGCCTGCGCCTGGTACGGCGGCGGCATCGCATCGCTCAGCCATGAAAAGCCCCACTGCCCGGTGCAACTGCATTTTGGCGGAAAGGACGACCACATTCCCCATACCGACATCAATACCATTCGCGAGAACAGGCCTGAGGTCGAGATCTTCGTCTATGACGACGCCGGTCACGGTTTCGGCTGCAATGATCGTCCGAGCTTCAACAAGCCGGCCCGGGACCTCGCTCATGAACGCAGCATGGCGTTCTTCGAGGCCCATCTCTGATACCCCACAATTTCAGTCAGGAAGTCCATCATGCCCGCAGACAGCACCAATCCGCTCGTTGACAGTCCCGAGCGCGATGCCCGCATTGCCGTCAAGGCAAAGGAACTATGGGAAGCCGATGGCAAGCCTGATTGCGGGCCTGAGGCCTACCATGAGAATGCCTCGGAAATTATCGGCATGGAAGAGCATCCGCACGCGGGAGAGATTCCCGTGAAGGATTTGCCTGACCCGCAATTTGCTGATGTTCAGGTCGAGAATGCTGAGATCCAGCAGAACCTTGGAGAATTCCCCGAGCGTCAAACCGACCAAGGGGACCGTGAGCATTTCCCGGAGAAACAGGATCAGGCCTGATCGCCCAAGCCCCTAAGGGACTAACGCGGGGGCTTCCAGCGCTAGAATACAGGAAGTGCTTTGCATCAACAGGAAAAGGCTGACCCTTTCGGGTCAGCCTTTTTCATTCCAGTCTATCGAGACAGGTCCGTTCTCAGCGCAGAACGCGGCCTGCGACGGCATCCAGCTTTGCCAGCATGGCAGGGTCGCGTGATGCCGGAGCTGTAATGATCGCGTGATCCAGGGCCCGCTCTGCACCCGAGGGGCACAGACCGCGCTTCCTGCCGAGTTCGGGAATGATGGCCTTGACCAGCGCCTTCGCCTTGGCGGCATTCTGGGTCATGACGGCCACAACCGCATCGACCGTCACAGAGTCATGGTCGTCGTGCCAGCAATCGTAATCTGTCACCATGGCAATGCTGGCATAGCACATCTCGGCTTCACGGGCGAGTTTGGCCTCTGGCATGTTGGTCATACCGATGACCGAGCAACCCCACTGACGATACAGCTCGCTTTCTGCACGGGTCGAGAATTGCGGCCCTTCCATCACCAGATAGGTTCCACCACGCACCATAGGCACGCCGATCTTTTCGGCCTGTTCGGCAATAATGTCGCCCATACGGCCCGAAACCGGATCGGCCATGCCGACATGGGCCACGCAGCCACGACCGAAAAAGGTCTTTTCGCGCGCAAACGAGCGATCAATGAACTGGTCAACCAGAACGAACTGTCCCGGAGGCAGATCCTCACGCAGCGAGCCGACAGCGGAAAGAGAGACAATATCGGTCACGCCGACGCGCTTGAGCGCATCGATATTGGCGCGGAAATTGAGCTCTGACGGCGGAATGGGATGGCCACGGCCGTGGCGCGGCAGGAACACGCAGCGCACACCATCCAGTCGGCCGAACAGCAATTCGTCGGAGGGCTCACCCCAGGGGGTTTCGACCCGACGCCATTCCTTGTCTTCCAGACCGTCGATGTCATACAGCCCGGACCCGCCAATAAGGCCGATCACGGGGTCGATGGTCACGTTTTCAGTCATGCCGAATTGCCTTTGCTCTGTGTCGGTAAATCTCGCGTTCAGGAACACCAGAATGGCTGGCTTCGCAACCTGTCAGTGTTTTCATTCCGCCCCGCATGGCCCTGTTCTGACGATTCTGATATGGCTCTAGGCTCTCAGGCTGGCGCAAGACCGGCTGGAACAGAATGTGGAGCTTGCCATGAGCGAGACCTTGGACCCCAGGACATTTGGCACCCTCATCCGGGACGACGTGCCTCATGACTCTTTCAAGGAAAAGGCGCGGCACTGGTTCGAGACCCTGCGCGACAAGATCTGCGCTTCGTATGAAGCCATCGAGGACGAGGCCGTCGCCAACAACTCTCCCGTCCTGCGCGACAAGGTGCAGGCCGGACGTTTCGTGCGTACAGCGTGGAACCGCAGCGAAGACCCCGACAGCGCGCTTCACGGCAGTGGCGTCATGTCCGTCATGCGCGGTCGTGTCTTCGAGAAGGTCGGCGTCAATGTCTCGACGGTCTGGGGCGAATTCTCACCCGAGTTCCGCAAGAACATGCCAGGGGCCGATGTCGACCCCCGTTTCTTCGCAACGGGTATCTCGCTTGTGGCCCATCCATGCAACCCGCATGTAAGCGCAGCCCATTTTAATACCCGCATGATCATTACCAGCAATGGCTGGTTTGGCGGCGGCGGCGATATTACCCCCATGTTTCCCGACAGCGCTGAAGCGCAGGAAGATGCTGCCGCCTTCCACGAGACGTTTCGCAAGGCCTGCGAGCCCCACGACCCGACCTATTACGAGAAGTTCAAGGCCTGGTGCGACGAGTATTTCTTCCTGCATCACCGCGGTGAACCACGCGGGCTTGGCGGCATTTTCTACGATCACTTCAACAGCGGTGACGCCGAGAAGGATTTCGCTTTCACGAAGGATGTCGGTCTGGCTTTTTACGAGGCGTATCCACGTGCCGTTCGTGCGCGCATGATGCAGCCCTGGACCGAGGCTGATCGTGAGGCGCAGCTCATAAGACGCGGTCGCTATGTCGAGTTCAATCTGATACATGATCGCGGTACCGTGTTTGGGCTCAAGACCGGCGGCAACACGGAAGCGATCCTCATGAGCATGCCACCCGAGGTCAAATGGCCCTGATGAAGGGTGCTTCAGGGCAAACACCCTGGGGTGTGGCGACACGATTTAGCCGCAATCATCTGGCTTACCAGCGTCAGCTGGCCAGTCGGGCGGTGAAAGGAAAGAAGTGCGCAACAGGTTGACGACTCTGGTGTCAGGTGGAACGACCACCCGCCGCACCTTCCTTTCGGCTCTTGTCGCGTCAAATCTGGCGACAATCCTTCCGGCCTGCGCCTGGGAGGATGATGAACGCAGTGTCTCGACTTCTTCACTGGTCGACTCCCCTCGTCTCATCGTGGGGGGCGGTCCGGATTCCCTGCCAGGACAGGTTGCGCCTCTTGTGGCCACGGCTCTGGCACTTGGGCTGAACACACCACCGCCTGTGGCGGTGCATTACGACATGGGGCGCGACGGCGTCACAGCTGCCAATCTTTTCGACAATGTCAGCCCCGAAGCCGATGGCGGAACGGCCATCCTTGCACCGGGGGCGGCGCTCATCGCCTCACTCTCCGGTGATGCCCGGGTCCATTTCGATTTCTCGCGCTGGGCCGCCCTGATCATGGCACGCCGCCCAGTCGTGACGCTCGCCCGTGCTGAACTGCATCGCACGATACGCGCCCGCCTGAGCGGCCTGTTTCATGACCGCCCGGTCCGGCTTGCAGTGTCGCATCCCACAGGCGTTGAGCTCTCCAGCCTGCTCGGCTTGTCTCTTCTGGGGCTGCATCCGCTCCCGGTCGCCGGTTATGCGAACAAGATGCAAGCGATGGAAGCCCTCAAATCTGGTGAAGTCGATGCTGTTCAGCTCACCCCTGGACCCAATGACGACCTTTCTGCCGATATCATGACCGCCCCTGCCGGGATCAAACCGATCTTCTATTCCGGACCCGCGGTGCCCAATGTGCCAGGGTTTGAAGCAACCTATCTCATGGCGCGGGGCCACGCGCCAGCGGGCGCGCTTTATGAATCATGGCGCGCAGTGTCGAACGCGGCGGCCTCGGCGCTGGTACTTGCGCTGCCGATGCTCACTCCGCCGCTGTCCATCGCGCGCTGGCGCCATGCCTCGCAGGAAGCCATTACCAATACAGCCCTGCGCAACTGGAACGATTCACAGCATCTGAGTGTCGTGGCTGGCGCAGATGCAGCGCCGCTGCTGAACCAGTGCATGCCGGAGCTCACCTCACTTCTGGCGTTGCGACGCTGGATCAACAACAACCAGCCGCGCTGGCGTCAGGGACAGGAAACCCGGCCGACCTGAGGCCCCTCAGGTCGAAAGGTGGTTTCTGACAGGCCGCAACAGGCATCTGGCGCGGCTGACTTCAGAGACGGTGGCGCGCCCTGAGCAGGATACGCACCGCGCCCTTGTTGCGCTTGTGCGTGTGAACCACAGCAAGAATCAGCGGTCGCAAATCTCCGCGTTCCAGCCAATGGGGCAGTTCCTGCCGGATCACGCCGCCTTCCTGACCGCTACCTAGTCCTGTAATCACTTCGACGCAGCGTATCCCCTGCTTGCTCGAATCATGCAGGAAATGATGCAACTTGTGGAACGCATCCTGGGCGAAATGCCCATGCAGATCGAGACGCTTCTGCGGCTTCATCTTGCCCGTCGTGAGCGCATTCCATGATGTCGTATCGAGACCGGGCTGACGGCCATTGATCTCCAGACGCTCACGAACGTTTGCCGGGCGTGACACAGGTGTGGCCATCCGCATGATTTCGCGCACGACATAGCGCGGCGCGGAAGCGGCGTTTTCCGGGACGGAAAATGATGCCGCAGACGGGGCACCCTGACCCGGCATGACCGTTTCGTCTGGGCGCCCGGCCTTGTTATTTTGTCGTGTCCTTTCACGCCGTCCATCGCGCCCGCCCCCGCGAAGCGGCATGATGGTCCGGGCAAAAGCCTGCCACAACGTTTCGTCTTCAGAACTCAGATTACGTCGTGACACGGTGTTTCCTCAGTGACACGTAACAGCCACGCGTTCTGGTTTAGGGGACAGCGCCCTACGGCGCTTCCTGTTGTAAATCCGGAGCTTTCAGGGGTGGCTCCGCAACCACCTGCTGCAAAGGTACGCCCTGATATTTGCCGGTCAGGGTTTTGAGGAAAGCAACGATATCGTCAACATCTCGCTGCGACAACGTTGCATAAGGCGTCTGGTAACGCGCCATCTGACGCACGGCATCGGCCAGAGTTGCAGCGCTGCCATCGTGAAAATAGGGGGCAGTCAACGCAACGTTGCGCAGATTCGGCACCTTGAACTTCTGGCGATCTTCCAGCGCGTGGGTAAAACCCTCACGCCCTGAGTCTACATCCGTCAGACTCGCCTTGCGATCCGTGAAGTACGGACCTTCCAGCCCCATTACCTCGTAGGCGTCACCACCGACGGCCACGCCGCTATGGCAGCCCGAGCACCCGATCGCCTTGAACCGTTCATAGCCGCGCTTTTCCTGCGCGGTAATGGCATTGTTGTCACCCTTCAGATACAGGTCGAAGGGACTATCTGGTGTGATCAGGGTCTTCTCGTATTCCGCAATGGCATTCGTCACGGTTGTCTGATTGACGGCATTGGGGCCGTAGAGCGCTTCAAATGCCGTATGATACTCCGGCACCCCGGCAATAATGGCTGCTACGGCAGGCCAGTCATGCGATCCCATCTCGACCGGATTTGTCACTGGACCTGCCGCCTGAGCTGCCAGGTCAACCGCCCGGCCATTCCAGAATTGCGCCACGTTGAAAACGGCATTGTAGACGCTTGGTACGTTGATCGGCCCCTTCTGCCCATTGATCCCCGTTGCCGTCACGAGATTATCCACGCCGCCCTTGTCGAGACCATGACAACTGGCACAATTCAGCTTGCCATCTCCGGAAAGACGGCGATCAAAGAAGAGCTGTCGACCCAACTCGGCTTTTGTCCAGTCTACTGGCAGGCTCTCGGGAATCGGCTGGATGACCTCACCCGCAAATTGCGGGGCCACCCCGGGCGTCGCGTAATAGCGTCGACGCTGATCCGCCACCCAGGTCAATACGTCGTGGCGCGCTTTTTCGGTCATGTAGGCATGCGGATGCATCAGCAGATAGGCCGCGGGCGGCATACGGTTTTGACTGATCACTTCCTCGATGCGGGATAATTGCTCGACTGAGGGGGGCTTGCCTGTCCTGAATGCCGCGAGAATGGGTTCAAAACGGAAATGCCGCTGCCCGGCGACAAGGTCGCGTTCCATGATCTGGTTCGCAAATGGCAGCTTGAAGTAAAATGGGAGATCGGCCTTGGCGGTGTGGCAATAGTCGCAGCGCGTTTCCTGAAACGCCTGAAAAGCCGCCAGCGCCTTGGGGTCATGCCAGGTTGCACTGCCTGTGGGGATGCGAGGCGCGCCCTGATGATCGAAGTGGGTCAGATAGGCAATCGTAACGCCATATGCCGCAACCCCGGCGACCGCCAATCCAGCGATTGTTCTTTTTATAAGCTTTTTCTTCCTGGCGGCGTCCGACAACCGTCAATCTCCCAATCTGTGCAGATGGGGGCAACATGTCCAAACGGGTTACGCCTGTCAAAGTATTGTTACCGATCATCCTGATCGGTTCTCCCGATATTATTAATCTGTTTTAACGATAGGTCATACGCAGCCAGTCGATACGTGCGATACATTACAGGTATTTCGCGAGACAACGAACCGTGTGCGGCACTTCATCATCGATTCATGGAGCGTCCGGATCTGACTCACCCAAAGCCTCACGCAACCGTCGCCGCGCCACCGACACATAACGTGTATCGATATCAATCCCGATCCCGATCGCGCCCAGTTCGTGCGCTGCAATCAGACTTGTTCCCGTGCCCATGAACGGATCAAGCAGCACCGTACGTTCATCATACCCATGAAGGGTCATGCAGGCTGTCGGCAACGCGACAGGAAATGTCGCGGGATGGAGGAATTTTTCCTTGCGGTGGCGCACCGTTTCGTAGGGAATAAACCATGTATTGCCACGACAGCGGCGATCGACTGCATGGCGTCTGCGGTTGATATTCGATTTGTCGGTGAAAGGCACGCCGGCCGCCAGACGCTGAAGCGGAACATCGCCCTGATGTGTCAGATGAAAGACATGCTCATGATTATGGTTGATGAAGCGCGTCGAATTGACCGGCTTGAAATGGCCGTAGGTCTTCTCCTCAATCGAGACTGATTTGATCCAGACGATATGGTTTTGCAGCACAAAGATATCACGCAGTTGCGTAATCAGCTCAAAGGGCAGCCAGGGCTGGGCAGATGAACCGGCAATATTCAGAAAGAACGAGCCGCCCGGCTTGAGCACACGGGCAATCTGGGCGCAGATGATCTGCATCCAGCCAATATAATCCTGCTCGTTCAGACGATCATTATAGGTACGATAGGCGAGACCGATATTATAGGGTGGGGACGTCACAACAATATCGACCGACGCGTTCTGCATACGGCGCATCACATTGAGCGCGTCGCCGCGTATCAGGGCATGGGGACCAATCGCCTCCCGACGTGCCCTGACCTTGTCAGGCGTCATCAGGCGGGTGGATGCGGCAGCAGCACAACCATCCGGCCATGACTGCGCAGTTTTCCAGCCAGGGCCTCAGCCTCGGTGCCCCAGCCGGTAAACAGGTCCGCGCGCCCCACACCCTTGATATCACTGCCGACATCCTGCGCGAAAACAAGATGCGTCCAGTGCCCCTCTGCCCCGTTTGCCTGCGGCAGATGCGTGTCGATCCAGAGCGGCACGCCCAGCGGCAACACACCGCGATCAACGGCGACGGAACGTCCGGGCGTGAGCGGTATACCCATCGAACCGGGAGCACCGCGATCGAGCGGCACTGTATCGATACGCCTGAAGAACACGTAGTTCGGGTTTTGCTCCATGATGCTCTGGGCACGATCGGGGTGCGCAGCAAGCCAGGCCCGCAGTGTCGCCAGCGAGACGTCCTGCGCCGCCATCTCCCCCTTACTCACCAGAACACGGCCGATTGGCACATAAGGTTCGCCATTCTTGGCCGCAAAACCGACCCGGCGCACGGAACCATCGGTCATGACCAGACGCCCAGCCCCCTGGATCTGCAGGAAAAACAGGTCCTCGGGCGAGCGTAGCCAGGCAATTTCAAGACCACGTCCCTCAAGCGCGCCGCGGTCGATTTCGGCCCGGCTGTAGTAGGGGACGAACTTGTCGTTCTCCCAGCGTCCTGTCACCCAGTCACCTGCCGTATCCTTGGTGCGGACAAGGTCAGCAGGCTGCCCGTAGAGCGGTGTCTGGAATTCACCGCCCTTCTGGGCTGAGGCATAAATCTGTGGCTCGTAATATCCTGTGATCAGTCCATCATTGGACACGAGATAAGGCGCAAACCAGCGCTCGAAATACTGTCGCGCCGCACCTGGCTCATTGCCTACCGATTGAAGGGCAGTGCAGGCGCCGCTCCATTCCCCGGCAAGACTACCATTGGGAATAGAGCCTGTCGCCCCGCCAAGACGGGTTTCGGGTGGGAGACGGGTGATGCGCTGACACTCGCTACGCAACTGGGGCAGAAGTGTCTCAGGCGCTTCCGATGCCCAGCCATCGAGCATGGCATAGGTAACGGGGGTGAGCTCAAGCCGCCCGGACTCCTCCGGCGGCACAGCGCAGGAGGACAGAAAAGCAAGGCCGAGAGCGAGGGAGAGGCGGGTTACTGTCTTCATGGCAAACCGATTTCGTCATACGCCCCGCAAGTACGCCGCACCCCGATCTCTCCATCAGCAGGGCGACGCTGGCGCGCAGAGCGCAAATTCATGGGCCAGCCGGAAGCATGATGCGCGTTCCGACAACGAAAGGGATAAGGTGATATCAGGCCGCGCGTGCGGCGGCCAGATGCCACGACGCCACCGGCCGGTCGCGGCCCGTCTCGCTCTCGAACTCCCACAGATCCGAGAATTCCGTCACGGATTCTGTGCCAATCAAAGGCTGCCCGCCCACATCGTTGAGAATACTGATCTGACGCGAGACTATCTGTACGTCGATCCGTGCCTTTTCACCGCCCTCAAGACGGGTAAGCACGGCATCGACGATGGCCATCGAATTGATCCCGACGATTTCCGTACGTTGCTGGTGCTGTGCAGCCTCACGCGCTGTAATGGCTGCATCAAATCCTTCGAATGCCTCGGATGTGAGGTAGCTGCGCAGCTTGGCGCGATCGCCCGTTGCGAAAGCTGTCACGACATCGCGAAATGCCTTTTGTGCATTCTGCAGAAAAACTTCCGGCTTGAACCCTGGCTGCGCTGCCGCGATCTCGGCCAGAACCTGCCCGACCCGCGTGGCAGGCTGGGGAATATCGAATTTCGCGCTCGGTTCTTCCACGGGCGCTGGTGCAGCAGCCGCAGGCTGCGAGCGAACTGGCACGGGCGCGGCTGTCACGGATGATCCGCCAACATCGACGCGACGACCGAGCACGGCACGCAGTCGCCAGACCAGAAGGGCCGTCAGCACCGCAAAAATGACAATGTCGTAGGGGATATGCGAAAGGACGGACATCAGAGCTTCAGCTTCCCGCTATTTTTTTCTCGAAGGGCATGACGCTCTAGGTAGAGCGGGTCGCACGGTGGCACAACTCCCTGCCAGCGCCCCCTGCCCGAAATATGGTCACATTTGCGCCGGAACCTTAGGCTGTTGGCGTGTGTCAGTGATCATGCTACCGCCTGAGGGAACGATGTGCAGTTCTGTGAACCGCATGTCCACCACCGCCCATGCAAGCAATGCGAGGCTTTATGTCCGATACCGTCCAGAACCCGGCCAACGACCAGGGCAACCCGCCCGCCCTGCCCCTGTCGGTCAATCTGCAATACACGAAGGACCTTTCCTTCGAGGTCCCGGCTGGAGCCGCGATTTTCGCAACGCTGCGTTCCGCGCCGCAGATCTCGGTAAATATCGATGTGCAGGCCAACCGCCTTGAAGAAGCCCAGCCGGTTTTCGAGGTTGCACTCGCCATCCGCGCCGAAGCGACCGAATCGCCGGAAACCGAAGGCGGTGCAGCGGGCCGCACGGTGTTCATCGCCGAGCTGACCTATGCTGCCATCGTCACGCTGACCGACGCCCCCGCCGAGCTGATCGAACCGATCCTGCTGGTTGAAGTGCCGCGTCTGATTTTCCCTTATGTTCGCAGCATCATCAGCGACGTAACGCGCGATGGCGGCTTCCCGCCGATCGTTCTGCAGCCAATCGATTTCGTGGCACTGTGGCAGGCCAAGCGCGCCCAACAGTTCCCCGAGACCGCAGGCAACGCCTGATCACCCTGCACCGGGAGGGCATATCCCTCCCGGAACGCACGCGCATCACGCGCCTGCGACGGCTGACGCGCCGAAAAAACACCTGACACCGTGGGTACTTCCACCTGCACCTGACCTGCATGGCGTCTAGCCGGCCAGAGATTGTCATCTTTCACTTTGTCGATGACGGGACAGGCTCCTGCGGACGCGCTATGGCGCGCGACAATCTGCTGGTGAGCAGGTCGGATTCATGATCGGAAATCTTCGGAAAAATGGCGGAGAGGGTGGGATTCGAACCCACGGTACGCTTACACGCACGGCGGTTTTCAAGACCGCTGCCTTCAACCACTCGGCCACCTCTCCTGCGCTCATCAGGGTATGATCCCTGCGGCAAGAGCCGCTTCTTTGCCCGGTTTCATAACGGGATGCAAGAGGGGGAATGTCACGAAAAGAGGCGTCATTCGACGCGCGCCATGCAGACCCCATGTGGGCACCTCGGTTCTTCCCGCAGCGAACCCGAAAGGGTCACTCCGGATCCGCACTCATACCGGCATCTGCGTTGCAAGTATCAAACCCAGCGATGACTCAACCCAGCAGGTGAAACCAGGAAATGATGGCCCAGAGAGCGCATAGCAGAAAAACCCCCATGGCAATGGTGGGTAGAACGATCGACCAGAGGAAGCTCCGCACCGTTTGGGCTGGTTCGGCAATACCAGCCTGACGCTCAAGCGCACTCGCCTGTTCATCAATGTTGAACCAGGCATCATCTTCTTTGCTCATCGCGTGCACCTTTCCCGCTCTTATTGCCTTCAGCCAAGCACGGAAGGCACATTCTGGCCAATCAGTTCTGGGTCATCACACGTCGTGGCCTTCGCGTAGTGCCTCAATACTATCGAAGGATGGCCTATGTCCCGGCTCGTTTCCCGGCAGGCAGAACATCGCCCAGTGGCCAGCGGGGGCGCGGTGCGGCTGTAATGCCGTCCTCAAGCATTACACCCGCCTGTTCGTGGGCCCGAATTGTCTCGATAGCTGCCCAGCCCACCATGACGGCATTATCCGTGCACAGACGCAGCGGCGGTGCCACGAACGGAATGTGCGCCTCCTGCGCAACGTGCTCCAGCGCAGTGCGGATGGTCTTATTGGCAGCCACCCCGCCGGCCACGACAAGGGACGTGGCCTCCGGCAATGCCTGAAGGGCATGGCGCGCCCTGTCTGCCATCACATCGCAAACGCATTGCTGAAAACTGGCTGCGATATCCGCCGCAATCTGCCGTGGCAGGGCTGCCATGCCATAGGGCTCGATCTGTCGGGCAACTGCCGTCTTGAGCCCTGAGAAGGAGAAATCGCATCCCGGCCTGCCCATCAACGGACGCGGCAGGCCGATGCTTGCTGCATTGCCCTCAGCCGCAAGCTTTTCGAGGGCCGGACCACCCGGCCAGCCGAGCCCCAGAAGCTTGGCCACCTTGTCAAAGGCCTCACCTGCTGCGTCATCGATCGTCCCGCCAAGCTTTTCGTAGTGCCCTACACCGTGCACGGCGACGCATTGGCAGTGCCCACCCGACACCAGAAGCAAAAGATACGGAAATTTAATATCGGTCGCGACCAGCCCCGGCAGTCGCGCTGTGAGGGCATGAGCCTCGATATGATTCACCGCGATGAAAGGCCGGTCCGTCGCCAGTGCCAGCCCCTTTGCATAGTTGCTGCCCACAATCAGCCCACCGATCAGACCCGGACCGGTACAGGCCGCAAATGCCCCCATCTCGTGCAATGCAAGGCCCGATTTCTCAAGTGTTTGCCGGACGATATCAGGCAACAGGGACAGGTGCGCGCGTGCCGCAATTTCTGGCACAACCCCACCCAGCGCCGCATGGCCCGCCTGCGTGTGCACGGTTTCGGCCAGCACCTGCCCTTCGGGAGAGAGAATTGCGCAGGCTGTCTCGTCACAGCTTGATTCGATGGCCAGAACCGGGGCCTTGAGTGAAAAACATGCCATTCCCCCTGATAACGCGATGGAACGCCATAAGCGAGCCGTCTCTTTTCATGGATCACGCGGTGGAGTAGCAAGATCAGCCATGAAACAGATGACGATGCCCGAAGCGCTCATGACCCAGAGCCTGCAATTGCAGCAGGTTGCTGCTGAAGCCATGCGCCGACAGGCCTCGCCCCATCCGCCGACCTCACGGCACTCCCTGCCGCTCCGCGTGGGCACGCGCGGCTCACCGCTGGCGCTTGTGCAGACGAGGGCTTTCCTGACGCGGCTGACCCGTTTCTGTCCGGTGCTGCGTGACATGGGCGCGTTTCAGGAACATCCGATCAACACGACAGGCGATCAGGTCCAGTCCCGCCTGTTGTCGGAAATTGGCGGTAAAGGGCTGTTCGCCAAGGAAATCCACGAATCCCTGCTCGCACGGCAGATCGACTTCGCCGTTCACAGCCTCAAGGATCTCGAAACGGTTCTGCCTGCCGGGCTGACACTGGCCTGCACGCTCAAGCGTGAGGATGCACGTGATGTGCTGATCCTGAGCCCGGCGCTGCGTGACAAGGCAAAGGCGCTGGTTGCAGCCGGTCACTCCCCGCTCGATGCCCTGCCCTTTGGCGCCAGGATCGGCTGTGCCTCTGTGCGTCGCCAGGCCCAGCTGCTGCATCGGCGCCCCGATCTGCGGTTCGGGCTGATACGCGGCAATGTGCAGACACGCCTCGACAAGCTCGCAGGCGGCGCTTGCGACGCGACCCTTCTTGCTCTGGCCGGGCTACGCCGTCTGGGCATGGAAGACCGGGCCGATATCGTGCTCGACACCGATTTCATGATTCCGGCAGCCGGTCAGGGTATCGTTGGCGTGACGGTTCGCTCGGAAGACCGTGAACTGCTCGACCTGCTGGCGGCGATAGAAGACCCCGAAGCACGCGCTGTTGCGACGGCAGAGCGCGCGCTTCTGGATGTGCTCGATGGCTCGTGCCGCACGCCGATAGGTGGCTATGCCAGGCTGCGCCCCAAGGCCCAACCCGGCGGGCGCGGTCATTTCGGAGATCGCGAGCTTGTCCTGACAGGTCTGGTGGCCCGCGAGGATGGCTCCTTCTTCCTGCAACGCGAGATCTGCGGCGAGCCGACCGAGGCCCTGCGTCTGGGGCGCGAACTCGGCCTGTCGCTCCGTGCCGATTCCCCTGCCGATATCTTTGAGGATCATGGCTGAGACGCCGCGCCGGACGGTCCTTGTCACACGCCCGGAACCGGGACTGAGCGATACGCGCCGTGCATTGGAGGCGCTGGGCTGGGAGCCACATCTGGCCCCCATGCTGCGCATCATGCCTATGCCGTTGCGTCCCCTATCCCCTGTCGGTCGTATCGTCGTTACCAGCGGGCAAAGCCTCGACTCCCTGCGTGATGTGCTTCCACCGCAAACGCCGCTGACGGCAGTCGGCGCACGCACGGCCGAGCGCGCACGCGCCTGTGGCTTCAGTCATGTCGATCATGCCGATGGCGATGCTCGCTCCCTGTTGAAGCATCTCGGTCGCCCCCAGTCAGACCCCTCTCTCCTCCTCGCGACCGGACGCGGGCTCGGGAGTCCGCTGGCGCGTGACCTGCGCAGCCAGGGCTGGCGCGTTACAAGACGGGTGGTTTACCATACCGTCCCCGCCGGCAGGCTGGATGACGCCACTCGGGCGTTGCTGGCCCAACAGCGTATCGCCGCTGTTCTCTTTTACTCGGCCGCGACAGCCCGTGCGTTTCTATCGGCGCTGGGGCCAGACGGCGCACTTCTCGCAACGGTGCGGGCGCTTGCCCTGTCGGACCAGATTGGCGACGCGCTGAGGCCATCGTCTTTCGCCGATATCGCCATCGCCGCACGACCGGAGCAAGAGGCGCTGCTGAATCTGCTCGGCCCCTCAAGCGCTCCAGCACCCGACACGCAACTCAGGAAAGACGCCCGTTGAACTACCGTCACGCCTATCACGCAGGCAACTTCGCTGACATGATGAAACACGGGCTCCTGCTCGTTATCCTTCGCCATCTGCTGCGCAAGCCAGCGGGTTTTTGCGTGCTCGACACCCATTCAGGCTGCGGGCTCTATGATCTTGACGCAACCGAAGCGCAGAAGACCGGAGAATGGCGCGAGGGCATCGGCGCTTTCCATGACGCACCGGCCCTGCCCGAAACAGCGCCCGAGGAACTGACTGATTACCTCTCGATCGTGCGCAGCTTCAACGCGCCCGATAGTCCGGCAAACCACTATCCCGGCTCACCCGCGCTAATCGCCTCGGTGCTGCGCCCTCAGGACCGGCTCATCTGTTGCGAACTTCATCCCGATGACGCCCGCATACTCAAGCGCAACTTTCGCGACCAACCGCAAGTTGCGGTGCATGAACGCGATGGTTATGGCGCGCTCAAGGCCTTTCTGCCGCCGCGTGACCTCAAACGCGGCCTCGTCCTGATGGACCCGCCTTTTGAGAAAACGGACGAGTTCGATACCCTCGCGAGTGCCATGCGCAATGCAAGACGTGCTTTCCCTATGGGGATTGTCGCCGCCTGGTATCCCATCAAGCATCGCGCCCCGGTACGCCGTTTTCATGATACGCTGCGCGATATGGGTTTGCGTGATATCGTCGATTGCAGCCTCTATCTGCGACAGCCCACCGATCCTGCCCGGCTCAATGGATGCGGCCTGACCGTCATCGCCCCACCCTATCGCTTCGAGGATCAGGCCAGAGTGTTTCTCAACTCCATTGCGCCCGTCCTTTCACCGGACGGTGAAGGCTACGCGGAAGTGACCCGGATCGTGGAAGAATGACAGCCATCTCCCCTCATATCGCCGTTATCGGTGCCGGAGCCTGGGGTATCGCCCTGGCTTGCGCCAGCGCCCGTGCCGGCGCTCGCGTGACGCTCTGGTCACGCTCCCCCGTGGCACCCGGCACGCGAACACTACCCCGCCTGCCTGCTGCCGTCCTGCCCGATGCGGTTGACATCACATCCGACCTGCCTGAACACGCCGATCTGACACTGCTGGTGGTGCCCATGCAGACGCTCAGGTCAGTCGCACCGCGCCTCAAGGGGACCTCACCGCTCATTGCCTGCTGCAAGGGGCTCGAACTGGGCACGGGAGATCTCCCGCTCGACATTCTGCGCGAAACCCAGCCCGATCGGCCTCACGCCGTTCTGTCAGGCCCGAATTTTGCGATCGAGGTCGCGATGGGCGCACCGGCTGCAGCCACCATCGCCGCGGCGTCGCTCGATGAAGCCCATCACTATGTTGGCCTGCTCTCCTCGCCGCATTTTCGTCTCTATGCCAGCGATGATCCGCTTGGGGTGCAGATTGCCGGCGCTGCAAAGAACGTCGTCGCCATCGGCGCCGGGATCGCCATTGGCGCAGGGCTTGGTGAGAATGCACGCGCGGCGCTGATCACGCGCGCCATTGTCGAAATCGGTCGCCTCGCCGCAGCAATGGGGGGGCGTCCTGCAACGATAGCGGGCCTCAGCGGTCTGGGTGATCTTATTCTCACCTGCACGGGGGCAGGCTCACGCAATTACAGCCTTGGTCTCGAGCTCGGGCGCGGGACAAGCCTGGCCGAAATTCTTGGCACACGCAGCACGGTTGCTGAAGGCGTCGCCACGGCGCCTGCCCTGGCTGCAAGAGCAAAGGCGCTCGGTATTGCCATGCCCATTACCGAAACCGTCTCGGCCTTTCTGGCAGGGGAAATCGACCTCGCCCAGGCGCGTCGTCACCTTCTCGAGCGGCCCATCACCGTCGAATAAGAACAACGAAAAGGACAGTATCATGTGGATGCGCAATGAAGCGATGCGTCGCCTTGTCAGCCGGAACCGGTTCGTCCGGTTTCTGACATTTGGTGTGCACAACATGATGCAGAGGAAGCTGCTCGGTGGGCACAAGCATCCGGTGACACTGCGTCGTCTCGACAAGGCGCGCGCAGGCACGGATTCACTCCTGAGCAGTGACGAAGCCTTTGTGCTTCATGAACTGGCGCAGGCGCAGGCCGTGTATGACGGTGATATGGCCGAGTTCGGTGTCTATCGCGGGGCCTCGGCGGAGTTGCTCTGCATGGTGAAGAATCACCGCAGGCTTCACCTGTTCGACACGTTCGAGGGCCTGCCTGCGCCGTGCGCCAAAGAGGGCAAGGTCTTTGCCAAGGGTGAGTTCTGCGGCACGCTCGATTCAGTTAGACGCAAGCTTGCAGGGTATGAGAATGTTGCCTTTCACCCCGGCTTCTTTCCGGACTCCGCTGCCTCGCTTGGCGATGAACGCTACAGCTTCGTCCATCTCGATGTTGATCTGTACGAAGCGACATTGGCCGGGCTGACCTATTTCTATCCGCGCATGATCCCCGGCGGCATTATTCTCACGCATGACTATTCCATCATTTATGGCGTTTCGCAGGCTTTCGCCGAATTTCTGGCAGACAAGCCGGAGCATGTCATTGAACTGCCTACCACGCAGGCCATGATCATCCGTCACCCCCGTCAGGACTGACCCGCCGATATTACAGCAAGGGTGGCCCTTGTGGGTCGGGAGCTACCTGCCTCGCCCGGGTAGAATACTCCTTACGACGCCGCGCAAGCGCTCGAAACGGGCCACCATCGCATCGCCGGGCCGATCCATGAAGGCCCACGCCATGAGCGGCATCCAGATCCAGAACTCCCAGAAAAACACCAGATTGATCAGCGCGATCATCCGGAAAGACGGATGACGGCGCAGCCCTGCAACAAGCGTCGGAAGAAACACCCAGACGAAACAGACAAGCCCAACAAGAACCAGAGTCAGCGGATCATGATCATGTAGGCGGTGCAGCAGCGCGCTCTTATCCAACATGATAACGTCTCCATCTGTTTCGATAAGATAACGTTAAGCGGCATGGATAGATGACGCAATGCAACCATTCATTGCTTTAAAGTAACTATCTCGCCTCGCCGGACGCACGGCCCTTGTGCCTGAACCATCTCGACAGGAAAAATGGGGCGCGCCCTTCATGACCGAAATAGGCCAGACGCGCTTCGTGCAGATGAACCCTGCCAAACGCTTCAGCCCGTATCAGGACGATCATGATACTGGCCCCAGCGAAGGGGCCGAGCAGATAAACCCAGAAATGCTCCCATGATCCCGATATCAGCGCCGGCCCGACGCTCCGGGCGAGATTCGTACTGTCGCCTGAAAGCCAGGCCTCGAAGGGATTAAGTACGAAAAACACCGGACCTGCCGCCCAGGCTGCAAACCGTCTCAGCGCGGGCCGCGCACCGCAGAGCAGGACGACAGCAACGAGGATCGCGGTCGTATTGATCTCACCTACAAAGGCCCACCACGGCGGCACAAAGGGCGAAGGCACGGTCGCCGCAAAGCGTGATGACTGGCACCAGAGCCCCCAGGCAGGCCAGATAAGGCCGCTCGCCGCAACGAGTCCTGTTCCCATGACGGCACCCGAAATCTGGGCGAGCATGTAAAATGCCATATCGGTCAGGGCCAGACGCTGGCCCAGACAGAATGCCAGGCTGATCGACGGGCTCAGATGAGCGCCGCTGACACGCCCGAAAGGCGAAAGGGCTGCAAGCGTGGAGCTTAACCCAAAAACGAGCCCTTCAAGGGCACTGAGCAGATTGGGCCAGTCAATCAACGCTCTGGCAACCGGGCTATGCGGTGAGCCTATGGCAACATTGGAGCAGACACCTCCGATCATCAGCAGGCAGGTCGCCCAGAACTCGCAGATATAGAGCCGCGTATGAAGGTTCTTGCCCGGCTCGGGCTTCCCCATAAGAGGGCGGTCATGGGGATCGGGATAAAGGGTGTGAAGGTCCTGCTTGCCGGGTGTGTCATCCACCATGCCTGAGCTGTCCCTCTTCCTCTGCCGGCCTGCGCCCTGCCATCCTGAGCGGGTCAGATCTACGGGATCGAGAAATCCCGTTGCCAACCGGCCAGATCGCCTGTGGCGCCCTCGCCATGACAGGGTCTATATGAGGCTTTTGGGGGACACTGGCTCAGGCGGCAATAAAAAGCCCCGTGATCGTAGCACTCATGAGATTGGAGAGCGTCCCGGCAATCACACAGCGTGAAGCGATGGTGGCGATTTCGGCGCGTCTTTCGGGAGCCACGCTGCCGAAGCCACCGATAAGGATCCCCACGCTCGAGAAATTGGAAAAGCCGCACAGCGCGACCGAGACGATCGCAAGGCTATGAGCAGAGAGCGCGTGCGCGTGGATAAGCGGCGATAGCCCAACATAGGCGACGAATTCGTTGAAGGCGATTTTCTGCCCAAGAAGCCCCCCAACGGTCAGGGAATCAGCCCAGGGAATACCGATCAGCCAAGCGAGCGGCGCCATCAGCCCGCCCAGAAGCGTGGAGAGGCTCATCCCTGGCAGATGGAGCCACCCGCCCAAACCGTGAAGAACGCCATCGACCAGTGCGGTGATGCCGACAAACGCAACAAGAACGGCACCCACGGCAAAGGCCACGCGGGCCCCGCTCATCGCGCCCTCGGCCAGCGCATCGAAAACACCGGATGTCTCGAGCACGGCGCGCGGCATGGGCTCTTTTGCCAGCACGGCATCCTCCGGGGTAGGCCAGAGAATCTTGGCGAAAAGCAGTCCGCCCGGTATCGCCATGAAAGACGCCGCCAGCAGATAATGCATGGGCACACCAAGCCCCGCATAACCAGCCAGCACGGAACCGGAAACCGAAGCGGTGCCAGAACTCATGATCGTGAACAGTTCGGCGCGACGAAGCTTGTTCACATAGGGCCGCAGCACCACCGGCATTTCGCTCTGCCCCAGAAACACGGTCATGACGGCAGAAAAGGATTCGATGGCCGTTGTGCCGAGCACACGGCAAAGACCCTGCCCGATGATACGGGCCAGCGCCTGCATGACGCCCCAATGATAGAAAAGGGCAATCAGCGCCGAGACATAGACAATGGCCGGCAACACTTGAAAGGCAAACACGAAGCTGTCCTGCCCGAACAGAGTATCCATTCTGGGCCCCGCAAGACCGCCGAACAGAAAATGCGTGCCCACCTGCCCATAGGCCAGCACTGCCCCGACGCCATCGGCCAGCGCCCCGAAAAGCTTGCGCCCCCACGGCACGAAAAGCGCCAGAGCACCGATGCCGCATTGCAGCGCCAGAGCAATACCCACCTGACGGAAATTTATGGCTTTCCGGTTATTCGAAAGAAGCACACCCAGCGCGATGAGCACTGCCATACCAACCAAACCGCGCAGGAACATCAACGGCCCTTCAGTTCATTCATTCCTGGCCCGCGCAAAGCGTGAAACTGCGCCCAAGCGGGAGGAGAGATTCGAGGAGTTACAACACGATAGAGGGCCAGCGTCGAGACACGACCTGCGGGAACCGTTCTACTCGCGAAAGGTTTTACTGTGTCGGGATGCTTGCACGCTGTCCAGCGGAAAGCCACAGTGGCGATCAGGCTCATAACGAGGCATGACGGACGGACATGACGACCAGTTTTTATGATTTGCAGATACCCGCCCTGTGCGGCGAGCCGATCTCGATGGCCGATTTCAGAGGCAAGGCGGTCGTGATTGCGAATACGGCCTCGAAATGTGGCTTCACCCCGCAATATGAAGGGCTGCAATATCTCTGGAGCCATTACGGCAAATCCGGCCTTGTGGTGCTGGGTGTGCCAAGCAACGATTTCGGCCAGCAGGAGCCCGGAACAGCTTCCGACATCCAGACCACCTGCTCGCGCAATTATGGCGTCAGCTTTCCCATGGCAACCAAATCGACCGTCAAGGGCAAGGAGGCCACGCCACTCTTTCGTTGGCTGGCCAACAGGGGCGGAATCCTGTCACGTCCGCGCTGGAATTTCTACAAATACATCATCTCGCGTGAGGGTGAGCTGCTCAACTGGTACACGCCGCTCACCGCCCCCGATTCAGATCGCTTCAAGGCCAGCGTCATGCGTGCGGTGATGGATCGCTGAAGATCCCGCCCGGCCCGTGCGCGGGTCGGAGCCTCTGCCACGCAGCTGCGCCAGCAACTTATCCCCAGGCGCGATGAGGAAAAGTCTCAGCCCTGGCGTTCGAGGGCAAGACGCAGGCCGAAGGCCATGAAGATACCCCCCGTGGCACGGTCAAGAATCCTTACAGTGGCGGGGCGGGATAAAAAGGCCCCCAGCCTGACGGTCATGAGGATCAGCAAAGTGAACCAGCTGAGCGTCAACAGCACCTGAATTCCCGCCAGCAGCAGCGAAAATGCGACGAAATTGACCCCATGCGGGATGAATTGCGGCAGGAAGGTAATGAAGAAAATACCAACCTTGGGATTGAGCAGATTTGTCGTCAGCCCCTGACGAAAGCTCTGCCGACCAGACAGGGTGACACCGCGCAACGCGTCACCGGGTGTGGCCTTACCACGGGGCTGGAGCAGCAGGCGTATCCCGACAGTGAACAGATAGATGGCGCCCGCCCATTTCACGATAGTGAAACCAAGTTTTGAGGCTGCGAGCAACGCCGTCAGCCCGAAAGCGGCGCTTGCTCCCCACACGAAAAGCCCGAGCGTGATGCCGAGCGCCGCACAGAATCCTGTGCGTGTTCCTGATATGGTCGTGCTGCGCAGAACGAAAGCCGTATCGAGCCCGGGGACGAGGGTGAATACCCCAGCCGCGAGGACAAAACTGGTCAGTGAAAGCACTATGGGGCTCATCTCTCGCTCGCCTCGTTCGACATCCGGCTGACCGGGTCCATCTTCTCTCGATGCCGGGCCGCCTTTGGGGGCTTGCAGGAGTAATCCCGCCAGCGCACGGCCCGAGGGGCGTTCTCTAGCCCCGGGAGATGGCTGCCCACAAGAAAAAGCTCGTGGGGGCAGCCATGCCTTTTCTGCACGATCGAACCGTCAGATAACGTGCGAAAGAGAGCGGCCTGTCGGCATAGGGGGACAAACTCAGGATATGTCTGGCTTTGGAGGCAAGGCTGTCCATACCTGCGTGCGGTCCTGATCGAACGGCATCCATTTTTCGCCACGTTCATCCACCGCCACAGGAAAGCCATTCTCTGCCGCGATGGCTGGCCCCTGTCATAGCTCATGACCCCGCAGCCAATCCTCCCAGCCCCGATGGCGCTCCAGCGTCGTTGCGTCTAAAGAGGCGCGTTCGATTTTAGCTTGTTCTCTGACTGGAAGCCCGGAATGCTCCGAAACCTGATCACCGTCGGTGGTTGGACCATGCTGTCCCGTATCCTTGGTCTGGTGCGTGACCAGCTTCTTGCAGCGTTTCTGGGTGCTGGCCCGGTGCAGGACGCCTATCAGATTGCCTTCAGGCTGCCGAACATGTTCAGGCGGCTTTTTGGCGAGGGCGCTTTCAACGCAGCCTTCGTGCCCCTCTTTACCGAACGTCTGACAGCGCACGGTCAGGAAGATGCCTCGCGCTTTGCCTCGCAGGCCCTGAGCTGCCTCAGCGCATGGTTGCTTGGTCTCACGATCCTGGGCGAAGTGTTCATGCCCTGGATCATCGAGATCATCGCGCCGGGTTTCAACCATGCCGGGGGCCGCTTCGAGATGGCGGTCACCCTCACACGCATCACCTTCCCCTATCTGATCCTGATCTGCACAGCTGCTCTGGTGGCGGGCGTGCTCAACGGGCTGCATCGCTTCTCCATGGCAGCCGGGGCCTATGTTTCCTTCAATATTGTGGGCATCGCCACTATCCTGCTGGGCGCGCTGGTGTTTCACGACACCGCCACCTGGACCGCCATCGGAATCACGGTTTCAGGATTCGTCCAGCTTGGCCTTTTGCTCTGGTCGGTCAGACGGGCCGGTGTACGATTGACCCTGCCGCGCCCCCGCCTGACGGGCGAGATGCGCGACATGCTGCGTCGGCTCTGGCCGGGGCTGGTTGGCTCTGGCGCCACACAGCTCAATCTGACCGTCGATACGCTGATTTCCACCCTGCTCCCTGCGGGATCGATCTCGTGGCTCTACTTTGCCGATCGCGTCAACCAGCTGCCACTGGGTGTTCTGGGGGCCGCCGCAGGGACGACGCTTTTGCCCGTCCTGACCCGTCATGCCGCCGAGCGCGACGCGGCAGGCGGACAGAAAACGCTCAATCAGGCCATTGATTATGCCTCTATCCTGACCTTTCCAGCCTGTTTCGGCCTGCTGGCCCTTGCACCTGAAATCATGGCGACGCTTTTCGGCTACGGAAAATTCACGACCGAAGACGCGCTTTCATCAGCGCAGTCGCTACGGGCTTATGCCCTTGGCCTGCCCGCTTTCATTCTGATCAAGGTGCTGTCACCCGGGTTTTTCGCTCATGGGGATACCCGCACGCCAGTGCGCATCGGATTTCTCACCCTTGCGCTCAATCTCGCGCTTAATCTTGCCCTCTATCGCCCGCTCACCCATGTCGGACCACCGCTGGCAAGTACGATTGCCGCTCTGGTCAATCTCGGCTTCCTTGCCGTCATCCTGCACAGGCGATCCGTATTCCGTCCGGATGCGGCTCTGGTTGGCCGCCTGCTGCGTGTCATCGCCGCATCCTTTCTCATGGCCCTTGTCACGGTCACACTGGCACGCCTCATCGCGCCGGGTCTGGTCATGTGGCATGGCCTCATGCGGGCGATGATGCTTGGCATTCTCATGGGGCTGGCTGGTGTGGTTTACCTCGCCGCGCTCTGGGC
The DNA here is from genome assembly GCF_057319415.1 of Asaia sp. A2. Taxonomy (NCBI): domain Bacteria; kingdom Pseudomonadati; phylum Pseudomonadota; class Alphaproteobacteria; order Acetobacterales; family Acetobacteraceae; genus Asaia; species Asaia sp. A2. Next base: position 145,330 of record NZ_JBXWTO010000001.1, read on the forward strand.
CTTCGGGGTTGCACAGCCTGACCGTCTGCTTCGCCGTGTGCTGCGCCGCGGTCGGACCCGCTAAGAAACAGCAATGCCCCAAACACAGGCCGGAGCATGATGGCACCCCTCGCATCGTCTCTCTCCGTGCCTGCGTAGTCGTCGCCGCGGCATGTCGGGGGCTTCCTGACTGCACAGTCAAGCGTTGCAAAATAATCATGGCTCCAAGGCGATTGCGTCTGGTGCCTTAACAGAGTGTTCACAGGACCGCGCTGTAACGTTAGAATTTGTGCGATGTGGCGCAACATACAGACCCGATATCCAGCATGACGACCCCCGCGATTACGGGTGCAATCCCCTCTGCCGAGGGGGCAACACCTGCCATGGCGCAGTGGTTTTCACTCAAGGCGCAGGAACCCGATGCGCTGCTGTTTTTCCGGATGGGCGATTTCTACGAACTTTTTTTCGCCGATGCCGAAACAGCGTCGATGGCGCTCGATATCAGCCTGACCACACGGGGCAAGCATAACGAAGAGCCGATCCCCATGTGTGGCGTCCCGGTTGCGGCCGCCCCGGCTTATCTTGCCCGCCTGATTCGTCGCGGCTTTCGTGTGGCTGTGGCGGAGCAGACCGAAGCCGCACGCAAGGCGGGTGACCCACCCCAGAAAGGCCCTCTGTCGCGGGCTATCGTGCGCCTTGTCACGGCAGGAACGCTGACCGAAGACGAATTGCTTGAGGCCGGTCGCCCCAACCTTCTCTTCGCCCTTTCCGCCCCCGCTCGCAAACCACGCGGCAGCGACGCGTGCGGCGCGGCGTGGATCGATATTTCCACCGGATCGTTTGAAACCACGACGCTGCCGCGTACCCAGATCGAGGAGTTGCTCGCCCGCCTCGACCCGTCGGAGATCCTTGCCGACCCGGCGCTTGTCCCGGAGTCCTTCGCGCTGCGCGTCGCCCCCAACATGGTTCCGCCTGGCATCGACTCAGCACGGACGCGCATGGCGCAGATTTTTGAAGTCCCTCAAATCAACATTCTGGGCGACTTCACCGACGAAGAGATCCGTGCAGGCGCCCTGGTGCTTGATTATGTGCGTCGCAGTCAGGCCGGCGCGATGCCCCGTATCGCCCGCCCCCTCAGACGGGATGATTCCGAAACGCTGGGGCTTGACCCTGCGACACGTGCCAGCCTCGATCTCGTACAGGCCAGAGACGGCACAACCACCCATACGCTTTTTTCAGCGGTGGATCGCTGTGTCAGCGCAGCCGGGCAACGTCTGCTCGCCCAGTGGATTGCAGCCCCCTCTACCGATCTGACGCTCATCCAGAGCCGCCAGGAAGGCTGGCGCTGGATTGGTGCCCAGCCGGGGCTGATGGAGGCGATAACGCCCATCCTGCGGCGCAGTCCCGACCTTGCCCGCGCCTTGGGCCGCCTCTCGGCGGGGCGCGGCCTGCCGCGTGATCTGGCTGCCACACGTGATTTGCTGCAAGCGGCTGACGCGCTCGTGGCGTTGCTCGAACCGGTTTGCGACGATGCAACACCTTCGCTCATCCGGGCGCTTTTCGCCGGGCTGTACGGCCGCGCCGATGCCCTGCTGGAGACGCTTGAAAAATCCTTGTCGGACTCCCTGCCCGCCCGTATCGAGGATGGCGGGGTCATCGCCACCGGCTACGATGCCGATCTTGATCGTTACCGTGGCCTGCGTGACGACAGCAAACGTACCCTTGCGGCATTGCAGCAAAGCTATGCCGAAAAATTCGGCGTTGCCACGCTCAAGATAAAACATCACGCGCAACTGGGTTACATCATCGAGACCTCGGCGCTACATGGGGCGAGGCTCCGGGATTGCCCCGAGCTTTCCTTCAGGCAGGGCACTGCCAATCTGGTGCGGTTCACCACAGAGGAACTGCTCGACCTCGACCGGGCTATTCTGGAGGCCGCCGACCGCGCCGGTGCGCTGGAGCGTCGCCTGTTTGCCGCGCTGGTTGCCGAAACTGTCTCCCATCCTGCCCTGCCCGAACTGGCTGAGCTTTTTGCTCTGGCCGATGTGCTGACTGGCAGTGCGCGTCTGGCCCAGGGTGGCACCTGGTGCAGTCCCGAGATGACACTGGATCAGAGCTTTGCGCTCAAGGCCTGCCGTCACCCTGTGGTTGAAGCTGCCCTGGACCGTGCCACGCGCTTTATCCCCAATGACTGCCACCTGCCGCCCGACCAGCGCGTGATGTTGCTGACCGGGCCCAACATGGCCGGCAAATCGACCTTCCTGCGCCAGACGGCCCTCACCGTTATCCTCGCCCAGGCCGGCCTGCCCGTTCCGGCGGAGAAAGCCCGTATCGGCATCGTCGATCGCCTATTCTCCCGCGTGGGCGCTGCTGATGACCTCGCGCGCGGACGCTCGACCTTCATGGTGGAAATGACCGAGACAGCCGCCATCCTGCGTCAGGCCGGGCCGCGCTCCCTTGTCGTGGTGGACGAGATCGGCCGTGGCACCTCTACGCTGGACGGGCTTGCCATCGCCTGGGCCACGCTTGAGGCGCTTCACTCGCAGCTCGGCTCACGCACCATCTTCGCCACGCATTTTCATGAGCTGTGCAGCCTGTCCGATTCGATGCCCCGGCTGACACCTTTCACCATGGCGGTGCGCGAATGGCAGGGCGAGGTGATTTTCCAGCATGAGGTGCGCAAGGGCTCGGCGCGCAGGAGCTGGGGGGTGCATGTAGCCCAGCTGGCCGGCGTTCCGCTACCGGTCGTGCAACGTGCCACGCGCCTGCTGGCAGCCCTTGAGCGCGATCAGGGACGCAGTGGGCCGCAACTCCCACTATTTGAGGCCGCCCCGCCTCCCCCTGTGGCGAAAGATCACCTGCGTGAAGCGCTGGAAACGATCGACCCCGACACCCTCTCGCCGCGCGACGCTCTGGAGGCCCTCTACGCGCTACGCAAACTTGCGCTTGAAACAAAGAACGATTTGACCTGAAGATAGCAAATTCAGGTATTCCTTAACGCCCCTGACCGACGGATCTTAATGCGCGAACCCATCTCCCTCCTTGAAACCGACATGCAGTCAGCCCTGACCACGGCCCTTGACCGTGTGCGTCAGCCGGATGGCTCTGTTTCACGCGAGGATGCCGTCAGCCTCTTCCGCCGTCATATCGGTCGTCATCACGGCGAGATCCGCAGGCTTTTCGAGGGGCGCCAGCTCAAGGGCATTGCTGCCGCGTCGACCCTGGCGCAGCTGATGGATGGGGCCATCGCGAGCCTTTTCGACCTGTCCCGCGCGGCGGCCAAGGCCCCGGCAGACGGCCTCAGCCTCTGCGCTACGGGTGGCTATGGCAGTGGCCTTCTTGCCCCCTATAGTGACATCGATCTGCTTTTTCTCACCGACGAGATCCCTGCGCCGGAAACGACAGCACAGATCGAATACATGCTGTATTTCCTGTGGGATCTGGGCGTTCGTGTGGGTCATGCCACGCGTTCCATTGAAGGCTGCCTTCAAGCAGCGACTGAAGATCTCACCATACGCACCACGCTTCTGGATGCGCGGCGGATCATCGGGGCAGAGCGGCTCTTTGCCGAACTCGGTGTGCGTTTCAGCCGAAGCGAAGCAAACGCCCTGTCTTTCATTCATGACAAGATCGACGAGCGTGAGAAACGTCATAAACGTTTTGGCGACAACCCCTATATGGTTGAGCCGAACATCAAGGAGGGACGCGGCGGCCTGCGTGACCTCCAGACCCTGAACTGGATGACGCGGGTCTTTCAGGACAGCAACACACCCAACCGCGCCCCGCTCCACCGCCCCCATGAACCCGTTTTCACGACACTTGGACTCCTGACCGAACAGGAAGCCAATCGCGCACGACGCGCCTGGAACTTCCTCTGGACCATCAGGCTGCATCTTCATTACATCGCCGGAAGGGCTGACGAGCGCCTGGCTTTCGATGTGCAACCTGTGATTGGCGGCCGCATGGGCTATGCCGGCCATGGCCGACAACAGGGCGTCGAGCGTTTCATGCGCCACTACTTCCTCACCACGCGTGAGGTGATGCGCCTGACCCGCATCCTCGAACCCAGCATCATGGAACGCCTGCAAGGCCCTGTGCGCGAAGCACCCTGTAGGGAAACGATCCTGACACCGGCGGAAGCCAGCCATTTCCGACTGATCAATGACCAGATCGCGCCCGCAGACGCGCAGTGCTTCGAGAACGATCCGCGCCTGATGGTCCGGATGCTCGATGCCGCATTCCAGGGCAATCTGGAGCTGCATCCGACTGCCATCCAGCAACTCATACGCAACGAACGCCGGATTGCCTCGCTGCGCGATGACCCGATGACCATGCGGGTGTTTCTGTCGCTTCTCATGAGCCCGACAGAAATGAACCGGGAACAGGCCCGCCCCAGCGGCGCAGACTGGCTCACCATTCTCAACGATACGGGGTTCCTTGGCGCGTTGCTGCCTGACTGGTCACGTATCGTCGGGCAGATGCAGTTTGACACCTATCATATCTACACGGTCGACGAGCATAACATCGAGGCCGTGCGTATGCTTGGCTGGATCGAAGCCGGGGCGATGGCGGACGAAATTCCGCTCGTCTACGATCTGGCTCGCGACATGCAGTCGCGTCGCGCCATGTATGTGGCCACGCTTTTGCATGACGTTGCCAAAGGGCGCGGTGGCGATCACTCAGTGCTTGGCGCAGAGGTGGCACAGCATGTCTGTCCGCAGCTCGGGCTGGATGCCGAAGAGACCGAGACGGTCTCATGGCTCATCCTGCATCACCTGCTTCTGAGCCAGACGGCCTTCCGCCGCGATATAGACGACCCGCGCACCATTCTCGATCTCGCTGACATCATCCAGTCTCCAGAGCGCCTCCGCCTGCTGCTGTTGCTCACGATTGCCGATATGCGTGCTGTCAGCCCGAATGTGTGGAATGCCTGGAAGGCAACGCTGCTGCGCGAGCTTTACAGCCGTGTTGCCGAGGTTCTTGAAGGCGGCCTTGCCGCAACCGAGCGCGATGAGCGCGTGAGCCACGCCAAGGAACTTGTGCGTGACGGGTTGCTGCAACAGGGAGTTGCCTCAGAACAGGTCGAGCATTTTCTGACGCTGGGTTATGCCGGATACTGGCTCGGTTTCGATGCTGACACCCATATCCGCCATGCAAGGCTGGTCCTGGATTCCGAGACTCATCTGGCCCCCCTGACAATCGAAGCCACGCCGATCCCACAACGCGACGTGACCGAAATCACGATATTCAGCGCTGACCACTCGGGCCTTTTCTCGCAGATCGCTGGCGGTCTGGCCGTTGCCGGGGCGTCGATTGTCGATGCCCGCATCCATACTCTGAGCGACGGCATGGCACTGGATACATTCTGGATTCAGGACAGCAATGGCCGCGCCTTTGACACACCGCTCCAGCTGGCCCGACTCAACAGTCTGATCGAGCAGGCGCTTTCAAGCCGTCTCGCCATAGGCGCTGAACTCGACCGCGTCGCCGACCAAAGGGCCACTCGGCGCACAAGGGCCATTCATGTGCCGTCCCGTGTCGTGATCGACAACCGCGCGTCGGAACGTCACACGATCATCGAAATCAACGGGCGCGACCGCCCCGGACTGCTTTACGATATCACCCGTACCATCAGTGAACAGTCACTGCAGATTTCCTCAGCGCATATCACGACCTATGGCATGAGGGCAGTCGACGTTTTCTATGTGCGCGACCTGGTAGGGACAAAAGTCACCTCCGAGACGCGCATGGCGGAAATCCGCACAGCCCTGCTGGCTACGATGAACCACGACGACACAACGCGGCCTGTCAGCCCGGTGGCTGCCTGAGCAATTGGGCCCGCCCCTGCCACCCACATGACGGGTACAGGGAAAGGTCTTCTCAAACCTGCCTGTCGCGCAGGGCCTGCGCAATGCGTGTGATCACCGCGGGCCACGCCTCAGCAGGCGGTGCGTGATCGGAAGGGCGGAATACCCGTGTTCTGGCGTACCAGTCAGGCCCCTGCCAGCGCCAGTCTCCCCCGACGCGGTCGAGAAGCCAGAGCTCCATGCCCGCCGATCCCGCCACATGGGCCAGCAGACTATCCACGCCGATGATCAGCTCGCATCGGGCCATTTCCCTTGCCGTGTCGAGCAATGTGGGACCAACGCCCTGCGCCATGCCAAATGACGGGGCCGCCGCATGCTCCCCCGAGGTCTGGAAGCTGACGAACTCATAACCGGGCACAGCAACCAGCGGTGCGAGCATCGAAACAGGCAGGGAACGACGCGCATTGAAGCGATAGGTCGGACTCCCGGCATGGAAAATTCCCACGCGGCCTGCCCCAGGCGTAACCCCGAGATCGAGGATCGGCTTTGCGTCGATGTACTCTACACCCAGCACATAAGGAAGGCTCAGCATCGGGCAAAAGAGCGTTGCCTCGCCATCAAGAACGACACGACCTGAACGAAGGAGCGGCGTCAGGGATGGCATGGCGCGAAGAAGCCCCTGAAGCGGTGCCGGTATTGACAGAAGGAGCGGCGCCCGCTCAGCCGCCCGGAGCACAAAGCGCAAGAACTGCAACACGTCTCCCAATCCCTGCTCGGCCTGGACGCAAACGCGTTGTGCGGTTTCCTCACCCGACCAGCGCGGCAGATCGGACGGTAGCGGCGTGAGAGCGAGCCTGTGCTCGAAATTTGCCCAACCCTGCGCGTAATCGCCACGGGCCAGCTGAAGTACGCCCAGGTTGAACCGTGCACGATGAAAGGCCAGAGTCCCCGCAGCATCATTGACTGCCGTGCCCGTCGGAGCCGGCTGGGGCACGGCGCAGAAAGCCTGTTCGGCTTGACGCTGCCTGCCGGTCTCGGCAAGAAGTGTCGCATGGTTCCCCTTGATACCTTCATCATCAGGGGCAAGGCAGAGCGCCTGCGTAAACAGGCTCTCTGCCTGAGCGAAGGCACCGAGCGCATGATAGACGAGGCCCAGATTATTGAGCGTCTGCGCGCTTGGCACATCGAGCGATAATGCTGTTTGCAGGGCAGTCAAAGCCTCGCTCATGGCACCTGCCTCGAAACACGCTGCGCCAAGATTGGCATAGGCTGCCGCCTGTGCCTGCCGCAGAGTCTTGTCAGCGTCTCTGGCATGGCCTGCATTGCTGTCGTAGCCAGCACCGACGGACAACCGGGCGATCAGCGCCTTGAACGTCTCGGATGCCGTCACGAAGTCGCGCTGCGCCATCAGGAAGGCGCCGCGGCGAGCGAGCAACGACGCCGGGTCGGCAGAGAGCGCGAGTGCCTCACGGAATTCACGTTCAGCCTCGTCACCCTGTCCGCTGCGATGCAGTAGTTCGGCGAGAAACGCCTTGCCCCTGAAATCGCGCGGCTCAAGCAGAAGCGCCACGCGACAGGCCGAGACCGCTTCTCGCAGGTGTCCGGCCTCATCCAGCGCCGCAGCAAGCGTGATGTGAAAGCGCGATTTCTCGCGGTCATTCTTTTCCAGCTGAAGGGCCTGCGCGGCTGAGGCAATGGCCACGCGGGGCTGCCCCAGGGCACGCGCCACGCAGGCCAGCCCATGCCACGCCCCCGCACACTCGACATCGACCGCGAGTATCTCGCGGAAGATGGCCTCCGCCTGCACGGTCTCCCCACCTGCGAGAAGGGCAAGACCCGTATCAATCCGTGAGGCGTGAGCCCTTGAGCGCATATCTGACATGATATTGATCATGAAACGTCTCGGCGCCTGTTACAACTGCGGGAAGCGCTTCATTCAACCTGGGATTACAGGACAAGCCCGAAGCGCGGCCCGATCCATGTCACTGCGAGATAAAGTACGATCGTCAGCAGGCAACCGGCACCGAGTGCGGGCCAGAACCCGACCCCGTGCCGAAGCAGCGCCGGGATAAGAAGGAACATGGGCAAGGAGGGCAGAACGTACCAGAACGTCGCCTCCGCATGATCGGCCATGTTGGCCGCGTCGGGCCTGTCACGCCATAGCCAGATCATGCCCAGCACGGATACCAGCGGCAGTGAGGCAATCAGCGCGCCGAAACCGGGAAAGCGGCGCGCTACAGTCGAAGCGCAGGCAATCAACACACCCGACAGGGCTGATCTGACAAACAGGGCAAGCACGAACCGTTCCTCCCACGCTTGATGGGGTGCCCCCAATCCGCAGCATATCTTCTGGCCCTTTGGCGCAGCCGCCATTCCGATGGCTGTAAAATGCTGCTCTTGCAACAGATGGTTTTGCAAGGGGGCCGATTGGTCCTAAAAGGAGACATGGTCGCCTTCACACGCTTTCTGCCCAGCTGCCTCCTGCCGCCGCGCCACCCGCTCAGGTTCCGTTTCCGAGTGATCTCGGCCGTTGCCGGCGTTACCTTGCTTGCCCATGCGGCACCGGCGCGAGCGTCTCACGAGCGCCCCTGGGTTGCCGATACCCAAGGCGCGCGTGTGGTTGCGACAATCGATCTTCCCGAGACACGCCGCTGGAAACAGGCGCTCCCCCTCAAGAACAACCAGACCGTCCTGCTGTGCGACGCAACGGAACAAGGTGCCGGGTCCGGAAATAGCTGCCTGATGAGTCTGAGCGCAGATCAGACCTCAAAGCCCGTTGCGTCACCCCTGATGCTCGTCTGGCCGGATGGCGGCGCAGATCCTCAGGGCAACGCGGCTCTCTCGCCCGTTGCCCTCGCTTATGGCACTGACGGCACGCTGTGGTTGCTCGACGGGGGCGCAGACAAGACCGCACCACGCCTGATCCGCTTTGACCCGACATCAGGGCGGGTCCTCCAGACGCAGGAGATCCCCACCGAAGGATACACGCCCCAATCCCGCTTCACGGCATTCGCCGTTCATGGCGACATGGCCTATCTGGCTGATGAAGGCGGCATTGCCCTGACCGTGCTTGACTTCAGACGTCATGCGGCCACGCGGTTTTTCGCCGGCTACCCCACAGCACGCGGGCATGTGCCCCTGACCATCGATGGCCACGCCGTACCGGGCAAGGACGGCCATCCCCTCACACGCGACCTCGCCTATCTGGCGCTCGAAACCGACGGTCAATGGCTGTACGAGCTGGCCCCTACCGGGCCGATCTACCGCCTCTCCGCCGATCTGCTGAATGATCCTTCCGTGACCCCGTCCGAACTCATGGAAGGGGTCACGCAGTGGCGTGGCACGCCCACCGTCAGCGGAATAACGATTGATGACAAGGCCACGCTCTATCTGACCGATATCAGCGAGGGACGCGTTCTGAGTTTCGACACCGCACGGCACCCCCATATTCTTCTGTCATCGCATGAACTGGTCGGGGCCGGTATGCCGCAATGGGTACCGGGCGATGCCGGGCACGGCACCGCGGGCGCGGGGGAGCTTTACATTCCGGTCGGATCCAGGCTGTTGCGCATTGCCCTGCCCTGAAATACGCGCCATTTCTTTTCTTCTGATCTTTTTCGTCTTTTTCTCGCCCCCGGTTTTCCAGCCACGCAATCATGAAGGCCATCATGCAGTACCGTTCCACCCGCGGCGATGCGCGCGCGCGCTCCTTTTCAGACATTCTGCTCGCCGGTCTGGCGGAGGATGGTGGGCTGTACATGCCGGAAACCTGGCCCCGCTTCACGGCAGACGAATGGCGCGCCATGCGCAGCCTCTCCTACCCCGATCTGGCCGCGAAGATCCTCTCGGTCTTTGCTGCGGGCAGCATAGATTTGCCTACGTTGCAGAAGCTTTGCGCAAAGGCCTATGCCGGTTTTTCGCATGCCGCCATCGCGCCACTGGTAGAGGTGGAGAACGGGCTGTTCTCGATGGAGCTGTTCCACGGCCCCACCCTCGCCTTCAAGGACATGGCCATGCAGCTGCTTGGCCAGCTTTTCGAGCATGTCCTGACCGAGCGCAACCAGCGCGTGACGATCGTGGGCGCCACGTCGGGCGATACCGGTTCTGCGGCCATCGAGGCTTTCCGTGGTAGCCCGCATCTCTCGGTTGCGATCCTTCATCCGATGGGCCGCACATCGGATGTGCAGCGCCGCCAGATGACGACTGTTCACGATGACAACATCCTGAACATCGCCGTCGAGGGGACATTTGATGATTGTCAGGATCTGGTGAAGGCCATGTTTGCCGATACCAGCTTTCGTGATGAGATCGGCCTTTCTGCGGTCAACTCGATCAACTGGGCACGCATTGCCGCACAGATCCCGTATTACGTGCGCGCTGCCCTCATGATGGGAGCGCCTGATCGCGAAGTCTCATTTGCCGTCCCGACGGGCAATTTCGGGAATGTGCTCGCAGCCTGGGCGGCCAGCCAGATGGGGCTGCCAATCCGCCGTCTGTGCATTGGCTCGAACCGCAACGACATCCTCACCCGCTTCCTGACCAGCAACGACATGAGCATGCGCGCCGTAGAGCCAAGCCTGTCGCCCTCGATGGATATCCAGATTTCATCCAATTTCGAGCGCCTGTTGTTCGAGCTGCTCGATCGCGATCCGGTTGCCTGCCGGGAAACCATGCAGAATTTCCGCCAGACAGGCCGCATGAGCGTTGATCCTGCCGTATGGAACCGTGCGCGTGAACGCTTTGGCGCTCTCATGCTCGATGACGAAGCGACGCTGGGCGAGATGAAGGCGCTGTGGGACAATTCGCTCTATCTGGCCGACCCGCACAGCGCCATCGGACTGGCTGCTGGCCGGCAGGAGCAGGAACCGGGAATTCCGATGATCGTGGCCGCCACAGCCCATCCAGCCAAGTTCCCCGATGCAGTGCGCAAGGCCACGGGTATCGACCCGGCGCTACCGCCGCATCTCGCGGATCTGTTTGCCCGTGAAGAGCGTTACGAGACTCAGCCCAATGAGCTCAACCTCGTTGAGGATGCCGTGAGGCGTCATCTGGCCGGTCACGTTCACGCCGCCTGATATCCGGGCTGGCGTCAGACACGCCCTGGCACGATCATCCAACGCGGGGGGCTAGGATTTTGCCCCCCGCGACGCCATCTCCTTTCACAGACCCCGTTTTCCTTCGATTTCAGGACCATCACCACTCGATGACCGATCCGATTACCGTCACCACCCTTCCCAATGGCCTCACTGTCGTAACCGAGAGGATGGAGCGTGTCGAAACCGTGTCCTTCGGGGCCTATGTTGCCACCGGCACGCGCAACGAAAGCGCAGAGGAAAACGGAGTTTCGCATTTTCTGGAGCATATGGCCTTCAAGGGCACGCAGCGCCGTAGCGCCGCACGTATTGCCGAAGAGATCGAGAATGTGGGGGGGCATATCAACGCCTACACGGCCCGCGAGCAGACGGCCTATTACGTCAAGCTTCTGAAGGAAGACCTCCCGCTCGGTATCGACATCATTGGTGATATCCTTACCCACAGCACGTTTCTCGATCAGGAAGTCGAGCGCGAGCGTGGTGTGATCCTGCAGGAAATCGGTCAGGCCAACGATACGCCTGACGACATCATCTTCGACCATTTTCAGGAAACGGCTTTCCGCGATCAGCCTATGGGGCGTCCGACCCTGGGCACCGAGGGGCTTATTGCCTCGATGAAGCGCGAGACCATGATGCGCTACATGCAGACGCATTATACAACGCGTAACATGGTCATCGCCGCAGCTGGCAATTTGCAGCATGATGCCGTGCTGGAGATGGTGCAGGAACATTTTCGCGATTTGCCCGACCATCAGCCGCCCTCACGTGAGGGGTGCACCTATCTCGGTGGCGAGCATCGCGAGAAGCGCGAGCTCGATCAGGCACATATCGTGTTGGGCTTTCCCTCGGTCAGCTATAATGACCCGGCCTATCATGCGACCATGCTGCTCTCGACCGTCCTTGGCGGGGGCATGTCTTCGCGTCTGTTCCAGGAAATCCGCGAAAAGCGCGGCCTCGTCTACTCGGTCTATTCCTTCGCCCTGCCCTTCCTCGATAGCGGGCTTTTCGGCATCTATGCCGGAACGGGCGAGCAGGAGGCGGCAGAGCTTGTGCCGGTCCTGCTGGACGAGTTGCGCCGTATCGGCGATGGCATCAGTCCGGAGGAAATCGCCCGTGCCCGTGCACAGGTCAAATCCTCGCTTCTGATGTCGCTGGAAAGCACGGGCAGCCGCTGTGAGCAGATTGCCCGCCAGATGCAGCTTTTCGGGCGGATTATCGACACAAGCGAGACCGTGGCAAAAATCGATTCTGTGGATGAAGGGGCCATGATCCGCGCCGCCGAGACACTGTTTCGTGCCCGCCCCACGCTCGCAACCATTGGCCCGGTGGGGGCCATTCCGTCATTTGAGGCCATCAGCCAGAGGCTTGTTGCATGAGCAAGGACCAGGAGCGTCTTTCAGACCTGATCGAAGCCGCAAAGCGCGCCGGAGCCGATCGGGCCGATGCGCTCATGGTGGCCTCGCGTTCGGTTTCGGCCATGTGCCGTCAGGGCGTACCGGAAGGGCTGGAGCACTCCGAAACCCTCGCGCTTGGCTTGCGGGTGTTCGTTGGTAAACGCGCGGCCAGTGTTTCGGCCACGGCACTCGACCCGTGCCGTTTCGAGGCGCTTGCCCAGCAGGCCGTTGCCATGGCGCATGTCGTACCTGAGGATGCCTGGGCCGGTGCAGTCGATCCCGACCGGCAGGGCGTGTACGACATCGCGGCGCTCGATATGGTCGATCCGACCGAAGCCCCGAGCCTCGATGCCTTGCTGGCCCGGGCGCGCGAGGCCGAGGAAATCGCCCTCGGCATCAAGGGGATCACCAATAGCAATGGCGCCTCTGCAGGCTATAGCCGTGTCGAGATCACCTTGGCTGAAAGCAGCGGTTTCAGCGGCGCTTATGCCCAGACCAGCCATAGCAACGGCATCAGCGTGCTCGCCGGTGACGGACCAAGCATGCAGCGTGACTATGCCGGACATAGCACGCGCCATCTGACCGATCTCGATAGCCCTGCGCTACTTGGGCGCGAGGCGGCCGACCGGGCTCTTGCGCGCATGAACCCGGTCAAGCCGCGCACCGGGTCCTTCCCGGTGGTGTTCGACCCACGTGTCTCGTCCAGCCTGCTCGGCCATCTGGCGGGTGCCATCAATGGCTCTGCCATTGCTCGTGGGACTTCGTTTCTGTCCGGCCACAAGGGCAAGCGTATCCTGCCGGAAGCCCTCAGCGTCATCGATGACCCGACGCGTCCCCGCGGCCTGCGCTCAAAGCCTTTCGATGCCGAGGGCCTGCTTCCCAGCCCCCTCGCTTTCATCGAAAACGGTGTGCTTACGGACTGGATTCTGGATGGTCGCTCGTCGCGCCAGCTTGGTCTGGTCAATAACGGTCGCGCCTCGCGTGGCGTAGGTGGTCCCCCCTCTCCGGCAGTCGGCAATTTCTACCTGACGGGCGGCACGGGGTCACGCGCTGCGCTGATGGAGGACATTGTCGAGGGCATCTATGTGACCGAGATGATGGGGTCTTCCATCAACGGCCTGACCGGCGATTACAGCCGTGGTGCGTCGGGTTTCATGATTCGTCATGGTCAGCTTGCGGAACCTGTCGCCGAGTTGACCATTGCAGGTAATCTCATCGAGATGTTCGCGGCCCTGCGTGCCGCCGATGATCTCGTCTTCCGCCACGGTGTCGATGCCCCGACACTGAGGATCGACGCCATGAGCGTTGCTGGAAGCCAGTAAGGAGTTCTCATGTCACGCCGCCTGTTCCGCGCCTCTCTTCTGCTTCTTGCCCTTGCCCCGCTTCTGGCCGCCCCGGCCGATGCGCGCCCCGGTGGCGGTCGCTCCATGGGAAGCCGGGGAAGCCGCACCTATTCTCCTCCGCCCATGACCCAGACCGCGCCCTATCAGGCCCGGCCCATGGAACGAAGCTATGCCCCCTCATCCCCGTCACCGGGCTATAGCAACCCGATGCAGCGCCCGATGGGCCAGCCTTACGGCTTAGCACAACGCCGCCCCTTCATGACCGGCTTCGTTGGCGGCCTGCTCGGTGCTGGCCTGTTCGGCATGCTGTCTGGCCACGGATTTCTTGGCGGGGTTGGCGGGGGACTCTCCTTCCTCGGCCTGCTGTTCCAGATTGCGCTGTTTGGGTTCATTATCGTGATGGTGCTGCGCTGGCTCGGCAATCGTCGCCAGGGCGGGGCCAGCGCCCCTCAGAGCCCCGGCTTTTCGGGCGGTGCCGGGACGCCGGCCGTGACGCTGAACAACAGCGATTACCAGAATTTCCAGCGCCTCCTGCTCGATATCCAGGCAGCGTGGAGTGCCCAGAACATGCGGGCGCTCTCCAGCATGGCCACACCGGAAATGGTGTCGTATTTCAATGAGCAGCTAGCCGATTATGCCAGCCGTGGTGCACGCAATATCGTATCGGACGTGCAGTTCATGCGTGGCGATCTCTCGGAAGCCTGGCGTGAGGGCAATCTGACCTATGCCACCGTCGCCATGCAGTATTCGCTGTATGACGTCACGACCGATCAGCTTGGCAACGTCATTGATGGCAGCAAGACCGAGCGTCAGGTGGTGACAGAACTCTGGACCTTCGTGCGGGCCGATGGACGCGGCAACTGGGTGCTTTCAGCCATCCAGCAGGTTGGCTGAAACGACGGTTGGGACTGGGTCAGTGCCGGACCAAGTCGGGTAATCGCTGACCCGGGAGAATGGGTAACTCCTAGCCGCCTCCCACCGCCTTCAGAACAGAAAGCCGGAGCCCCTGAGGGCTTCGGCTTTTATGTATGGAGAAGTCACCGAAGGTGTCTTCTTCGGATGGGATACGCCCTGAACGGTCGACTGCTCTGTCCCGACATTGACGGGCCTGAACCAGCCCCTTGAGGCAAGGGAGCCTTATCGACTGGATTGTCAGGGCATCGACGATGATCCGTACTGGTTATGTAAGTCCCACTTGTCTGTGTTTAGCATCCCGACCCGATGGCCATCGAACACATCTTTTCATGGGACAGCCATTCCTTTCAGGTGCCAGATCGTCGTAGGTCGCATCAGCTGATCGTTATCACGACGTAAGGCCGCGCTCACCGTCACGGCCTCACCGGCCCTTACCCTGCCCGTTTGCCTTTGCGCAATGACCAGCGGCAACTTCTCTGCCTCGCGGCAGTCCCCACGTTGTCTCAAACGCTTCTGAAAAGCCGCGCACTGTCCTGATTGGAAGGGTGGTAACGGCCAGTCGGAACAAGCCTGGCCCCCGCCCTATCAACATATTCGGCAGGCGGAAGACGCAGAGGAACCAAGGGCGTCTCTGCGGCCCAAGTCCCCGCCGTTACCCCGAGGCAGCGCTACAGGCTTGAAGCCTGGGTAGCGGATCTCTCATGCCCCTCTGACGCGGGATCGGGCCGCCGTTGGGAAAGCGCCCGCGGGTCTCAGAGACGCAGATAGGTCAAGGCGAAAAGAGAGATCATGACCAGTGACAGACCACCCAGCAGACCCATGATCCGCCCCTGACGGCGCACGGCGAGTTCGTTTTTCATCATGGAAACAACACCCGATCGATCAGCAGGGCTGAAAACAGGAAGAACAGATACGCCAGCGAATACCGGAAGGCATAGCGGGCAGGCTTGTCAGCCGTCAGGCTCACCCCGGTCTCGTCTTGTTTGTCGAGCAGAACACGCAAGGCAAATCCTACAAAGCCCAGCCCGAGAACCGTGGCGCTCACCGTGTAGATCAATCCGCAAAGATGCAGAAAGGACGGTACCAGAGAGACAGCCAGCAGGATCAGCGTGTAGATGAAGACATTCCAGCGCGTATGACGAGCCCCCTTCACCACGGGCAACATCGGGATGCCAGCCTTGGTGTAATCCTTGCAGGCGTAAAGCGAGAGCGACCAGAAATGGGGCGGCGTCCACAGGAATACGATGGCAAACATCACCACCGGCAATACGCTCATGGAGCCTGTTGCTGCGGCCCAGCCGATCATGGGCGGAAAGGCTCCGGCTGCCCCGCCAATCACGATATTCTGCGGTGTGCTCCGCTTGAGCCACATGGTGTAGATGACGGCATAGAAGAAAATCGAGAATGCCAGAATACCCGCAGCGAGCGCATTGCTCGCCAGCCACAGCAGAGCCACTGACGCCAGCGAAAGGACAACGCCATAGATAAGGGCGCCATCGGCATCCATACGTGAGTCCGGAATCGGCCTCACCGAAGTCCGCTTCATGATCGCGTCAATATCGCGGTCGTACCACATATTGATGGCACCGGCCGCCCCTGCCCCGACGCATATGCAGAGCATGTCGATCAGACCGAGCGGGACCGAGGGCCAGGTCGGTGCCACGGCCATACCCGCCACACCCGTGAACACAACCAGCGAGATGACCCGGGGCTTGAGCAGAGCAAGCCAGTCCTTGAGCGTCGCGCCTTCGAGGCGATCAAAGCCCGGCGTGGTCTGAGGTAGTGACTGTGAGGCGCTCATGACAGATCCACCCTCACAGGCTTGCGCACTGGTACGATCAGCCTGACGCCAAGACTGGCGACACAGGCCAGAGAGACCAGCAGACCCACCTCACCGATATGACGCAGCATGGGCAGGAACGGTATCATCGCCAGTACGGAGATCCCCATTGAAACGAGATGCACTCGTCCAAGCCAGAGCGGCGCAGCCATCTCGCCCAATCGGGCCTGCCACCGGTAGTAGCAACCAAACAAGGCGAATACTGCACCAAACAGCATGGCAGAATGAAACGCCTCGGGTCGTGCCGGGAAGAGATATAGAGCCCAACCTGCGGAGAGCAGCAAGAGTGCCGGAAAACTCCAGGAAAGCGCATAGGTCATCGTGAAGCTGCGACGCCACAACGTGGCGCAAATCAATGTCATGATCCCGAAGCCAGGCAGGGCAACGCCAAATCCGAGCAATGCAGCGCTTGAGAGCCCCGGCACAATCACGCCATGCGCCCAGACAACCGATACCCCCAACGTAGGCACGGCCATGAGAAGTGGCAGCACAATCTTGGCCCGGGTGGAATGGAAGGAAACAAGATTCGCAATGGCGCCGAGTGCAAGCTGTATGACAAGGGCTAAAACCGGGATCTGGATACGACCGAGCCACTGACCAGCAACGCCTGCCGTATTGCCGCCTGCGACAAGGTCATGGGTGAGGCCGGCGAGCAATACGGGCACCATCACAACCAGTCCCAGAGAGCCCAGCAATTGCGACCAGGTAAAAGGAGAGAGGTCACGAAACCGCCCCTCGCGACACTCCAGACATTTGACCACGGTCGACAGGGCCAGCAGTGCAACGCCTACCGACCAAAGCGCCATTGAGACGGCAAACAGAACAGGTTGATGCGGTCCGCAAACAGCGCACACCGCTCCCAGAACCAGGGTAACAAGCGCTACCCGATCGAAACCAACCATCATGGGAGGAAGGGAAGTCAATTCCCCCGGCAGAACAAGCCGTCCCATACCGCCGAGGAAAGCCGGTATGAGAACGAAAAGGTCAAGCAACAGGCCGTGGGTCAATGCAGGCATTGGCCCTGTATTCTGCGAGACAATGCCTAGAAAACCACCAGCGAGACCACAAAAAAGCGCCAGAGCTAGAAACGCAGCCCCATCGGCTCGCAACGTCAGACCCTCGCGGCGTCTCGAAATCGGCAACTGTAACAAGACCCGTTCCTTATTCCGTCCTGGGGGTCCTCATGCCGTTAGCATCGGAAAGGGACCCTGAGATCAAGGCCAGTCTGGTATGATTTGTCGGGCACAAACGTGTCAGGCAACCAGGGCCGTCTCTTCCTTACTATCCTTCTCGAGCGGCAATGTCACGAGCGTAAACAGTCCTGCAGGCGGGACCGGCGTGATGGTTGCACGGCTCAAATCTTCAGGCGGCAGCAGGGATTCCATAGCAAAATCCGGGTGCCAGCCGAGCGAACGGGAGGCTCGGGCCATACCACGCTCCACAGCAAGCCGGACACCGCCCGTCGCGAGGAAATGATTGACGAACAGGATATGCCCACCCGGCTTCACCACGCGCTTGAGTTCACCCAGAAGACGTCGAGGGCTTGGCACGACTGAGGCCACGAACATGGCCACCGCAATATCGAAGCTGCCTGCTTCAAAGGTGGTCGCTTCAGCGTCCATCTCCAGCAGGTCATCGACATTGCCAAGCTGCTGATTGATCACGCGCTGGCGTGCGCGCTCGAGCATGGCCTCGGAAAGATCGATACCGGTAATGTGCTTGTCGCGGTTGTAGTGTGGCAGAGCGAGCCCTGTACCAACGCCAACCTCCAGAACGCGCTGGCCAGGCAATGCATTGACTGCGGCGACTGCGCGACGTCGGCCGAATGCCGAGATACCACCAAAAACGGAGTCATAGACCTTGGCCCAGCGGCGATAGGCAGCACGTACGGCATCCGCGTCCAGTGCCGAGCGCGGGCGGGGATGAGTATCGTCGAAGGAGACGGTTGGGTCGAGCAGGGGGTCCGGTCGTGTCATCAGGCTTCGTTCGTCTGGTCGCACAAAATCATTGGTTTTGTCCTGATACCTGTTTCGAGCCCCCCGTGCGAGGCCTCGGCAATTCAAAATCATCGCCCGACCGCAGCCAATGTGTCAGGCACCGAAAAGATCGGCCATCCTTAGCCTATCTCGCCAGTACTGGCGAGGGGCGGTTTGCAATTCGTCACAGCCACAGCCTAGAAGATAGGCGATAATAACGGGAGAGAGCCTGAGCACGGGCGATCTGCAACCGCCCCGAAAGAAGCGCCCAGTCATGTCACGTCTCAATTTGTGCCTGATTCTCATATCAATCGGCTTGTGGTCGTCTATTTATGTCCTCAAGTTCAAGGAGGATATCGTCAAGTGGTACCATATCCGGTTTGACAAATCCTCCCCTCCACTTCCCCCGGATGGAAAGATGCCAGAGGTACCCCTCCCCTTCCGCTATGACCAGCCTATGACCGAGGATGAGAACGAAGCTGTTGCCTCGCGTACCGACCATACGGAAGGAACGCAGAATAACGACTCAGCGGAGGCAGAACATCAAGGGGACAGGGCGCAAGATACCAAAACCTGACGTCTGCGCCCGCGAGTCTCCTGTTCAGCCCAAGCGCTTTTCGATCGCGTCCCAGACCAGGCCAGCGCTGTTCATGCTATTGAAACGGTCGAGTTCCTGAAGGCCCGTCGGTGAGGTCACGTTGATCTCGGTCAGCCAATCGCCGATCACATCGATCCCAACGAAGATAAGCCCATTCTCACGCAGATATGATCCGATACGCGCGCAGATCTCCTGATCACGCGCGGTCAGGGCGACGGCTTCCGCCCGACCACCCACATGCATGTTCGATCGGGCCTCGCCTGTAGCAGGAACGCGATTGATTGCACCGATCGGCTCGCCATCGACCAGAATGATGCGTTTGTCACCCTTGCGCACCATCGGCTCATAACGCTGGATCATGAGGGGTTCACGCGAGCGGCTGAAATGCAGCTCCAGCAACGAGGCAAAATTTTCGTCACCTTCACGAATGCGGAAGATGCCTGCGCCGCCATTACCGTAGAGCGGTTTGAGGATTACATCACCATAGCGGGCCCGAAACTCGGCCAGAGCCTCAGTGTCCCACGTAACCAGTGTCGGGGGCATGAGATCGGGGTAATGCGTGACAAGCAGCTTCTCGGGAGCGTTTCGTACAGCTTGCGGGTCATTCACGACCAGTGTCTTGCCGGGGCCAACACCGTGAACATGCTCAAGCATGTGGGTGGCAGTGATATAACCCATGTCGAAAGGCGGGTCCTGGCGCATCAGCACCACATCGGTCTCGCCCAGATCCAGGCGCCGCTCTGCGCCGAAAGTCGCATGCCCTCCCTGTACGCGCTGCACCGAAACCGGGCGCGCTCGCGCAGAAACCCGACCATGATGCAACGTCTTCTCGGCCCCGCCTTCGCCGAGACACAGCGAGTCCACAGGATACACAAAGAGTTCATGCCCACGTCTCTGGGCTTCGAGCATCAGGGCGAAGGTGGAGTCCCCGTTGATATTGACGTGCTCAAGCGGGTCCATCTGTACGGCTATGCGTAGGGCCATCGTCTTCGTCCTTTCGATATCTGCAAACCAGAATGTCATCGTCACAAACCAGGTGCGAACCCTGGCTTTTACCCTGCTAGGCCGTTTGCATCACGCCACACCCATATCATGAGCGTGCGCCCTGCCAAGCATGCGCAAACAGAAAGCCTCGCGGAACCATACGGCTCCGCCTCAATGCGGATAGGCGATTTCCAGAATTTCCAGCGTGACCGTCCCGTTGGGCGTCATCAGGCTCACTTCATCACCCACACGGCCGCGCATCAGGGCACGCGCGACGGGCGATACAAGCGAGATTTCCCGACGGGTCAGATCTGCCTCATCGCAGCCGACAATAGTCACATCATGCCTGACATCGTCTTCGTCGGCATAGGCAACGCGCGCCCCGAAAAACACGCGGTCGCGCGTTGTCTGGCTGGCAGGATCGACAATCAGGGCATGCTCGAGTCGCTTGCTCAGAAACCGGGCGCGGCGGTCGATCTCACGCAGCCGACGTTTACCGTACAGATAATCGCCATTTTCAGAGCGATCACCGTTGCCCGCTGCCCAGGAGACAATCTCCACAATGCGTGGACGCTCAACTTGCATGAGTTCCCGTAATTCCTCACGCATACGCGCGGCCCCCTGAGGGGTAAGATACTGGCTGAGAGCAACACGGGAAGCGTCGGACACGAAAATTCAGCCGCGCTGCTCGGTAATGCGATAGCGTATGACACCCGATATCCTCTCACCGGGCGCCAGAACATGCAGCCCGTTTTCCAGTATCTCGGGATGATTGATCGCGTTGTTCATGTTCGTCACGGCCTCGACCGCCACGAATGGTTTTTCCGGCGCGGTGAAGACCACCAGATGCGAGAACGCCGCATCAGCCTCAATCGTCAGATCATAGCCAGCCGAGGGGTAACCGAGCGTTGCCTTGCCATCCCACCCGGCAAAGCAGTTATCAAGGCGTGTCGCCCCAACGACTTTCGCCTTGTCGAAAAACTCCGTGCCCTCATAGGGCTGCAGAGTGGTGGGAAGCATGTCCGGCCCATTCTGCCACATCCCTCGCGCCCCGAATTGTAACGTCATGTCGTCACTTCTGGCGAAGAACGGATGAAATCCCATGCCCACAGGCTGTGCACGCGTATCGCGATTGGCGAGAAGGATTTCGACATCCAGCCCTTCACGATGCAGTACGAAAGAGAGAACGGCGCGGTAAGCAAAGGGCCATTGCGACGCATCGTCACCCTTGGCGGGATCATGGTCGAGGTAGAGAATGGCCCGCTCGGCATCGTGCTGGGCCACTTCCCAGCTACGTTCCCATCCATTGCCGTGGATGGCATGGGGCTCACTGACAAAATTATGCGCCAGCTGGTACGGGATGCCCTCGAAACTGAATGCGCCATTCCCGATGCGATTGGAGAAGGGCAGCAAGGGATAGCCAGCAACCGGCGTGTTTTTCTGTGCGACCAGGTTCGGATCGGCGGTCGGCGCCAGCAGATCGCGCCCGCGTAGTCGCCAGAAGGCGAGACTGCCACCCAGAGCGGGGAGTAATCCGAGATGGGCCTCGCCCAGTTTCAGCTCGATCATCCTGCTTTTCTCCTGCCACCGCCCCGTTTCTTGTTGGGGTCATAACCGCCGCCACCCGGACCGAGCGGTCGCGGCGTCTTGTCCTTGCTTCTGAACCCGCTACGCCCTGCGGTTGAGCTCGGCAAGGGGGGAGGCTCAAGCCCGAGATCAATCGCCTCGAGCCGCTTGATTTCATCTCGCAAGCGCGCGGCCTGCTCAAAATCGAGATCCGCCGCCGCAGCGCGCATGCGCTTTTCCAGATCCTGAATAGAAGCCGCTAGCGACTTGCCTACGAATTCCTGCGTGTCCCCGGCCTCATCAGGACCGACCGTCACGTAATCCTGCTCGAACACGGACGACAGCGCATCGCCGATACGCGAACGCACGGTCTGCGGTGTGATCCCATGCTCCTCGTTCCATGCCACCTGACGGGCACGACGACGCGCCGTTTCCTCGATCGCGAATTCGAGCGAGCCCGTCATCTTGTCGGCATAGAGCAGAACGCGGCCATCCACGTTGCGCGCCGCACGGCCAATCGTCTGGATCAGCGATGTGCGGCTACGCAGAAAGCCCTCCTTGTCTGCATCAAGGATCGCAACGAGGGCACATTCAGGAATATCGAGCCCCTCACGCAACAGGTTAATGCCTACCAGTACGTCAAAAGCGCCAAGACGCAGATCACGAATGATCTCGATGCGCTCAAGCGTATCCACATCAGAATGGAGATAGCGCACCTTGATACCGGCCTCACCGAGATATTCCGTCAGATCCTCGGCCATGCGCTTGGTAAGCGTGGTCACCAGAACACGCCCTCCCGCCGTGATGGTGTCGCGGGCTTCAGCCAGCAGATCATCCACCTGCCCTTCGACAGGGCGCACGATCGTGACAGGGTCGATCAGCCCGGTCGGACGGATGATTTGCTCGGCAAACACGCCTGCGGTCCGTTCCATTTCCCAGGGGCCGGGCGTTGCGGAAACGAACACGCTTTGTGGACGCAAAGCCTGCCATTCGTCGAATTTGAGGGGCCGGTTGTCGAGGCAGGAAGGCAGACGGAAACCATATTCGGAAAGCACGGATTTGCGCGCATGGTCACCCCGCGCCATGCCCCCGATCTGGGGCACCGTCACGTGGCTTTCATCGACAATCAGCAGCGCATCCTCTGGCAGATACTCGAACAGGGTGGGTGGCGGATCGCCGGGACCACGGCCCGAAAGGTACCGGGAATAGTTCTCAATGCCCTTGCAGGCCCCTGTGGTCTCGATCATTTCGAGATCGAAAATCGTGCGCTGTTGCAGGCGCTCAGCCTCCAGCAGCTTGCCCGCAGCATTGAGTTCATCGAGGCGCTGGCGCAGCTCCGCCTTGATACCGATCATGGCCTGATTGAGCGTCGGGCGTGGCGTCACATAATGCGAATTGGCATAGACGCTTATCTCTGTCAGATCGGCCGTCTTGTTGCCGGTCAGCGGATCGAACTCCGTGATGGCCTCGATTTCATCGCCGAAAAGCGAGACACGCCAGGCGCGATCCTCGTTCTGCACAGGGAAGATATCGACCTGCTCGCCGCGCACGCGGAATGTGCCGCGCTCGAACGCCGCGTCGTTGCGGCGATATTGCAACTCGACCAGCGCCTTGATCAGTCGGTCACGATCAATGCTGCCGCCCGCCTCAAGCTTGACCACCATGCGCGAATAGGTCTCGACCGAGCCGATACCGTAGATGCACGATACCGAGGCCACAATGATAACGTCGTTGCGCTCCAGCAAGGCCTGCGTGGCAGCATGGCGCATACGGTCGATCTGCTCGTTGATCTGACTGTCTTTTTCAATATAGGTGTCAGAGCGCGGCACATAGGCTTCCGGCTGGTAATAATCGTAATAGGATACGAAATATTCGACCGCGTTATCAGGAAAGAACTGCTTCATCTCACCGTAGAGCTGCGCCGCCAGCGTCTTGTTCGGTGCCAGAATCAGGGTCGGCTTCTGTGTCGCCTCGATGACCTTGGCCATGGTGAAGGTCTTGCCCGACCCCGTGACGCCCAGCAGAACCTGATCAACCTCCCCGTCATTCACGCCCTGCGTCAGTTCCGCAATGGCGGTGGGCTGGTCACCCGCCGGCTCGTATTCGGATTTGACGACCAGACGCCGCAGCTTCTCCTTCGCGGGCTGTCGTTCAGGCCTGAATCCCATAAGCCGGTGCTCGGGGATCGCTTCCATCGTGGATCGTGTTGCTGTCGCCATGGCAGGAAAATGGGCTTTCAAAAGGGCTGTCACAAGAGCGCGCCAGATCGCGGGTGCAAAAGCGAGATTGTCGGCATCGGTATCGCATGACAGAACGCGTCATGGCAGACAGGGGTTCATGATGCAGGATATCCTCAATTTGCCCCGTCACAGGCAGATCGTGACGCTGGTCCAGGCCCATGGCTTCATGTCCAATGAGGATCTGGCGCAGCGTCTTGGTGTCACGGTCCAGACCATCCGGCGCGATCTCAATGCCCTGTCGGAGGCCGGGCACGTGGCGCGCTATCATGGCGGGGCAAGCCCTGCCTCCTCCACCGAGAATATCGCCTACGGCGAGCGCCAGAGCCTTCACTCCCGTGCCAAGGAGGCGATCGGGCAATGTGCGTCACGGCTCATCCCCGATGGCAGTTCGCTCTTCATCAATATCGGCACCACGACAGAGGCGTTTGCCCGGGCCCTGACCAGCCATAAAGACCTGCATGTCATCACCAATAATCTGCATGTCGCGGTTGCCCTGTCTCCCCGGCGCGATTTCCGCACCGTGCTGGCAGGTGGACTGGTGCGCCCCCAGGATGGCGGCATTGTCGGCGCGGGCGCGACGGAATCCCTGTCGGGCTTCCGGGCGGATTTCGGGGTTATCGGTATCAGCGGCATTGAGGAAGATGGCACGCTGCTTGATTTCGATCTCGATGAGATACAATGCGCCCGTGCCATCATGCGCCATGCGAGACGTGTAATTCTGCTGGCCGACCACACCAAGTTCACACGCAGCCCGGTGGGGCGGGTGGGCGATCTCTCCAGCATTGATGACTTCGTGACGGATCGTATGCCCTCTTCCCCATTCATCGCAGCGCTCGAAGCGGCGAATGTTAGACTTCACATAGCCTGACCCACATTTTGCACACACATAACACGAACGCGTTATAGTTAACGTTTTATGTTCGCTTTCTTTCGTTTTTGATCTAGCAAGACTTTCGAGTTTGTTCCCCTCGAAAGGTCTCACCCCATGAGCGGTTCCACCCCCAACCACCCGAACGAGGGTTCCGACACGATTGAGCACGACCTGCTGATCGTGGGCGGTGGCATCAATGGCGCAGGGATTGCGCGCGATGCCGCAGGGCGCGGCCTGAACGTGCTGCTGGTCGAGAAGGATGATCTGGCAAGCCATACGTCCTCAGCCAGCACGAAGCTGATTCACGGTGGGCTGCGCTATCTCGAATATTACGAGTTTCGGCTGGTGCGCGAGGCGCTCAACGAACGTGAAAACCTGCTTCGCATCGCGCCTCACATCATCTGGCCCATGCGTTTCATCCTGCCTCATTCAGCCATGCTGCGTCCGGCATGGCTGCTGCGCACGGGGCTCTTCCTTTACGACAATCTCTGCCGCGTCATGACCCTGCCCAAAACCCGCGTGCTCAAGCTGCAGCAGGACCCGGCAGGGCGTGTGTTGCGCAACGAATTCCGCAAGGGGTTCGAATATTCCGATGGTTGGGTGCAGGACAGCCGGCTCGTCGTGCTCAATGCCATGGATGCCGCCCGACGCGGCGCAACAATCTGCACCCGCACAAAGCTGATCGGGGCCGAGCGTCACCCGGATCGCTGGATCGCCACCCTTCGTGACGAGACGACCGGTCAGACAAGGCAGGTCACCGCCCGTGCCCTTATCAATGCCGCAGGCCCCTGGGTGGCTGAACTGCTCAAGGACAGATTGTCAGTACCGAGCAGGAATGATGTGCGGCTCATCAAGGGCAGCCACATTGTCGTGCCCCGCATGTTCGAGACCGAGCAGGCCTATATCCTGCAAAATCCCGACCGGCGCATTGTCTTTGCCATCCCGTATGAGAAGGATTTCACCCTTATCGGCACGACCGACATTCCCTGGGAACAGGACGCCGGTGCCGTGACCATTTCACAAGAGGAAATCACCTATCTCTGCGAGAGCGTGAACCGCTATTTCAAACGCGCCATCACACCGGATGACGTTGTGTGGAGCTATGCTGGCGTACGTCCGCTTTATGACGACCATTCGGGCAGCGCCTCCGCCGTGACGCGCGACTATGTGCTCGATGTCGATCACAGCTCAGCCCCCGTGCTGTCCGTTTTCGGCGGCAAGATCACCACCTATCGCAAGCTGGCCGAGCACGCGCTTGAGAAGCTTGCGCCCCATCTACCCGGACTGCCGGTTACGTCATGGACGGCCGACACCGCCCTGCCCGGCGGCAATTTCAAGCGGGCAGATTTTAATAACCGCGTCCGTCTGCTCATGACGCATGTGCCGGGAATGACGCAGGACACCGCAACGCGGCTCGTGCGCAATTACGGCACCCTGGTCGAAACGCTGATGGCAGAAGGCGCAGAAGCGCAGACCTCTCAGTCCAGCACGGGCACACAAGCAAATGCCCCCCCCACCGGGCATACACCCGATGTCAGCGCCCTTCCCTCGCTGGGGGCCTGCCTTGGAGCCGATCTGTATGAGGCCGAGGCCAATTATCTGATCGACCATGAATGGGCGCGCAACGCAGAAGATATTCTCTGGCGTCGCTCGAAGCTCGGCCTTCGGTTTTCCCCTCGCGAGACACGCGCCCTCGAGGATTACATCGCCCGGCGATCGCGCCGGAATTCCCCGCCTGTCGAGACCGGCCCCGCCCACGAAATGGCCTGATCTCCCTCCCGCCTCTTCCTCCCACTCTGGCTGACGGAAATTTTCTCATGTCAGAAAGAAAACGCTATCTCGGCGAGCTGATTTCAGAATTCATCGCCGTGCTGATCATCATCATCTTCGGCGACAGCGTCGCGGCGATGATCGTGCTTTATGATCCCAATCCGTATCAGAACGCCTATTGGGGCGTGGCCATCGTGTGGGGGCTTGGCGTCACCATCGCCATCTATGCCACCGGGGCTGTAAGCGGCACCCACGCCAACCCCGCCGTGACCCTCGCTCTTGCCCTGTATCGTGGCTTTTCATGGAAAAAGGTCCTGCCTTACTGCACTGCGCAGGTGCTGGGCGGCATTGCCGGGGCTGCGGTCGTCTATCTCAATTTCCATCCGGTCATCGACCACTACAACATGACCCATCACTTCACCCGTGCGGGTGATGGCGGGGCCGCAGGGGTGTTCTTTACCCATCCCGGCCTTGCCGTGACGGCCATGCATTCCTTTGTGGTGCAGATCGTCCTGACTGCCGTGCTGGTATTTGGCATTTTCGCTATCACTTGCCAGTATAACACCCAGGCCCCCCAGGCGAATTCGGGTGCCCTCATCATCGGTCTGCTCGTTGCAGCCATCGGTGCCTCTTCCGGCTTCCTCGATGCCTGGGCCATCAACCCCGCACGTGATTTTGGCCCACGTACCTTTGCCTTCCTTGCCGGCTGGGGAGCTTCAGCGTTCCCGGCCCCCCAGCATTACTGGTGGGTTCCCATCGCAGGCCCGCTGGTTGGTGGCGTGGTGGGTGCTGGCATCTATCAGTTCACGCTTCGCCCGTTCATGCCGAACTACAACCCCGGCGCCACGACAGGGGCAGCCCAGACATTGCCCGATCCTGTCACCGCCACCCCCGTCATTACCCCGGCACCCGTATTCGCCTCGCGGGTCAACGAGGCCACGACACTCCATTAGATCCAGCCTTGTGAGGCACCGGCCGACCGGCACAATCCGATCGGCCACCTCTCCCCGATTTCACACGACAGCCTGCACCGGCACCGACATGCCACGCGTATTTCAAGGACCATCACCATGACCCGCAAGACCCATATCCTCGCCATCGATCAGGGGACGACCTCCACACGCAGCATCGTCTTTGACAGCAAGGCGCGCTCTCTTGCGCTGTCACGGCGTGAATTCACCCAACATTACCCCAACCCCGGCTGGGTCGAACACGATGTCGAGGATATTTGGCGCGATGCACTCGACACGGCACGCGAGGCCATCGAGCAATCCGGGGGTATCGACAGGATTGCCGGTCTGGGCATCACCAGCCAGCGCGAGACCGTCGTGCTCTGGGAGCGCAGCACAGGCAAGCCGGTGCATCGCGCCATCGTCTGGCAGGACCGGCGCACAGCCGCCTTCTGCGCTGAGCTCAAACGCGATGGTGCGGAGGAAAAGGTGCGCGCCAAAACCGGCCTGCTCCTCGACCCCTATTTCTCTGCCAGCAAGATCACCTGGCTGCTCGACAATATTCCCGGCTTGCGGGCGCGGGCTGAGGCCGGCGAGCTCGCTATGGGCACGATCGACTGCTTCCTCCTGTGGCGCCTCACCGGTGGCAAGGTGCATG
This sequence comes from Asaia sp. A2, assembly GCF_057319415.1. Classification (NCBI taxonomy): domain Bacteria; kingdom Pseudomonadati; phylum Pseudomonadota; class Alphaproteobacteria; order Acetobacterales; family Acetobacteraceae; genus Asaia; species Asaia sp. A2. Next base: position 173,314 of record NZ_JBXWTO010000001.1, read on the forward strand.
CCACCGATGTCACCAATGCCAGCCGCACGGCCCTGTTCAACATCCACACACAGCAATGGGACCAGGAACTTCTGGCCCTGTTCAACGTCCCTCAAGCCCTGCTGCCCGTTCTTTGCGACAATAGCGGTGAGCTGGGAATGACCGATCCGGCCCTGTTCGGCCAGTCCATTCCCATTGGAGGCATGGCGGGCGATCAGCACGCCGCGCTTGTGGGTCAGGCCTGCTTCAAACCCGGCATGGGCAAGGCGACCTATGGAACAGGCTGCTTCATGCTGCTCAACACGGGTGACAAGCCCGTCACCTCGCATCATCGGCTTCTGACCACAATCGGCTATCGTATCGGTGGAAAGACCACCTACGCGCTGGAAGGCTCCATCTTTGTGGCCGGGGCTGCCATCAAATGGCTGCGTGACGGGTTGCACCTCATCACCCATGCCTCACAGACCGATGACATGGCAACGCGTGTGCCAGATAGCCACGGGGTATACATGGTGCCCGGTTTTGTGGGGCTGGGTGCCCCCCATTGGGATCCGGAAGCACGCGGTCTGATCTGTGGCCTCACGCTGGGCTCGACCGAGGCGCATATCGCCCGTGCAGCGCTTGAGTCGGTCGCTTACCAGACTTTCGATCTGGCACACGCCATGCGTGAGGACGGCGCCATGCAGGCCCAGACATTGCGTATCGATGGCGGTATGTCAGCCAATGACTGGTTCTCGCAGTTTCTGGCGAACATCCTCGATACGGACGTGCAGCGCCCGGTGGATCTGGAGACAACGGCTCTTGGCGCCGCTTTCCTGGCAGGCCTGGCCACAGGTGTCTGGCAGTCTCTGGAAGAAATCGGCACCATCTGGGAGCAGGAGCGGCTTTTCACGCCCGATATCGACGGTGCCCTGCGCCTGACATTGCTGCGCGGCTGGGAAGATGCGGTACGTCGCACCCTGACCCCTCCCCATGAGACGACGAACGTCACATCCGCACGCCGCGATCAGGCAGCCTGAACCGGCCAGCAGGCGTATGATCCGAACCGGGATGCAGAGGAAAGCCCCGCATCCCGGCCTTATTTAACCCTGCAGTCGTGGCCGGGGGAACGTGTCCCTCAAAAGCAGGACGCAAACCCTATCGCTGCCGCATATTGCCCAATGGCAAAGACTGCATGGGCCAGCAGCACGAGACCGTAAAGCTTCACCGGATTGGGCGTCTTGAGGCCGAGAAAACCGCCCCCCATGCCCGGTACCATAAGTGTCAGGCCTGCAATGGTGGTCAGGACCACGCCGATAAGAATGATCGGCAGCCATGTGGGTGCCGCGATGAATGCCACACCCCAGAAAACCGGCAGCATAGCGGCATAGGCACAGCCCACCACGTAATGGAACAGCCAGCCAAGCCCGTGTTCACCGGGTGTGTAGACCCCGCTTGCCGTCGGTTCGAACACAAAGCGCCCCTGCTTCATGCCCTGTAGCCAGTGGCCGACCGCGCCCCAATTGGTCTGGGGGAGGCCCAGAGCCTTGTCGAGAACGAGCGCGTAGAGATCGAGGATCAGGGTCGAGACAACGCCGACGATAATCGTGAATACAATGACGGCCCCCAGAGGGTGCGCGAGAAAACTGTCCATTCCGGTCATCCTGCAATGAGCGAGCCCGGCTGCACATGACGTGCTGACACCGGACCGTAAGCCCGCCCTCCATGACAGATCCGCCATCTGTCAGCCAGTTCGTAACACGTGCGCATCATCGGACACGCGCAATAGTGATCAGGCGCAAATCACGGGCCCTTTCATCGGTGCGGCTGAATGACTGCGACAAACGGCGCTGGGCGGAAGTGCTGTATCAGCTAGAACAGAGCAGCCCCAGAATGATGACTGACCTGACAAGAAGAAAGGCCAGGAATTGAGGCACAGCATTGGTCTCGTATCGATCACGAAAAGTAATCGGGCAATTCTTCATTGCGACTGGCCACAGCCTGATCACTAATTTAGCGTGATTTATAACATCATCATCACACTTCCACCTGATACCCTTGTTGATCCGCCTGGAACCTGACCCCGCCCCCGGCCTTGAATGACTAATCCCGTCCCGTTGCCGTCGCTTTGCGCGGCGACCGTGGAACCGAGCCTGCGAAAGGAACGCCTCATGCCACCTGCCACACTCCCCGCACCGAAAGTTGTCGCCCGTGAAAAGGCGCTTTCCGGCGCCGACGATCCAGGCCCGGCAGATTCGGTTCCCTCCCCGACACGGCGTGGGCTGATCCGGATCGGAAGCGCCGCGCTGGGCGCAGCGCTAATGTCCCCCCTGATGGGGCGGAAAGCCTCGGCCCATGACGTTGCGGCTGATACGGCGCTCTCTCCGCCGAGTGTCGTCAGCACACCGCCACGCCTCTGGGGCCCCGAAGCTCCCGTCGCCTTTACCCCCGACCCCGATATCATTTCCTACGATCCGTCCTTCTCGGCGGTGATTCTCGATAACGCGCCGCTTGTTCAGGCGTGGAAAGGCAAGGTGCTCTGGCTGGAAGGGCCTGCATGGTCAAACGAGGGCAGGTTTCTCATCACCAGCGATGTCATGGGAAGCACACAGTACCGCTACCTGCCGGAAGAACGCTGCATGACGGTGTTCCGCAAGGAGAGCTACCACTCCAACGGCAATACGTTCGATCGTGAGGGACGGCTCATCACCTGCGAGCACGGGTTGCGCCGGGTGATCCGCTGGGAGCATGACGGGCGCTGCACAGTGCTCGCGGAGAGCTTCAACGGCAAACGCCTCAACTCACCCAATGATATCGTGGTCGATCATCAGGGCGGGATCTGGTTCACTGACCCGCCCTACGGTGACAGATTATGGGAAGGGCACCCGGATGCTCCTGACGGGACCACGCCGACAAAAGGCAATCTCACCTGGAATCTGGATCTGGAAGCGACAGAGCAGATAGGGGGTGAACATGCACAAGCGACCCATGTCTTTCATCTCGACCCCGAGACGCGTCATCTCACTGCGCTTCTCGATGGCGACGCCCTCGCGGGGCCCAACGGGCTATGCTTCTCTCCCGATCAGAAGACGCTCTATATCGTCTCCAGCGAAAAAGGCGCCCTCAGCCCCAAAGGTGGCGGGTATCGCAATATCTACGCATTTGACGTGCAGAAACCGGGGGGCACTCAACCCGGCACGAATGGCGTCCCGGCCCTCACGAACCAGCGCGTCTTTGCTGATATGACGCTGGGTGGTCACAAGCTCATGCCGGACGGTATCAAGGCAGACCGGCTGGGCAATCTTTGGGTCGCGGCCAATGGCCCGCTCGGGTTGTGCGGTGTGTTTGTCTATAACCCGGCAGGCAAGATGATCGGCCGCCTGCGCCTGCCGCGCAGTGTTTCCAACCTGTGCTTCGGCGGAACACAGCGCGATCGTTTGTTCATGTGCGCTGAAAACACGATTTTCACACTCGATGTCGCCACACAGGGAGCCGGCCTGTCATGAAAACGCCTTATCGATGCCTGATCGGGGGGAGTGCAATCGCTCTGCTTGCCCTCTCCGCCGCGCCTCGCGCACTGGCTGCGCCAGCACCCGATACAACCAAGCCGGATGCGGTCACACAGCGCATCGCTCCGAAAAACGGCACGACGGCGCTGGAGGTCGTCAAGCGCTTCCCGAAGGATTTCAACATGATCGGGGTCGGGGTCTCCCATTCCGGCATCGTCTATGCCTCTGCCCCGGCAACCATAAAGCGCTACAGTGCGAGTGTCATGCGGATCGACCCCGCGACCGGCGCCCTCCAGCCGTTTCCCGATGCGGGCTGGAACCGCTTCGATCCGCATCCGGTGGACAAGGAGGTATGGGTTTCTGTACCGGCCCTGTGGGTGGATGACCGCAATCATCTGTGGGTGCTGGATTCATCGCTCCCTTCGGTGGACCAGAAAACCCTGCCGCCCAAACTGGCGGAATTCGACGCCGAAACCGGACAACTCTACCAGATCTATCATTTCGGCCCCGACATCACTCCGGCCGACTCACTTAACGATGTACGCGTGGATACGCGCACGCGCACTGCCTATATCACCAATGAATGGGGGCGTGGCGGCCTGGTGGTGATGGATCTCGATACCGGGGCCTATCGTCTGGTTCTGGCCAATACGCGCTCGGGGATCGCCGATCCCAAACAGCACCTTCACATCTACGGGGAACTCGCGCGCAAGAAAGACAATACGCTCCCCGTCACACAGGATGATGGCATTGCGCTCTCACCCGACCGCCAGTGGCTCTATTATCGCCCGCTCACCGACCATCATTACTGGCGCATCGCGACCTCGGATCTGCGCAATGCCAAACTCACCGATGGGGAGCTGGACAAACGGGTAGAGTATCTTGGCCAATCGGTCATGAGCGGCGGTATCGAGATGGATTCCTGCCAGCGACTATGGGTGGGGGATATCGAGAACCACGGTCTTTATGCCCTGAGTTTCCCCAAAGGAGCGACGACACCCAAAATCGACTTCAGCTATCGCAACCCGGCGGTTCTGGACTGGGCCGATGGTTTCGCGATTGCGAAAGACTGGCTCTATATTTCCGACTCACGTCTTGATGAACTGGCCTTCAGCAATTCCCGTCCTGTTTCTGGCGCCACAACCATCTATCGTATGAAGCTTCCTGCCTGCGAGACAGGTGGGGAAGCTTCACATCAACAGATCGATGGACATTCAAATTGACCGGGAACAAGACCGAAAAGGCCTCCCTCAACAAGGCTCTCTGGGCAGGATTTATTGGTGGCAATCTGTCCAGCTTCGTCAAATGGGGAACCGAAGTTCCCCTGCCGCCCCGCACGCCGGACCGCCCCAGCCCACCCGCCGAGATGCTGCGCGATTTCGGCATCGACGTTCGTGGCCTTGTCTATCACTACTCGGACCATCTGGTGCAGGGCGGAGTCCTGCTCGTGCATCACCTCTTTTCCATCGTCTTTGCGCTGCTCTATTGCGTCATCTGGCGCTATGAGCCACGCATTGCGCTCTGGCAGGGCGTTGCCTTCGGGCTGGTCGTCACGGTGGTGTTCCATGGCATGGTGCTGCCTTTGGGGCACTGGGCACCCGCCCTGTGGAATCTCCCGCGAGCGGAAATCCTGTCCGAGACAATCGGCCATATATTGTGGGCATGGGTCATTGAGCTGATCAGACGTGAGTTCATGACCCCAGCCTCAGAGGCAAGGAAAACCCTGAAAGCCTGAAACACGGAAACAGCTGCAAAGCGGGGCCATCATCTCGGCCCCGCAGCAACAGTCAGAGTGCCAGCGCCATGCGTTGATGCTCGATCGGCCCCTTGAAGAACAGATCCCCCATCGGCTGCATGGCAAATTTCTCGTAAAAGCCGCGAGCCGTGCTGCGGGCATCGAGTTCAAGACGCGTGACGCCCAGCATCCGACAGGTGTCGATCGCCTCACGCATCAGTTGCGTCCCGAACCCCTGCCCCTGACAGCGCCCCGTCACGGCGAATTTGCGCAGCTGGTACAGACCCGGCCCGATGGGGCAAAGTGAGAGACAGCCCACCAGCGCCTCGCCAATAAACGCCCCCAGATGCGTGGCTTCGGGGTCCTGCGGCACGCGACACTCATCTTCGGTCAGGGCTGGCCAAAGCACCTCGCGGCGCAAAGGCAGACAATCTTCGGTTGAAATTTGTGCGATGCGCAGAGCGTCCTGCATTTCCCTACTCCCTGATGAGGCATTTTCACGCATCATTCCCGGCCGGTGCAATGCGCGTCCACGCCTCAAGCATAACTCAGATTGCCGTTTTGAGGCCCTGCGCCAGCAATTTGTGCCCCCTCAGACGGGCCGACATCTGAACAGGCTTCCTCGGGCACCTGTCCGAGATCCTCCGCGCCACAGCTCAGGCAAAAGCGGTTGAAGGCCATGTTGCGCGTGTCGCAGCGCAGGCAGTGCTGATAGAGCGTCAGACCGCAATGGACGCAGAAATTCGTGTCCATACCCTCGGAGCGTGCGATGGGACGATCGCAGTCGGGACAGATCCTCTTCTCAATCTTGGCATAGGCCTGCTCGCGGTCCACCCGCTGACGTCGCTCCTTCTCGGACTCTGCCTCGGCAATACGCCGTCTTGCCAGATAGGCCTGCATGTTCCTGATCAGCACCACGCAGACAATGACCGTGAGGAGTGCGCCAACGCCATAACGCACATACCCGCCATAGCTTGGAAGATAGGGGACAAGCTCGACAAAGAACGCATAAAGCGAGGCCAGAACGAAGCCGCGATAGAGTGGCCAGTAAGCGCTTTGCCGCTTGCGCATGACCAGCCATGCTGACAGCAGCAGAAGCGGCAGGGTGAAGGCAAGACGCATGAGGAACACGCGTAACTGCGCCATGAAGACAGCGCGGGCATAAACTGGCCGATAAGCCTGCGCGATCGTATCGCGTTCCTGCTCGATCGCCGTTTTCTGCTGGCTGAGTTCATGCACACGCTGATCGATCGCCTCGATCTTCTGCGTTGCCTGATGCTCGCGCTGCTGCAATTGCTCGAGCGCCTCGGTACGACGGGTCAGTTCAGTGTCCTGCCGCGGGTCGGTCGTCGCCTTGCGTGTCTCAAGCCAGGCCTGGAAGGCCTCCTTCGCGCTGCTGGTTGCACTATGAGCCGCCTCCAGCGCGATCTCTCCGCTTTCGCGCTGCGCGCGCAGCGCATCCTCCTCGGTGCTGATCGAACGCGCATGCTGCGTCAGTGTGTCAGGATAGACGGGTTTGTAAGCTACATCCCCTGCGCGGCGCGGCAGATCATCGATAACCAGACCGCCAAGCCCGATCAGAAACACCGCAAACGCAGCTGAAACGGCCCACATGGCCAGCCCATAAAGCCGCTCAGGGAGGCGATTGCCTTTTTTCATTCTTGTTTCCCATGATGGTGCCAGGTTGCAGGGGCACGTTACCGCAAGGGAAGCGCGATCTGACGCCTGCGTCAAATATCCGCAGCGTGATCGTAATTGCACATTACGGGTCGAGCCCGTATCAACGCCACCTTCCCCCGTGACCCAGAGGTTCCATGATCCGTCTTGATTCGATCAGCAAGCAGAACGGCCAGCGCGTCATTTTCATCGAGACGAGCGCTGCCCTCCAGAAGGGCGAGAAAATCGGTCTGGTCGGGCCCAATGGCGCCGGCAAGACCACGCTGTTCAGGCTGATCACAAAGCAGGAATCTCCCGATGAGGGTCAGGTGTTCCAGGACCGCGGCATCACCATCGGGTTTTTCAGCCAGGATGTGGGCGAAATGGATGGCCGCTCGGTCGTGGCCGAGGTGATGGACGGCGCGGGCGAAGTCGCAAAGATTGCTTCGGAGCTGGCAGAGCTCGAAGCCGCCATGTGCGATCCCGACAGAATGGACGAGATGGACGCCATCCTCGAACGCTTTGGCGATGTGCAGGCGCGCTTCGAGGAACTTGGCGGTTACGGGCTGGACAGCCGCGCCCGCGAGGTGCTGCACGGCCTCGGCTTCTCTCAGGAAATGATGTCCGGCGATGTGGGGCTTCTGTCGGGTGGGTGGAAAATGCGCGTGGCGCTGGCCCGCATCCTGCTCATGCAGCCTGACGTGATGCTGCTTGATGAGCCAAGCAACCATCTTGATCTGGAAAGCCTGATCTGGCTCGAACAATTCCTCAAAAACTACGAGGGTGCGCTCCTCATGACATCGCATGACCGCGCCTTCATGAACCGTGTCGTCAACAAGATCCTCGAAATCGACGGCGGGACACTGACCTCCTATACGGGTGATTACGAATTCTACGAACAGCAGCGCGCGCTGAATGAAAAGCAGCAGCAGGCGCAGTTCGACCGTCAGCAGGCAATGCTGGCGAAGGAAATCGCCTTCATCGAACGATTCAAGGCACGCGCCTCCCATGCCGCCCAGGTGCAGAGCCGGGTCAAGAAGCTCGACAAGATCGATCGCGTGGAGCCGCCGCGCCGCCGCCAGACCCTGTCTTTCGACTTTGCCCCTGCGCCACGCTCGGGCGACGCTGTTGCCACGCTCAAGCAGGTTGGCAAGGCCTATGGCTCACGTGTGATCTATCAGGATCTCGACCTGCTGATACGCCGTCAGGAGCGCTGCTGTATTCTCGGCGTGAACGGTGCTGGCAAATCCACTCTGCTCAAACTGATTGCAGGAGCCAGCGAGCCTGACTCAGGCAGTGTGAGCATCGGGGCCAGTGTGAAAATGGGCTATTTTGCCCAGCATGCCATGGATCTTCTCGATGGCAGCCGCACCATTTTCGAGACGCTGGAGCACGCTTTCCCGCTTGCTGCCCAAGGCTCGCTGCGGGCTCTGGCCGGCGGGTTCGGTTTTTCGGGGGATGATGTCGAGAAATATGTCAGCGTCCTTTCGGGCGGCGAGAAAGCCCGTCTCGTCATGGCGCTGATGCTGTTCGATCCGCCGAACTTTCTCGTGCTGGACGAACCCACCAACCATCTGGATATCGACACCAAGGAGATGCTGATCCGCGCGCTGTCCAATTACGAGGGCACCATGCTGTTCGTCTCGCATGACCGACATTTTCTCGGAGCACTTTCCAATCGCGTGCTCGAAGTCACGCCGGAAGGACTGCATCGCTATGACGGTGGCTATCATGAATATGTCGCTGCCACGGGTCAGGAAGCCCCCGGCCTACACGTCTGATCCGTTTTCGCCTGCCGGGCGCGACATCAAGCACCCGGCAGATGGCGTGATCCTGTTTTCCCGATAGCCCAACGCCTCGGGAGGGATCATCCGGTTTTTATGTGCAAGGCGCCGCACCAGACCCGGCGCCAGATCCAGCCCGAGGCGATAGCGGCCTGTCGCCCTTCGGAATTGCTCCCTCACGAGGCGGCAGCTGCGCCCCGATAGGGTCGCAGCGTCTTTTCTGCACCCCGCTCAGGCGGTGATAAACGCGAACCGGTCGAGCAACGTCCAGGGGCCGCCTTCATAGCGCCAGAGACGAAGAGCCACCGCGTGGCACGTAACCGGATGAGGGGTCGTCTGAAGGTCGGCAAGAAGCGCACGGGCCTGTTCCGGGGACACCTTGTTCTGAACTGTCAGATGGGGCCGCCATGACGCGGCATCCTGGCGGGTCAGGCGCTCCCTCCCGACCACAGAGACGAGATCCGCACGCAGCCGGGCAAGATCCGGCGTTGTCATGGCATAGGCCACACCGCGCCCCAAAAGGTAGGGTGCACCGATCGTAATCTCGGGCGCTTCACCCAACGTCGCCAGATTCGCGCCGATGCGGTTGCGACACGATGATGGCAGGGCGTGAAAAAGGGTCACATGAGCAGGGACGATATTGCGGGCTGCCGGAAAATGCGTGCTGCGCATATTCTGCGCCCAATCCTGCGTAGCCGGGTCGAATTCCAGCGTGAGGATAAGCGGTGCGTCATTCCCCTGATCCATGCGGCCTGCTCTCCTTGCTTGCTTGATGATATCCACCCGTCAAGACGCGAAAGAGCGTGGCGGGGTTGCCCCCGAAGACAGGCCACATGCTGGCAGACCGCCCGCCTGCCTTCACCGGTCCCGGCTAATCCTGGGCGCCCTCATGGCTTCGCCCGCTGAAAGTGACCATATCCGGGTGCCTTGTCATGATCAGGCGCGCAAGCCAGGTGCGATAGGGAAACACAAGCGCCATGATCTGGTTGAAACCCCATGAGAGATGGCTGTCATCGGGATCGCTGATGCCTGTCTGGTGGATGACGTAGCCAAGCCAGTAGCTCGATACGATGAAGATATTGGCGACGAGCGGCGGTATGGCGTCATCCTCAATCGATAATGCCCGAAGCCGCCTGAGTTCCACAACAAGACCTGTGACCTGTGCCGACAGATCGCGATTCAGGCTCATGGCGGCGTCCTGAATCTCCGGCGCAAGGCGGAATACGGCGTTACCGTCGCGCATCAGCGCCCGGTAATGCCAGCTAAGCGCACACCATTCGCGCAACAGGCTGATGGCCTGCTCGATGGCGGCAATGAGTTCGGCGCGATTGAATTGTCGATGGATGAATGGCCCGGAGGAGAAGATCTCCCGCGCATCCGTCTCGAACAGGGCAAACAGAGCCTGCACGATCTGGGCCTTCGTCTTGAAGTAATAATAGAGGTTTCCCTCATTGATGCCGCAGCGCTCTGCAAGCTCACGCGTGGTGAGGCGATCGAACCCGACTTCATTGGCGACGACGCGCGCCTCCTCAAGGATTCGTGATCGTGTGGAGGGACCTCGCGCCATATCTACGCTCGCTTTCTAAGGTGAACACCTTATATGGTTTAAGGTGTTAGCCTTAGATAACGGAGTCCATCCGCAATGTCATCCTTGCTCAACCCCGTCCGATCCCTGCCGAGCCAGATCAAGGCGCTCCACGCCACAATGAAAAACCCGGTGGAGGCCCTGCCCGAGGCGGTCTATCGCGAGCGCATCGTCGAGCGTCGCCTGATGCGACAGCATATCGTTTATGTCTGCGCGCCGGACCTCATACGAGAAGCGCTCGTGACCCGCAGCCATGCGCTCGACAAGGGCGAAGGGCTACGCCGTGCCATCGGACCCGGGCTTGGGCAGGGGTTGCTGACGGCGGAGGGCAGCCATTGGCGCTGGCAGCGTCAGGCTCTCGCCCCGGTTTTCAGAGCCAATGCCACAGCTGCCTTCCTGCCCGCCATGACGCGGGCCACTCTTGGCTGTGTGCACGATCTGGCCAGACAGGGCGGCGTGGTGGCTATTGAGCAGATCATGATGCGGCTTACGGGACGCATCATTATTGAGACAATGCTGTCTGATCCCGAAGCCGTCGATGCCGATGCCATGGCCGACGGTCTGGCGGTATTCCTTCATCAGACGCGATGGAGCCTGCTGGGCGACCTGCTTGGCACCCCCGAATGGATGCCCCATCCGGGCAAGGCACGCGGCCTTGCCGCCGCCCGTGCCTTGCGTCGTGAGGCGATGGCCCAGATCTCACGCCGCCGCGCGGCGATGGCGCACGGTACGCCGTCCGGATTTTCGACACAGGAAAGCGGCCCGCAAAGCGGTGGAGCGTCACCCCTGCCCGATGATCTGCTTGCGCGGCTCCTTGCAGCGCGTGACCCCGAGACAGGCCGGATGATGAGCGATGAGGAAATCATTGATAATCTGCTGACGTTTCTGACGGCAGGTCATGAGACCACAGCGCTGGCGCTCGCCTGGACACTCGACCGTCTCGGCCGTCACCCCGAGATCGCACGCAGCGTTCAGGCGGAAATCGATGCCGTACTGGGCGCTAGCGATGTGAACAGCACTGAGGGCGATGCGCTTGCTATGGAGCAGGTCCAGAAGCTCACCCTCACACGTGCCGTGCTACGTGAATCCATGCGTCTGACGCCACCGGCGCCGATGATCGTCCGTGAGGTGAGCGAGCCTTTCGAGCTGGAGGGAGTGCAGCTCCATCGTGGCACACGGCTTGTTGTGCCTATCTGCGCGCTGCACCGCCACAGGGATCTGTGGTCGGCACCCGAAATCTTCGACCCATTGCGCTTCATGACGCAGGACGAGGGAAAGGAAAAACAGATCGACCGCTTTGCCTATCTCCCTTTTGGCGCAGGTCCACGCATCTGTATCGGGGCGAGCTTTGCCGAAACCGAGGCCCTTGTCGTGATGGCGCTGATGTTGCGCCATGTCACCCTTACCCCGATGCTGCGCGAGGCCCCGCCCGGTCGGATGGAAATCACCATGCGACCGGCAAAGCCTCTTCTGATGGCAGTCAAGCCGCGCAGCTGACCGGATCACTCGGGCCCGTCGTCGCAGGGCGGGCTTCTATGCAGGGAAATGAAAGTCCTTATCCACGACCTCGTCTATTCGTTGCATGTGGATATTGGCCTCACGCGGCAAGCGCAGCGTGTTGCATGACAAAATCCTGTCATACCGATTCGCCGTTTCGTTACGGTTATCATTGGACTCATCCAGCGGCGTAATGCGCCACCGTGGAATATAGTCCTGCGTCCGAAGATGATCGATCAACGAAGGATTTATCTGGCCGATCATTTCCACCACACCGGTCGTCAACGCGCGATTGTGTCAGAGGCACCTTGCAGGATTTAGTATTCAGGAACTTTCACATCGATCCTGAAAAACACCAGCTTGCCTGCGAACCGGTCACCGGCGCGCAGGCAAGGAGCCGTGACAGAATTGGCGTTATTGTCGAGGTGCATAAAAGTGCCCCCCTCTCGTATGTGAACCGATCTCGATCAACCAGCGCTAAGCATCGAAGATTTTACCGACAGGTATGGCAAAACTAATGATCTGCCCTCTGGAAGGGGGGGCGTCTGCCCTACTACAGAGAGTTCGTGATCCAGCACGTCGGCACATTGATCCCAGCCTCCTGATATCGGCTCCTCACGAAGCCAGCAGCGAGGCTGAAAACACTGACTGAAGGTTGATTGGTGCAAGGCCGGGATAGCGGTCAGCCCGTCCGGACCTTACAAGCCGTTCAGCGGCGGCGGGACACGCGCGGCAGCGAGTGCCACCTGCTGGCGCTCGGCAAGGGCGACCTCGTCGAAATCCGCAATCAGTTCCTGAAAAAGCTTGTGCCAGTTCAGCTTGGCGCGAAGACGAAGGAAAACGCTCCCCAGACCGATGGCCGAGCGATCGACCAGCACGAACTCGCGTGACGGGCGGACGCCACCTGTGCGCTTGAGCCCCTCATAAACGCGTTCGGCAATATCACGCCCGAAATTGGGGTCGTCATTTTCCTGAATGAAACGTTCGCGGTCGTCCATCAGCGGGCCATAAATGAAACGCGCCCACTCATTCAGCACAGACGCTGTTTCACGCGACAGCCCTTTGAAACCCCAGGCCTCATAAGCTGCAAAGGCCATGTCCTCGTCGTTGTCACGCAGCGCATTGAAGAGGTCGATGATACCCTTGATAAAATGCGGTGGGAAAATACGTATCGCACCGAAATCAAGCAGGTTGAGCCCCCAGTCGGGTCGAATGGTGAAATTGCCCATATGCGGGTCGCCATGGATAATTCCGTAGCGATAGACTGGTGTGTACCACGCCTTGAACAGCGCGGTCGCAATGGCATTACGCTCTTCCTGGGTCGGGTTCGTATCCAGGATCTTCTGGATACCCCTGCCAGACACCCATTCCATCGTCAGCAGGCGACGGGTGGAAAGCGCCTCGACAGGCAGCGGTACCGTGACCTCGGGAATATGCTGCAGCATGTCGCGATAAAGCCGCATATGCGAGGCTTCGCGCTCGTAATCGAGTTCCTCGCGCAGGCGCTCTTCCAGCTCGCGCACGACTTCATCCTGTTTGATGGCCGGCAGGAACTGCTGCACCAGCCCGACCACCACCCTGAACTGACGCAGATCGGATTCCACGGCAGCATTCATATCGGGGTACTGCAACTTGCAGGCTACATCCTGCCCCTCTGCCGTTACCGCGCGATGCACCTGCCCCAGACTGGCCGCCGCCATGGCCTGATGGGAGAAGGAGCGAAACTGCCGCTCCCAGTTCACACCGAGTTCAGTCACCATACGGCGGCGCACAAAGCTCCAGGCCATCGGCGGGGCATTGGCCTGAAGTTCTGCCAACTGGTTGGCATATTCCTCGGGCAGGGCACCGGGGATGGTAGAGAGTATCTGCGCGCCCTTCATGAGCGGCCCCTTGAGCCCCCCCAGAGCCGCACGCAGGTCATTGGCATGAATGGCCTGATTGGATTTGAAACCAAGCTTGTTGCCAATCACGCGCGTCGCGATACCCCCGACCGTGCCTGAAGCACGCGCCATGCGCTTGATTTCGCCAAACAGGCCAGTCTGATCCAGATCCTTGGGTGTGCTCATCGGTTAAGCGCTCTTGTCCTGTTTTTCCTGAGCCTCAAGCTCGTCAATGAAGCCGGAGATCACATCCAGGCCCTTGCGCCAGAACCCCGGGTCGGTCGCATCCAGACCGAAAGGCGCCAGCAGATCGGCATGGCGCTTTGTACCCCCGGCTTCCAGCATCGCCACATAACGATCCTGAAACGCGGCTGTTCCACCCTGCCTGTCCTGTTCGCTTTGATAGACGCCATAGAGCGCATTCACCAGGCAATCCCCGAACGCATAGGCGTAAACATAAAACGGTGAGTGCACGAAATGCGGGACGTAAGACCAGTAGATGTCATAATCGGGAGTGAACTCGAAGATCGGGCCAAGACTGCGCGTCTGCACCTCGCGCCAGATTTCGCCCAGACGCTCGGGAGACAGCTCGCCGTTACGGCGCTCATCATGCACCTTCACCTCAAACTGGTAGAAGGCAATCTGGCGCACAACCGTATTGAGCATGTCCTCGACCTTGCCGGCCAGCATGCGGCGCCTGCGCGCGGGGTCGCGCTCCGCGTCCAGCAGGGCACGGAATGTCAGCATCTCGCCGAACACCGAGGCTGTCTCGGCAAGGGTGAGCGGGGTCGAGGATTGCAGATAACCCTGCTTCGCCGCGAGAAGCTGATGCGCGCCATGTCCCAGCTCGTGCGCCAGCGTCATGACATCGCGCGTGCGACCGTGATAGTTGAGCAGCACGTAAGGATGGGTGTCCGGTGTGACCGGATGGGCAAAGGCGCCGGATGACTTGCCCGGCACTGGCGGCACGTCGATCCAGTCATTCTCCATGAAGCGCCCCACGAGCGCACCAAGGCGCGGGTCGAAACGCTCATAGGCATCGCGCACGATGGTCTTGGCATCTTCCCACGGGATCAGCCTGTCCTCGTCACCGGGGAGCGGGGCGTTGCGATCCCAGTGCTGCAGCTTGTCGAGGCCAAGCCATCCTGCCTTGAGACTGTAATAGCGATGTGCCAGCCGGGCATAATCGGCGTCGACTGCCGAGACGAGCGCATCGACCACCTCATCCTCAACCATGTTCGCCCGGTTGCGGCTCGATGCGGGGCGTGGGAAGCCCCTGAGCCCGTCCTCGATGGACTTGTCCTTGGCAAGGGTGTTGGTGATCAGCACTAGAAGGCGCTGATTGGCCCCCAGAGCGCGGCTCACCTCACCGGCTGCGATACGACGCTTTTCCCGATCGGGGCTGGACAACTGGTTGAGCGCGTCACCCAGAGGGCGCTCCTCGCCATCGAGCGTGACCGTCAGGGAGGCCATGGTCTCGTCAAAAAGCCGATTCCACGAAGCCCTGCCCGTCACCGATTTCTCGACCAGTACCTGTTCCACCTCATCGGAAAGCTGATAGGGCCGCCATACACGCAGATCACGCAGGAAGGGGGCCCAGCGGGCAAGCTCGGCATCCTCCAGCAGCTTTTCCAGATGGGTATCATCCAACCGGTTGAGCTCAAGCGTGAAGAACAGTAGATGCGATGAGATTGCCGTCAGACGCTCGGTCATGCCCTGTGAGAAGCGCCCTGTCGCCGGGTCGGTCGTTCGGGCCGCAAAGCCAAGTTGCGCGAACGCACCCAGACGGCCCATGCGCTGGTCAATCTCCTCATACGTTACGATCGCCGTGGCCAGATCGCTGGCACTCGCCTCAGCCAGCCTGCCTTTCCATCGTTCGGCGAAGGCCTTTGCCTGTTCGTCGCACCAGATGAGATCGTGCTCGATGGCAGGGTCATCGAGGCCGGCATACAGATCCGAGAGATCCCAGCGGGGCAAGGTAGGGCTGTCGGCTTGGGCCATGTCATCGGGTCCTTGTTATCTATGTCTGTCCTATCCCATCTGGTGACGACCAGATGGGCCAGAAAGAGGGGTATCGCCCCTGCCGTGGAAGAGTGCGTGTCGCGTCCGGGAAATGATGCCCTAGCGGAAAGCCGGCTCGTCAAAGCCGCGCAGCTTGCGCGAATGGAGACTGTCCACACCCCGCTCACGCAGCAGGCGCATGGTCTCGATCCCCACCATGAGGTGCTGGCTGACCCGCTCGCGATAGAACGCATTCGCCATCCCGCGCAGCTTCAGCTCGCCATGTAATGGTTTGTCGGACACGCAAAGCAGCGTGCCATAGGGAACCCGAAACCGGAATCCGTTGGCCGCAATGGTGGCGGATTCCATATCCACGGCGATGGATCGGCTCATATTGATCTGGGTGAAGAGCGCCCGCAGACGGAGCTCCCAGTTGCGATTATCGGTCGTCATGACCGTACCTGTGCGAAGCCTGGTCTTGATCTCGCGCTCGTCCAGCCCTGTTACGCGCTCCATCGCCTCCTGCAGCGCCACCTGCACCTCTGCAATCGGGGGGACGGGCACCCATGTCGGCAAGTCGTCGTCAAGCACATGGTCGTCGCGCACATAGCCATGCGCCAGCACATAATCGCCCAGCAGCTGGGTGCGACGCAGCCCGGCGCAATGGCCTACCATCAGCCAGCAGTGAGGGCGCAGAACAGCCAGATGATCGGTGATTGTCTTGGCGTTGGAAGGGCCTACACCGATATTGATGAGGGTAATGCCATCACCATCCGGGCGGCAGAGATGATAGGCGGGCATCTGCGGCAAAGAGGCCGAAGGCTGCCCCGACATACCGGTCTTGCTGTAGATCGCATCGCCCGGCTCGACGAAAGCGCTGTATTCGCCGCCCGCATCGACCTGTGCTCGGGCATAATCGCGAAAGCCATCAACATAACGCTGATAGTTGGTCAGCAGAATGAAGCGCTGGAAATGGCGGGGCGCCGTGCCGGTATAGTGATGCAGGCGCGCAAGCGAATAATCCGTCCGCTCTGCGGTGAAAAGCGCCAGAGCCCGTGGCGCGTCGGGGTCCGGTATGATTTCGCAATTGGCAATGCGGTCATCCGTCGCATGCAGATCCGGCAAGGCGTAATTATCCTGCAGGATCTTCAGATCACTCTCGGTGAGGCCAGTCACAGCCTCTTCCATGACGTAGGGCAACGGCATGGGGCGACGCGAGAGCCCGACATGCACAGGCTGACGGTAACATTCGAGCAAATTCTCGATCTGGGCACGCCAATAGCTGCGAAAGAGCGCAGGGCGCGTCAGGGTGGTGCCGTAGAAACCGGGTTCGAGCAGAACGCCGAAACGCGGTTTTACATCGTGGGGGATCGACCCGCGCGCGAGAGAAAAAGCGAGATAGGGATAATAGGACTCCGCTGGCTCACGCGCCTCGAAGGCCTTGCGCAGCCGGGATGCACCCGCGTCATAAAGTGCCTCGATCCGATCAAGCGCTGCCTCGGCATCATGAAACGGCATGAAGCCTGAACCGACCTGGTCGAACATGCCATCCTGATCCGATACGCTCATCCTGCATCCTTCCCGCTTTTCAGCCCGCTCTTGAGAGGGTTGCGATCAGGCTAGCCTGAACTGCAGAACGACGATAGACGCAGATATAGGTATGTTATAACATAACGATATGAGCCATCACGATTCCGCCCCGCCTGCCGCTCTCCGTTCTGCGAACCCGCAACGCCGCCTCCCATCCGAGGCTGCCGGAAAAAGATCGTCCAGACGCGAGGCTTCTGCAGATAATGACGGCACCTGCCGCAAAACGATCTGGCGCAGGCTCGAAGGCGATTCGTGGGAAGCGTTCGATGCCCTGCCCCGCGCCATTCGCCTTCGATTGACCGAACATGTCTATGATGCCTGGTCGGTCAATGCTCTGGCCCTATGGCGCCACTATAAAAAAGTGCATGGCGCAACAGAACGGGCGGAGCGTGCCATGATCCGCTATCTCGATTACTGCGAAAGGCTCGAGCAGCAGGCCTTTATCGAGCGCCACGGCGCCCTGGCCCATCAGGCAGCAGGTGCCACGCCGTTACGCTATGAAGCCTCGCGCCAGAAAATGGGGTCTTGAGCTCGTAACGCGTCACGAAACGGTGCGCACCATCATAATACTATGACGGCTGCGTTTAATTAACGCGCATCACACCATTGTCACGCACCCGTTCATAAATAGTCTGCCATATAATCGGCCTGTCATGTGCAGATCGATGTTGTATTTATTTGGACAGTCCGAACTCCCTGCGGTGGCTCTGTATCCAGTCAGGCAGCTTCTTCCGCATGACTGGATGAAGACATTGGCTTCAGAAGGTGTAATCTTCTGAGTGACGCCCAATCAACCGCCGGACTGGAGCGCCCTCCTCTCCTGGGCGCTCCCTATATCGCCCATCACCCTATGTGGCGGCGGGTGCTTTATGCCTGCATGGGCATTTTCATGCCCATCATTGCCTCAACCCAGAACGCCCTCCTTTCGGGCAATCTCGGGAGCGCAGCCGGTGAAGCCGGGCTGACCACAGCCGAGGCAGAATGGCTGATCGCCGCGTTTGTCGGGGCGGCGGCCTTTGCCAATCTGGTTGTCATCAAGGGGCGCCAGCAATTCGGCATCATGTTCTTTCTCATCACCCTGCTCGGGGTGAATGTGGCGACCGGGCTGCTGCTCATCGCCGCCCCATGTTTCGCAACCCTGATCATCAACCGTGCCAGCAACGGGCTCATGGTATCGACCAGCGTTGCGGGGGGCGTTTATTACCTGATCCAGGCGCTCCCCAAATCGCATCGTGTCATGGCCATCGCCATGGCCATCACCTCCCTGCAGATTGCCATCCCGCTGGCAGCCCTTATTCCCGTCGAAACGCTGACCCGCTCGGGCAATCATGGCTTTGCGTGCCTCGGCACGGCCTTCGCTGCCCTGCAACTCGCCTTCGTTCTGCTGCTACCCCTGCCGAAAACCAATATGGGCCGCGTTTTCGAGAGAATGGACGGCATGTCAGCCCTGCTCCTGTGCGGCATGTCGATCTGCCTTGCCTCGTTCCTGACTTTCGGGCGCACCATGTGGTGGACAGACACCCCCTGGATCGGGTGGCTGCTTGTCGGCACAATCGGTTTTGGTGCTGCGGCTCTGGCAGTTGAGCTCTGCCGCACGCGTCCGCTGCTCCAGATCGACTGGCTCAGTACCGGCACGATTTTCCGTTTTGCGCTTGTCGCCATCATGGAACGGCTTCTGCTGTCAGAGCAGAACACCGGTGCCATCGGATTGCTCGGCCATGCGGGGATGCTCAATGACCAGTATCACATGCTCTATCTGCTGGTGATTCTGGGCATGGTGGCTGGGATGACCGTCATGGCGCTGACCCTCTCGGCCCGTGCAATCCCGTATCAGTGCATCGTGGCCCTGCTCGCCATCGCCCTTGCCGCATGGCTCGATTCCAGCGGTAACGGCCTCACACGCCCTGCCGACATGTATCTCTCACAGATGCTGCTGGGCTTCGGCACCACGCTCTTCGTCGGGCCGGCCCTGCTCTATGGTGTCATTCTGGTGCTCAAATCGGATACGAGCCATTTCATCTCCACCATCTATGTCTTTGCCATCACGCAGAGTATCGGCAGCGTCACAGGGGCGGCCCTGCTGGGCAGTATCCAGTATTATTACGAACGCTACGCCCTGACCGGGTTCAGCTCACGCCTCGATGACACAGCCAGTCTCTCCCTCGCCACGGCGGGTCGCGGCCTGAGCGATGTTTCCAGCACCCTTTCGGATCAATCCGCCATCATGGGGTATCTGAACCTGTTCGGTTTCGTGGCCGTCCTGGCGTTTTGCGCCGCCATTCTGATCGGCCTCTTCCTCATCGGGCGGCATCTCATGCAATTCACGAACAAGCGCCTCTCATGACCGACACACATTCTCTCCCCCCCGACCAGAATGCACCGCCTCCCGGCAAGACAGCATCGGGAGGGGCGCCCGCAGCGCCCCCATCAGGCGCGGTCTGGCATCCCCCCCGACGCAGCATCACCATACTGAGCGTGGTGGCCTTGCTGGCTTTCATCGCCATCGGTTGTGTGCTGGCAACCTTCGACCTAGCCCCTTTCGGGACCGAGGGCGTGAGCACGGATGATGCATATGTGCAGGGCCATGTCACCATCGTGGCGCCTGAAGTGCCGGGTTATATCGAGGGGGTTTTCGTGACCGACTTCGCCCCGGTGCATAGGGGACAGCTTCTGGTGCAGATTGACGAAAGCACCTATCGCGCCCGCGTGGCACAATCCGAAGCCGATCTTGCAAGCAGGCAGGCGGCGCTGGACAATAACAGACAGAACCAGGCGTCGGCACGGGCACGGCTTGATCAGCGTCAGGCGGCCCTGATGACGGCACAGGCCCACCTGACCCGCAGCACGGCAGATCATCGGCGACAGGCGGCCCTTGTGGGCGATCAGAGCGTGTCGCGTGTGGAATATGATTCCGGCCTCGATGCCCTGCGTTCCGACCAGGCGGCATTACGTCAGGCCCAAGCCGATATCCGTGCCGCACAGGCCGATGTGAAAGCGGCGGATGTGCAGGAAGAAGTTCTCAGCGCGCAGGTTCGTCAGGCGGCTGCAATCCTTGACTCGGCGCGCATCGACCTCGGTCGCACCCATATACGCGCGGCCAGTGATGGTGTGATTGGCCGCACGGGCGGCACGCATATCGGCGCCTATGTGG
Organism: Asaia sp. A2; assembly: GCF_057319415.1. Lineage (NCBI taxonomy): Bacteria > Pseudomonadati > Pseudomonadota > Alphaproteobacteria > Acetobacterales > Acetobacteraceae > Asaia > Asaia sp. A2. The sequence continues at coordinate 193,660 of NZ_JBXWTO010000001.1, forward strand.
GCGCAGGCACCGCACTTTTCTCTCTGGTCCCCCGTGAGCGCTGGGTGGTTGCCGAGTACAAGGAAGCCCAGACTGGCAATATCCGCATCGGTCAGGCTGCCTCTTTCACCGTGGACGGCCTGAACGGGCAGAAATTCACAGGACGGGTTTTCCGTATCGCCCCGGCGACGGGCTCAGAATTTGCAGTCGTCAAACCGGATAATGCGACGGGCAATTTCGTGAAAATTCCCCAACGTATCGGCATCTATATTGCCGTTGACCCGAACCAGCCCAACGCCGATCGCCTCGCCCCAGGCATGTCGGTCGAATCCTACATCGCCACGCCGCCCCGATCGTCTTCCAATATTGCCCGGAGCACGGCTGACAGCAGCACATCAGGAACCCAGACGCCATGAAGACCGGTTTTGGCTCGCGGCGATACTATCCCGCCAAAATCCTGACCGGGCTGTGCCTTTTATCGCTCAGTGCGACGGGGTGTCAGGAGGGGGATTTCAACCTCCCGAAAGGCTCTGCCGTGGTGGCACCGGCACAATGGCGGCAGGGTGACCAGGCAGCGGTGCACACGAAGCTCGACCCGCAATGGTGGGGGCAGTTCGGCGACCCTGTTCTGGTGGCTCTTGTCGCCCATGCGCTGGACAACAACCCAGATCTCGCTCTAGCGGCTGAAAATGTCATGCAGGCGCGTGCACAAATGCGCCTCGCCCTCAGTGCCCAGCTTCCCCATATCGACGGTCAGGCTCTTGGTATCGGCAATAGCCGCCTCTTCGGATCGAATTTCAGCCAGTATATTCTTGGCGGTGGCCTGACATTCGATTTCGATCTGTTCGGCAAGCTGCGCGAGCAGACCCGCGCGGCCCGGATCCAGACCCTTGCCAGCGCTGCGAACAGGGAAGCCGTCCGTCTGGCACTGATCGGCGATACGGTACGTGCCTATGTATCACTTCAGGCCTCGCGCACGGCGCTGGATGTGCTGCAACGCACATTGATCGTTCGGCAGAATGAACTGGTCCGCGTGCGCCACCAGCTTGCCACCGGCTATGAAAAAACCAGCACTTTCGATCAGGCGAATGCTCTGGTCAGCGACGCCCAGTCCCAGATCGAGTCGACCCGCTTGCAGATTTCACAGCAGGAGAACGCCCTTGCCGTGCTTCTGGGCGAAATGCCCAGTGACGAGATGGCGCGTCTGACGCAAGGCAAACCGCTCGCCGCACTCACGCTCCCTCCAGCGGTAACCCCCGTTCCGGCGCGTCTGCTCGCCAACCGGCCCGATCTTATCGCGGCAGCAGATCAGATCATCGCAGCCGATCACTCCCTGCGCTCCGCCCGTGCCGCCTTTTTGCCCGATATCAGCATCAATCCCGGCATCGGGACGGCGGGGGGCACAACTCCCATCTCGGGCACGATCTGGTCTTTGGGCGGTAGTATGCTGGCGCCTATCTTCGAGGGCGGCGCTCTGCGCGCCCGCGAAAGCATGGCAGTATCGCAGCGCAACCAGGCCGCATGGAGCTACCGCAAGGTGGCGGTTCAGGCATTTCGCGAGGTGCAGGATGCCCTTACTGGCGTAGCCCGACTGGCGGCACAGGAAGAGAGTCTGCAAAGCAGCCTTGAGGCACGACGCCACACCCTTGAGGATGCCCGCAAGGAACTCGCGACCGGCTATGTCAATTACTTCGATGTCGCCAATGCCGAAACCGCAGCCTTGTCAGCCGAGCTTCAGACTGTTCAGATCAGGGCATCGAGACTCGCCGAAATTGCCACGCTCTATCAGGCAGCAGGCGGGGGCTGGACTCCGCCCAAGGATGTGCTCCCCCTGCCCACCCATGACGACAGGTCTTGAGCCTGGATAGGCCATAACGCTCGAAAAACGCGCAGTGTGAGAAAAGAGGGCCCGCTCTTCCGCAGGGCGTTTAACGGACCCTGATATCCACCGCACTGCCCGCACCGGTGGCATCCACGAGGGCAATATGCACGAAGCCGGGACTGTCCGGCTTCCATGACGGCGTGATCCCGACCGGTGTGTCGAGTGGTATGCCATTGACAAGCCAGCGATAGGGCTCCGTTCCCCCGCTGGCCACTAACCCCAGCGGGGTGACCTGACCATCCTCGGCAAAGCACTCCACCACGCCCCCGTTGCCCGGCTGCACGATGCGCGGCCCTGCATTGTCACGCGCCCTCACCAGAGCGGGCGACAACGAGGCTGCGGGCGCCATGGCGTCCGGGCCTTCATCCCCTTCAGGAGGCAGGATGTCGAAAACGTTCATGAGCAACGGTGCGCTGGTCCCGAGGCCGGTAATGCCGGGCACGGCGGTACCGTCGGGCCGACCGCCCCAGACCACAACAATCCAGTCCCCCCTTACCCCAACGGCCCAGGCATCGCGCTGGCCGTATGAGGTGCCTGTCTTGAAGGCCACGCGTTGATCCTGCGTGTCGATGCGTCCTTTAGGCAACGGCGTGCCGCGCAGGATGGACATGATCTGATGGGCAGCATGACCGCCGATCATCCTCGTCCCCTCAGAAGGCGCGACGGGCCAGTCCAGTCCGACCGGACGTGACATGCCGTGATTGGCAAAGATGGCGTAGAGCCGCGCCAGATCGAGCGGCGTAATGCCACCCCCCCCCAGTGCGAGGGCCAGACTTGGCGGTGTCGCCGGAGGAAGTTTCAGCCTTATGCCGGCGGCATCGAGCGTTCCGGCAAAATAGGACGCGCCGATCATGTCGAGCGCCCTCACGGCTGGCAGGTTATACGACCGTTGCAGGGCGTTGCGTATGGTGGTCGTGCCATGAAAGACGCGGTCGTAGTTGCGTGGCGCGTAGCCGCCAAAGCGCGTGGCGCGATCCTGTATAAGCGTATCGGGCGCCAGATAGCCGAGCTGGAAGGCGAGTGCATAGATTGCGGGCTTGAGTGTCGACCCCGGTGAGCGCCATGAGGTGATCATATCCGCAGCGCAGCCCGAGCAGCCATTGCCGGCATTGCCTTGCCATGCCGCGATACCCCCGTCGCGCTGCGCCACCAGAACAGCCCATGTGCCCCCTTCCGGCGGGGGTGTCTGGCGCAGGATACGCGCGAGATTGCCCTGAATACGCCGGTCGAGCGACGCCTGATAGACGTTGCGCGTCCCCTGCCGCCACTGCCAAGTCAACGCACCCTGAGCCTCATGAGCGATTCCGGCGGGTATCAGGGTGAAGGGCGTCGCCTCCCCTGCGGTGCGCAGGGATGGATGGCCTGCAAGCAGGGCTGCAACGGCCCCGTGCGCCGCCTGCGGATGACGGTCGGGGCGCAGGGCTTCCGGATGACGGGCCATCACGATCAGAAGGGCCGCCTCCTCATCGCTCAGATGCAGGGGCTCATGCCCGAACCAGAGGAGCGACGCCGCGCGTATGCCCTCGATGTTCCGGCTTTCCGGCGCAAGTGTCAGATAGAGATCCAGAACACCCCGATGCCCGTAACGCCATTCAAGCTGAAGCGCCCGCGCCATATCCTGAATCTTGCCGCGCCAGCTGTGGCGATGCGGGCTGAGCAGCCGGGCCGTCTGCATGGCCAGCGTCGAGCCGCCCGAGACGATATGGCCGCGGGTGGTGAGCTGATAACCCGCTCGTAACAGCGACAGGGGATCAATTCCGGGGTGCAGCCAGAAACGCCTGTCCTCGATCGCGAGCAGCATGGCGCGATAATGCGGATCGACCGATGCGGCCGGTGTGGCGAAACGCCATGCGCCATCGCGGCTCACTCGTCCGTCTATCACCTCGCCACGCCGGTCCTGCATCAGCAGGGCAAAGGCGCGGGCACGCGACATATTGGGCGGAAGAAGTCTGTCTGCCCCCCAGAGCAGCGCCACCGTCAGGATGACACCTCCCAAAAGAGCGCAGACCATCCGGCCCGACCTGCGCGCCGGTATGTTGCTCCCTTGGCTCATCTTGGAGCGATGACAATCCGGCTCGAGGCACTGCGCGCCATCACTGACGGGCTGAAACGGTCCTTCACCATCGTTTCAGGGCGCAGAAACTGCCCTGGCGCCACGGCGCGCACGATATAGGCCAGACGAAAGGCATTCGACGCCAGCAGATCGGCATCACTCGGACGATAGGACCCGCCAGCGATATCGAAAGCGACTGTCAGACGATCATCCCTGACCGCAACATGCTGCGGCACGGTAAGTTCGCCCAGAGAGGCAAACATTGAGCTACCCGATTGAGAAGCCTCGCGCCCGTCATCATCGTCGGTTCCCTCATCACCGTCCCGGTCACGACCCATGCCATGCCCGTGCGCCTGCACGAGGCTCTCGATCTCCCAACCCGCCGGAAGCAGATCGGTCAGGAGGCAGTGATGCGCGTTTCGGTCCTGCGCCTCGCCCTGCACAAGCACAATGAACCGATCATTTTGATGCCCCTGGCCGGGATCGTACGGATCGCCGCTCATGGTCAGCATCGATACACGAAGGGTCATCCCCGCATTGACGGGGTCTGGTGCCTCACGCGGGGTACCCGTCACGGTTTCGGTCAGCCAGAGCGGGGTCGTGCCGGTATTGGTCAGGCGATAACCCTGCAGTGCCGATGGCTCGGGCGCGAGGGCAACAGGCATGGCGATGGGGCGAGGCATCTCCTTGCCGTTGACGGCAATCCCGCGGGCCGGGTCGGGGCGTTCCATGGCGCGGGCCGCCTCGAGCATTGCTGTCGTAGTCTCGGCAGGCAGCGACGAGAGCGAGACATCGAGCTGGCCGAAGCGATCGGTCAGTTTCTGCGCAAGCCCCTTGTTGCCACTCTCTGCCGCCAGCGGCACAAGACCGCCCAGATCACGCAGATAGATCCAGTAGAACGGATCGGAAGGCGCCGGACGACCCGACCGGACCGGGCCAAGGGCATTGACCGCCATCCCGAACAGCGTGTTGCTCATGCCACGCTCATTCCCCAGCGAGAGCCCACCCGCAAGGTGCCCGAGCGCCAGCGCATCGGCGAAAGCCGCGTTCGCTGCCGTGTCACCCCAATAGATACGCGACACGCCATTGCTGGTCCGTGACGTCGTACGGTCACCCAGCGCACGCAGGGCGCCGATATCCAGCCTTCCCGCCCGGGCGAGAACATAAAGCGCATAAGCGCGTGTCTCAGGCGTGACCGCGCCTTCGCTGTTGCGTTCATCACGGCTCGCATCACCGGGGCTCTGGGCCTGGGAGGTCTCCAGCCAGTCCAGCGCACGATCGAGTGCAGGCGCAGGCACCCCGTATCCAGCCTCCTTGGCATGGACAAGGAAATCGACCACGTAGAGCTGCTCCCAGGGGAACAGGCGGCCATCATTCAGTCGCCACGAGCCAAAACGTCCACCGGCATCCTCGCGATCGACGAGCATGGCAATGGCACTGTTGATCCGCTTATCCGCCCCTTCGGGCACGGTCAGCCGTGCCAGTTCATCATGCCCCTTGAAGGCCAGAAGCCCGCGTGCCGAGGCGGCTAGCGAGACGCTGTCAGTGCCATATCCGGCCTCGAGCGTCTGAAGCAGGCCGATCGTGTCAATCCCGTGCACCCCGGAATAGCCCAGCGTCACCTGCGAACTTCCAGGCTCGAACGGTGCCAGCAGATCGGCCGAAGCCTCGTAGCTTTCACCGGGTGCCTGCGGTTTGACCACCGAGCGGGTGAAGGGCAAATGGCCCGGCCTCACCTGAAGATCCCAGCCTCGTGTCAACACAGGCCGACCGGCCTTATCCTGCACCCTGATCGTCATGTGGGCGATGCCCGAGTTACCGGCCTGCAAACCGACACGAAACGACTGGCGCGCGCCCTTTGCGAGATTGGCTTCGAAATGCCCGGCCCCCGTGAGGCGGATCGGCCCTGTGGCGCTCAGGGTTGCCGTATAACGTCCAGCCTCGCCTTCGGTATTGACGATCGAGACGAGACTGTCGGTCACGTCACCCGGCGCCAGGAAACGAGGCAGGGTAAGATCGGCAAAGACCGGGTCACGAACGAGCACGTCGGATTCCGTTGTGCCCAGGGCGTCGTCCGACCAGGCCGTGACCATCAGATGCAACGTGCCCTCGAAATCGGGAATATCCAGCGGTATGGCAGCATGACCCGCGTCATCCGTGGTGATTATGCCCGAGAACAGCGAGACGATACGGGTGGACGTGACAGAAAGCCCGCCCCCGCCATCGCCGCCCTCATCACCACCCTCGCGAATCTCGCCGCCCTGTCCGACCGGAGTCATAAGATGCGCGTAGCTGTCGCGTATATCGAGCGCGAAGGCGCGACGCCCATAAACCAGATCGAACGCATCCGGCAGCTTCCACTGCGTCAGAGCGAGAATACCCTGATCCACCGTCGAGACCACGAGATGAACCTTCTTGCCCCCCGTGACGGTCAGGGGAAGCACTGCGTGACCCTGCGGCCTCAGCACAGCCGGTGCATCGAGTGCGATTTTGAGGTGATGCGCCGACTGGTCCAGACCGATATAGCCAAGCCCCACCGCCCGTGACGGCTCATGCGGACGCGCAGGCGTATCGAGCGGTCGATAGGCTGTGACGAGCACATAGGCGCCACCGGGCCAGTTCGCTTCCGCTTTCACCGGAATATCCAGGCCGCCCTTGGGAAGGGTAACCGTTTTCGTGCTCTCGACCTTGTCTGTCGCAATCACGATCTGTGCTTCGCCTGCAAAGGGCGCCTGCACATGCACAACGGTTTGACCACCCACCGGCAGGATCTTGTCGCGCACGGTCAGGCTCAGGCGATCAGGCGCATTGGGCTTTTCGGTGGAATCCGACCACCAGCCTGTGACGAAGCGGGCTGAACTTGCAGCGTTGCTTTGCGGGTCGCTCAGAATGACGCGATAGCGTCCGCCATCCAGTTCAGTCGCAAAATGCGCCCGCCCCGAGGCATCTGTTGTCAGCGTGCCATTCTGGAGCGGCTCATCAATGACATGACGAATGAAGTGCCATCCCTGGCTGTTCCTGATCCAGTCATAGGTCTCGTTTTCACGCACGACGGTCCATTTGAGGGCGTGATTGGCCAATGCCTTGCTGTCGGGATTAAGCGCGATCACATCAACGGGGACAGAGCGGGTCGCCAGTTCCTCCCCACCTGCTGCCGGGGTGACACGCACGCCAATCAGCGGCCTGTTGCGACGGATAGGCAGCGTCAGGATCTTGCTGACACTCCGCCCGGCAGGATCGAACAGGCTGAGGCGGATTTCTGCCTTGAGCGGCAGCGTGAGCCCATTGGGGATTTCGGGCAGGACACTCAGTGCAGCATGGCCTGAATCATCCGTGTCGGGCACTGCAAGGCTCTGCTGGTCAGGGCTGAAATTCTGGGTCTGCAACCCGAACACGAAGCCTTTGGCCTCAGCAACGGGGGTCTCATCACGCATGACACGCAAGACGCCCTCCCCCTTCAGATGGGCAGCCGGCGCGCCATAGAGATAGCGCCCTTCAACCGCGATGCCGAACTTCTGCCCCTCGGTAATGAAAGGGCTGGCCGGGGTGGCATCGACCGCAATGGTCTGGGGGACAAAATCCTGCACCAGAACCGAGGCGCGTCCCACGGGCGGTGACGTGGGATCGACATAGGCCTCAAGCGTCCAGTTTCCTGCTGCGGCTGCGGCCGAGAGCGCAAGGCTGGTAACAAGGCCGCCAGAGGCTTGTGGTGTCAGGTGAAGGGTCTGCGCCTTAACGCCATCGGGTCGACGCAGGACGAGGTCAAGCGGCAGATCCGGCAGCGCTCGGCCCTGCGCATCACGCAGGATCAGGGTCGTATTGATGGTCTCGCCGGGACGGTAGATTCCGCGATCTGTCGCGATCACCGCCTGTTGCGGCCCCGGTGCCTTATGCCCTTCGGCCCCGCGGTCTGAGAAATCGAACCACGCCTGAGTGAGGGATGATGTCGCGTAATCTCCGGTCGGGCTCATGGCGATGAGCGAAACCGGTTGATCCGCCCCCTTGCCCTTGATCAGCCCAACCGGGAACGCAACCTCGCCCTTTGCATCGCTCACTGCCTGGCCAAGGTCATCACCCCCCTGAGACACAAGCCGTATAGACACACCCTTCATGGGCAGAGCCGTCGAGAGCGCTCTGGCAAAGACATGCAGGCCATCGGCGCCACGCATGGTGGTGAGCGCCATGTCGCTCACATTCACCCAATGAGCGGCGATAGGGAGGCTTTCACTTTCATCATAACTGTCATTGGTACGCGGCGGGGTGTGAGGCGCAGCGATACGGCTATCCTTCTTGGGCGTACGCGCGGTTTCAGCCGTAACGAGGTAAAGCCCAGGCTTCTTGCCCGCAATCACACGCGCAATCGGAAAGGCCGTGACGGTCGTGGCATTGCGCGTGCCCGGCGTATCCATCGTGCCGGTCCAGATCTGGCTCAGACGCTTTTCGCGCAGATTGTTGAATTCATAGCCTTCAAGCGAGGTGACGCCCGTATCGACGCGAGGATAACTCTCATCGCTGGTCATGCTCTGGGTCGCTGCGGGCGACAAGCGCCACACGCTCACGCGCACACGCTCGATATTGACCGTCTGCACATCGAGACCGGCCACGCTGTGACGAGGCAGGATAAAACCCTCACCTGCGAGACTGAGGCTTGGCGTCCGATCACCCGTCGCCATGCTGACCACCACCGGATCAGCCAGCACATTGCCGCGTGCATCATGCATGCCGCTGGTGAGTGTGACATTGTATCGGGTGGCCCAGGCCAGACCGCCAAGGCACAGATCGCGGTTACGCAGCGTGATTTCAGGCCTCAGGCTGGGCTTGATCTGCACATGATCCGCATAATGCGGGCCTGCCCGGCTATCGAGCGGTGCCGCAAAGCGCAGACAAAACTCCGGGCTTTTCCCACCCGTATTGAGCAGACTGCGTTGGAACTGCATGGGTGCGGCAAACGCCCCGGCTGAAGCCAGAACACTGGTGAGCACCGAACCGACAAGCGGTACGCAAAGTACTGCGTCCCTTAAAGGGATACCGGGAAATTTCCGCGTCATGGACCACGCCTCTTTGTCTGACCTATAGCTTTTCCAATGAGCCCGACGAGAAAGAAAGGCAACTATCCAGCACCCACATTACCTGAGAACCGGCTATTGCCTGGTGATACAGGCCAGAAAAAACAGGTAAACCGCGTATCCGACAAATTGTATTACATGTTTATTGAAATTCATCTGTCAGGTGATAGCGTGTCCCATAGGCCAATGCCTCTGAAATGATGTCCAGCGGTCTCAGATCGAGAGCGCTGTCCTGCGCCGTGATCAGTGCTGCAAAGCTGTCATACACCCCCTCATATTCGCGGCTCTCCGCAAGGGGCATCATTTTCCCTCCTAGAGAAAGCCTTGCTCCCCCTTCCGACATGCGAAGCTGCACCCCATCCGGCATGGTCCAGATAATTTCCCAGATCTCGCTTTCGCGCTCGTGCCGCCAATCGAAATTGGCCAATATAGGGCAACGGGTCCGCGCACCAACAAGCGCGAGACGCGCCCGCGCTGGTGCCTGCTGCTGCGCAAAGAAATCAAGCGAGGCCTGCTCGAAGACGAGTGCCTCGGGGCTGACGGAACATAGAATGGACAGGGCATTGATCCCTGCATCGAAAACACCCAGCGCGCCGGGGCGCCAGAGCCAGTCCGCGCCGGGATGCCATTTATCGGCATTTTCCTTCCAGCTCATCTCCACGCTGACCGGGTCATTCTCTCTCAGCAAAGTCGCAACACTCGGCACAGCCGCAGCATGAACCGAATGCCACGCCGCAAACAGCGTGAGTCCGCGCTGACGCGCCACGGCCAGCAGCACCTGCCCCTGGCTGCGCGTCAGGGTCGGGGGCTTTTCAAGCAACACATGCCACCCCGCCTCCAGCGCCTGCATGGCGAGATCATAACGCATGGAAGGCGGCGTGCAGATAGCGACGGCATCGATGTCGATATGACTTTCGATCAAGGCCTCGATGGAGGCGAATACCGGCACGTCCAGCGTGACCGGCACAGGCGATACGGCGGCCACAAGATGATAGGCCGCGCTGGCAGCAAGGGCCGGGAGATGCTGCTGACGCGCAATCTGCCCAACGCCGATAACGGCAATCCTGATCATGATATCGTCTCCCGGGTCACTGACGCGCGCCGACGCGGAACGGAACCCCAACTGGCATAGAAAAGAAGGTAGAGGTAACAGGCAAAGGGCAGGAGATAAGACAGGGATAGACCGATATGGTCTGCCAGCACGCCCTGGAATATCGCCGCTGCCCCACCGGCAATGGCCATGATAAGCCACCCCGCCCCTTGCTCTGTCTGCGGGCCGAGTTCCGCGACACCGAGCGAGAAGATCGTGGGGAACATGATGGAGTGGCACAGCCCGGTCAGAAGCAACGCCCACATGGCCAGCCCGCCACTTGACGAGACAACCACCAGAATCAGCATGGCCCCGGCAAGGCTGGCGAGGCCCAGCATCAAATGCGGGCTGACACGCCGCATGAGCGCCGCACCGACAAAGCGCCCCACCATGGCCCCACCCCAGAAAAAGGCCACGTAATGCGCTGCCTGAGCATGGCTCATATCGCCAATCTGTTTTTGTGCGATGAAATTCACCAGTGTGCTGCCAATGCCGATCTCGCAGATCATGTAGAGGAATATGGCGGGCACGCCCCAGAACAGATTGCGATGACGCCAGACACTGTGCTGCGTCCCGACGGTCGCTACCTTGCGGCTGCCCGCATCGATGGACGGCAATGGGAACCGCCAGACAACCAGCGCCATGGCCAGCAGCACGAGTGCGATCAGCCCGTAAGGCAATTGTACCATCTGGGCATCCTGGATGTGCTGCCCCGCCGTCTCGGCAAGCGGACCGCCTGTCGAGCTCTCATGGCTGCGCCCGAAGATCAGGATGCCGCCAAACAGTGGCGCGAGCGTCGTGCCGAGCGAATTGAACGCCTGAACCATTGTCAGGCGGCTCGAAGCCGAGGCCTCGTCACCAATCACCACCACATACGGATTGGCTGCAACCTGAAGCAGCGTGATGGCCGCAGCCAGCAGAAACAGCGCGACCAGAAAAAACCCGTAAGAGAAAAACGCGCTGGCAGGGATGAAAAGCAGGCAGGACGCTGCCATGCCGACAAGCCCGATAATAACCGCGTTCTTGTAGCCCAGGGCCGAAACAAGACGCGAGGCAGGCAGGGATATGACCAGATAGCCAAGATAGAAGCAGAACTGCACCAGAAGGGAGGCAGTGTAGTCGAGCGAGAAGGCAGCCTTCAGGTGGGGAACGAGAATGTCGTTGAGGACAGTCGCAAAGCCCCACATGAAAAAGACGCTCGATAACAGGGCCAGAGCGGCGACCGATGACGCCACGCCCTTTGAAGTCGAGACTTGAGACGGCATGAATAACCCTCGAAGAAGAGACCCTGCGATCTATTGACCGAGGGAGAGGGCTAGACCCTACCGAATGACTTTTCAGTAATAAAATAGATATTCAGAGGCAATATATGCCTGTTTGGCTATGAATGGGCATTACGGGAATCGCCTGAAGCGCGCCCGTAATGCCCTGTCCGCTCAGGCGGAAAGCGCCTCCTGCTTGCCCGGCAGTTCGTAGCCGATGATGCGGGCGTAATCGCGCGGAACCACCTGCCAGAACTGCGACAGTACCCGATCCCAACGGTGCAGAAGCTCGGCTGCATAGGCGCTGCCGGTTTCATCGGCATGGCGCTGCACGAGCGAACGGAGGTTCTCTTCCCATACGCTGCCGGGCTCGATACGCGCCCAGAGAAGCGTATCCGAGTTCACACGGCGCTCGAACATGTCTTCCTTGTCGAGTACGAAAGCCATGCCACCCGTGAAGCCAGCACCGAAATTATCGCCGATATGGCCGAGGATCACGACCGTACCGCCAGTCATGTACTCACAGCCATTCGAACCACAGCCCTCGACCACGGCTGTTGCACCCGAGTTACGCACAGCAAAGCGCTCGCCAGCCTGTCCGGCTGCGAAAAGCGACCCGGCAGTGGCACCGTAAAGCACGGTATTGCCAATGATCGCGTTGTCTTCCGACCGCCACGGTGCGGTGGGGGACGGACGAACGACAATGGTGCCACCTGACAGGCCCTTGCCAACGTAGTCGTTCGCATCGCCCACGACATCGAGCTTGAGGCCCTGGACTGCGAAAGCACCCAGCGACTGACCGGCCGAGCCACGCAGGCGCAGGGTCAGATGCCCCTCGGGCAGGGTCTTCATGCCGAATTTGCGCGTGATCAGCGACGAGACGCGTGTGCCGATGGCGCGATGCGTGTTCTGCACCGTGTAGTGCAGATGCAGCTTCTCGCGATGATCGAAAAGCGGCGTTGCATCGGCGATGACCTGCGCGTCGAGCGTCTCCGGCACCTCGTTGCGGCCCTCACGGGTGCAATAACGTGCATCCGGTCCCGGATCGGCCTGAACCAGCAGCGAGTTCAGATCCAGATCATCCAGATAATCCGCGCCGCGCGAGACCTGACGCAGCAGATCGGTACGGCCGATGATTTCCTCAACGCTCTTGAAGCCAAGCTCGGCCAGAATGTTGCGCACGTCCTCGGCGATGAAGGAGAAGAGGTTGATCACCTTCTCGGGTGTACCCTCGAACTTGGCGCGCAGCGCCTCATCCTGAACGCACACGCCCACCGGGCAGGTATTGGAATGGCACTGGCGCACCATGATACAGCCCATGGCGACGAGCGCCGCCGTCCCGATGCCGAATTCCTCGGCACCCAGCATGGCGGCCATCACCACATCACGCCCGGTCTTGAGACCGCCATCGGTACGCAGGGTCACACGATGACGCAGGCGGTTGAGCGTCAGCACCTGATTGGCTTCGGTCAGCCCCATCTCCCAGGGCAGGCCCGCATATTTGATGGAGGATTGCGGGCTCGCCCCCGTGCCACCGCAATGGCCCGAGATCATGATCGCATCCGCCTTCGCCTTGGCCACACCGGCGGCAATCGTGCCAATGCCTGTACGGGCCACGAGCTTGACCGTGACAGTCGCCTCCGGGTTGATCTGCTTCAGGTCGTAGATGAGCTGGGCCAGATCCTCGATGGAATAGATGTCATGATGAGGCGGCGGTGAAATGAGCGTCACGCCGGGTGTGGCATGGCGCAGCTTGCCAATGAGTTCCGTCACCTTGAAGCCAGGCAGCTGCCCGCCTTCACCCGGCTTGGCCCCCTGAGCGACCTTGATTTCGATCTCGCTGCAATTATTCAGATATTCCGCCGTGACACCAAAGCGCCCCGAGGCCACCTGCTTGATTTTCGAGCTGGCATTGTCGCCATTCTCACGCGGCGTGAAGCGCGAAGCATCCTCACCGCCCTCGCCTGAATCCGACTTCGCACCAATGCGGTTCATGGCGATGGCGAGCGTCTCATGCGCTTCCGGGCTCAGTGCGCCGAGCGAGATGCCCGGAGCCACGAGACGACGGCGGATGGAGGTGATGCTCTCGACGTCTTCCACGGGGATCGGCTCGCGCACGCGGCGGAAATCGAGCAGATCACGCAGCGCGGTCGGCGGCTGGCGACGCACGGCATCGGCATAACGCTTGAACAGCGAGAAGCTGTCGGTCGAGACGGCTGTCTGGAGCATATGGATGAGCTGGCCGCTGAAGGCATGAACCTCACCCTTGCGACGTAGCTTGTACAGACCGCCAATCGGCAGGGCGTCGACACCACCCGCATAGGCCGTTTCATGCGCCTTGAGCGCATTGCGGGCCAGACCGGGCAGACCAATGCCCGAAATGCGCGACGGCATACCGGGGAAGAATTCGGCCACAAGTGCACGCGACAGGCCAATGGCCTCGAAATTATAGCCACCGCGATAGGCTGAAACGATGGAAATGCCGGATTTCGACATGATCTTGAGCAGACCCTTGTCGAGCGCCTTGCGATAACGCTCCACCGCCTCGCGCAGGGTGAGATCGCCAAACAGGCCGCGCTGCAAGCGGTCGGCGATACATTCCTGAGCCAGATAGGGGTTCACCGTGGTTGCCCCAACACCCACCGTCACCGCCATGCCATGCACGTCCATCACATCGGAGGAACGGACATTGAGCGAGGTGAAGGTGCGCAGCGACTGACGCACGAGATGGATATGTACGGCAGCGGTTGCGAGGATCATCGGGATCGCAACGCGCTCTTCAGTCTGCCCCTCATCAGAGAGGAAGAGATGGGTGCAGCCACCGCGCACATAATCCTCGGCTTCGTGACGGATGCGTGCAATGGCGTCGCGCAATCCGGCTTCACCATCGGCGGCGCGGAAGGTGCAATCGACCGTAGCGCCATCCTTGCCACAGAAATTACGCAGCGCCTCGAACTCTCCCGTGGTGAGCACCGGGCTCGGCAACTGAAGCAGGTCGCACTGCTCAGGTGACTGGTCGAGGATATTGCCCAGATTCCCGAGACGCGTGACGAGGCTCATCACGTTCATTTCGCGCAGGGAATCGATAGGCGGGTTTGTGACCTGGCTGAAGCCCTGACGGAAATAGTGCGCAAGCCCGCGATAGGTGCTCGACAGAACCTGAAGCGGTGTGTCGTCACCCATCGAGCCGATGGCCTCTGCCGAGGTTTCGACCATGGGATGGAGAATGGTCTCCATTTCCTCATGCGTCAGGCTCATGGCCAGCTGGCGTCGGCGCAGCTGATCGGCGCTGAACAGGACCGGCTCGGCTACGTCACCCCGGACAACGGAGCTGATATTGCGGATATTCTTGGTCCAGGATGGAAAATCCTGACGCTCGGCCAGAAGATCAAGCAGTTCCTGCGGCGCATAGAGCTTGGCTTCCTGCAGATCGAGACCCAGCGTCTCGCCCGGCCCAAGGCGTCCCTTCATGCGGGTATTGGCGTCCTGCACGCGCACCATACCGGCCTCGGAACCCACGATCAGCAGATCGTCCTGCGTGATGGTGTAGCGCAGCGGGCGCAGACCAGCGCGGTCGAGACCGGCAACGACCCAGCGCCCATCGGTTGCACAGATGGCGGCAGGGCCGTCCCACGGCTCCATCACGGCATTGCAGTAGGAGAACAGCGCGCGATGCTTGTCAGTCATGGCGGCGTTGCCACCGGCACTGGCGGGAACCATCAGCGTCTTGGCCATGGGAGCATCGCGCCCGGCATGGGTGAGCAGCTCGAACACGTTGTCGAACATCGCGGTATCGGAGCCCGCCGCCTGAACGACCGGCTTGAGATCGCTCATATAGGGGTCGAGTTCGGCATTCGCGAGACGGGTCTCGTGGCTGCGCATCCAGTTCACGTTGCCCGAAAGCGTGTTGATCTCGCCATTATGCGCCAGACGGCGGAAAGGCTGAGCCAGCTTCCACGTCGGGAACGTATTGGTCGAGTAGCGCTGATGATAGATCGCGAAACGCGAAACAAAACGCTCATCAAGAAGATCGGGATAGAAATCCGTCAGGTTCTCGGCAAGGAACATGCCCTTGTAGATGAGCGAACGGCAGGATAGCGAGCACACATACAGATCGACCTGAGCAGCCGCAGCAGCCTTTTCGATACGACGGCGGATCACATAGAGATCGCGCTCGAAATCAGCTTCCGAGCGGTTCAGACGGTTGCGCACCATGATCTGCTCGATCTCGGGGCGCGTCGCGTTGGCCTTTTCGCCAATACAGGCCGTGTCGATCGGCACCTGACGCCAGCCATAGATACCATAGCCGAAATCGAGGATCTCGCTTTCGATGATCGCGCGCCCTGCTTCCTGCGCGGCCAGATCGGTCTTGGGCAGGAAGATCATGCCCACGGCAATACGACCCTCGATATGGTCGTCACCGGCGCTGTGAATGGCCTCGGCAAAGAAATCCTGCGGGATCTCGACATGGATGCCCGCACCATCGCCGGTCTTGCCATCGGCATCGACAGCGCCGCGATGCCAGAGCGCCTTGAGCGCTGCGATGCCAGCCAGAACCACGTCACGACGGCGCTTGCCGTCCAGCGCCGCTACAAGCCCGACGCCGCAGGCATCACGCTCCATGGTCGGGTCATAAAGGCCTTCGAGGGCGCGGACATTGTCCTGATAGGACTGGATGAAGCTCTTCTCGGTCATGGCTCTTACTCCGCCGCCACTGCCTGAGCGGCATGGTCTGATGTCATGCTCTCTGTGCCAGAGAGGAATTGGTGCATTTCGGCTGCGGCCTCGCGTCCGTCGCGAATGGCCCAGACCACAAGCGAGGCTCCACGTACGATATCGCCGCCTGCGAAAACGCCCGGCACGCTGGTCTCGAAGCGTCCTGGCGTGACCTTGAGCGTGCCCCATTTGGTCACGGCCAGCTCCGGCGCATTCCAGCCACCCGGCAAATCCTCGGGGTCGAACCCAAGCGCCTTGATTACCAGATCGGCCTCGATCACGAAGCTGCTTTCAGGCACAGCCTCGACCGACTGCCGGCCTGACGCATCGGGCAGGCTCAGACGCATCTTGTGGGCGCGCACACCGCTGACGGTGCCGTCACCGAGAAACGCCTCGGGAGCCGCAAGCCAGGCGAAGTTCACGCCTTCTTCCTCGGCGTTTTTCACTTCCTGCACCGAGCCGGGCATATTGGCGCGGTCGCGGCGGTAAAGGCAGGTCACCTTTTCAGCACCCTGACGGATGGAGGTGCGCACACAATCCATGGCCGTATCACCACCACCGATCACGACTACATGCTTTCCTCTGGCGTGCAGCACGGCGTCATCGCCTGGCGTCTCATGATAACCACGACGGTTGGACGCCGTGAGGAAATCGAGCGCCTGAACCACACCGCCCAGGCCGCTGCCCGGCACGGCAACCTCACGCGAGCGATAGACGCCCGTTCCCAGAAAGACCGCATCGTGTTTCTCACGAAGCGCCTCGAAAGAAAGGCCGCCCTCACCTTCTCCAATGGGGGTGGAGAGATGGAAGACGATGCCCTGTGCCTCAAGCAACTCATGACGACGGGCCAGCACATGCTTTTCCAGCTTGAAGCTCGGGATGCCATAAACCATCAGTCCACCGACGCGATCATGGCGGTCATAGACATGAACCTGATAGCCAAGGGCGCGCAGCCATTCTGCCGCAGCAAGCCCGGCCGGACCGGCGCCGACCACGCCGATGCTCTGCGAACGTTCGCGAGACGGCAGGCGCGGTTTGACCCAACCCTGCTCGAAAGCTGTTTCAGTGATGAATTTCTCGACAGCACCGATCGTGACCGCCTCGAAATCCTTCTGAATGACGCAATTGCCCTCGCACAAACGATCCTGCGGACAGATGCGCCCGCAGATTTCGGGGAAGGTATTTGTTGCTGAAGAAAGACGGTAAGCCTCTTCCAGACGGTTCTCGGCCGTCAGCTTCAACCAGTCGGGAATGTTGTTACCCAAGGGGCAATGGACCGAGCAGAACGGTACGCCGCATTGCGAGCAGCGACTGGCCTGACGCTCGGCATGATCAACAGCAAACGCGCGATAGATCTCGCCGAAATCCTCACGGCGTTCCGCAGCATCACGCTTCTCAGGCATCTCCTGCGGCAATGACACAAATTGCAGCATACGTTCGGCCACCACACGTTCTCCCCAAGGGCGAGCAGACGCATGACGCCCCGCTCAAAAAACATGACGGACAGGTAAGACAAGCTCACGACCCGAATAAGTCATCAATACTTACCCATCACCGGTCATATCGACGATTTATGGCGTGCACGCGCAGAAATCTCGTATTATTGGGTCCGAAACGGTCCTTTTATTTGCGAACCATTCTCAACACGCTGATTTGGCTCAGATATTCCGGTGCCACATCATACACACTCCGGGGAACGACTCCGAGGGTTTCGAGCGTCTCAGCCCCGGATAACACGATATTGTCCTGCGAAAGCATCGCGAGCTGATCCTGCGTCAGCAACTTACCCGGCAGAACCTCCATCACACTGGCCTGTATCTGGGCAACACGCTCTGGCACCGTCAGGAGCCGGGGTGTGCGCCCCACGGACTGCGCCACAAAGGCCATGATCTCAGCCATGGTGAGACGATCGGGACCGCCAAGCTCGAACAGCCTTCCGCCCAGACCGCTTTCCGTCAGGGCGAGAGCGGCAGCCTTCGCGACATCCTCGACATAGACGGGCTGAAGGCGCGTTCCGGGAAAGTAGACAGGCAGGACAGGCAGGATTTTCGCCATGAGGCCAAACATACGCAGAAAGCTGTCCTGCGGACCGAACACAACACTTGGGCGTAGGATTGTCGCCTCGGGGAAGGCGGCTTTTACCCTGCGCTCGCCCTCTGCCTTGCTACGCCCGTAACGTGAAGGCGAATCAGGCGCGGCACCGATGGCCGAAACCTGAACGAATCGCTCCACGCCTGCAGCACGCGCCTCTTCAGCCACGCGTTCCGGAGCCTCGGCGTTCATGCGCTGGAAAGTCGCCCCGCCTTTCTCTGTCAGAATCGAGACCAGATTGATGGCCGCCCCTGCACCCTGCAGGGCTGCACGTACCGATGCACGATCCGTCACCGAGGCATAAACAGGCAAGACCGTTCCGGGCGGCAATTCTGCCACGAGCGAGCCCGCCTTGTGGGGCGCACGCGAGGCCACACGAACATGATGCCCCTTCGCGACAAGCTGGCGCACGAGTGAGCGCCCGATGAAGCCATTGCCGCCGAACAGGGTGATGACCGGGTTTTCCATAAAAAAATCCTCTTTTTTCAAGAGGGGGTGTTGACGCCCCCCACATCCACCGGTAAACGCCACCTCACCGAACGGGATGCCGAAAAAAACGGCGACCCGGACAGCCTCTGAGCCCAGATGGCGGAATTGGTAGACGCGCAGGTTTCAGGTACCTGTGTCCGCAAGGACGTGGAAGTTCGAGTCTTCTTCTGGGCACCATACGAAAAACGGAAAAGCCGACGAGAAATCGTCGGCTTCCGTTTTTTTTAGCCCCAGGGTTTTCCAGACATGGCCGCACCGAGCGCTTCAATCCATCTTTACGATGGTGATCTCCCCGACAATTTCGATCTGGGGCCGGTCGTCGCCGTCGATACGGAAGCCATGGGCCTGAACCCGCATCGCGACCGTCTGTGCCTTGTGCAGCTTTCTGCCGGCGATGGCGAAGCCCATCTGGTGCAGATCCGCCCGAAATCGCTGGGCGGCCGCTACGAGGACTGCCCTAATCTCAAGGCGCTCATGGCTGATGAAAGTGTGACAAAGCTCATGCATTTTGCCCGCTTTGACGTGGCATTGCTTCAGCACGCCCTCGGCATCAAGGTGGCGCCCGTGATCTGCACCAAGATCGCAGCCCGTCTGGTGCGCACCTTTACCGATCGTCATGGTCTGGCGCATCTGTGCCGCGAATTGCTGGGGGTCGATCTGGCCAAGCAGCAGCAGACGTCTGACTGGGGTTCGGAAGTTCTCTCCCCCGAGCAACTGAGCTATGCCGCTTCGGATGTGCTTCATCTGCATGCGCTCTGGGCCAAGCTTGAGGCCCTGCTCGTCCGTGAAGGCCGGCGTGAGCTTGCCCAGGCCTGCTACGATTTCCTGCCAGCCCGTGGGCAGCTCGATATCCTGGGCTATGAAGAGCCCGATATCTTCTCCCATCGCGCCTGAGCCCCGACGCGCTTCCTCATCTGCTCTGCTCCGCTCGGTGTGATATTCGCCTGGCGTGTCATAGAAACGCCTTGCTTGGCATGGCAGGGTAATTGACCTGAGGCCAGCAAAGCGGGAAGAGGACGCATGACCGAGCTTTCACGTTCCAGCTCCGCTTTGATGACCGACTCCAACAGCACCCGGCGCGCAGCGCTCGACAGCGCTCAGGCTACCTTGGCCGCCGAGGCTGCCGGACTGGCCGCGCTGCAGGCCGCTATCGCCATCCCCGATGAAATGGGCAACAGCTTTACTGCTGCCGTCTCCTGCATCGCCGCCACTGAAGGGCGCGTTGTGGTGTCCGGCATTGGCAAGTCAGGCCATATCGGCAGAAAGATACAGGCAACGCTCGCCTCAACCGGCACTTCAGCCATTTTCGTCCATCCCGCCGAGGCCGCACATGGCGACCTTGGCATGATTGAGGCGCGTGACGTGATGCTGCTTCTGTCGCAGTCGGGCGAGACGGCTGAACTGGCGGCACTGCTCGAGCATGCGGCACGGCACGCCCTCACTATCATCGGCATGACATCTTCTCCCAGTTCCACACTGGCGCGCTCCAGCAGCGTCGTACTTTGCCTGCCCCGCAGCAAGGAGGCCTGCCCCATGGGACTGGCCCCGACAACAAGCACCGTCATGCAACTGGCGCTGGGTGATGCGCTTGCTGTTGCCCTCCTTGAACGCCGCGGGTTCACCGCCAATGACTTCAGCGCCTTTCATCCGGGCGGCTCTCTGGGCGCTCTGCTCCGGCCCGTGCGCAGACTGATGCACGAAGGGGGCTCCATGCCCCTCGGTACGGCTGATATGCCCCTCTCCAGGGTAATCATCGAAATGACACGCAAGGCATTCGGGTGTATTGGCATTATAGATGATGAAGGTATTCTGATCGGCCTTATCAGTGACGGTGACCTGCGCCCGGCCCTCATGCGCAATCTGGACAGGACGACAGCAGGCGAAATCATGAACCGTGCGCCAATCACCACACATGGCGACGTTCTGGCTCAGGAGGTCATCCACCTGATGACCGCCGGACGCAAGGCTATCAATAGCCTGTTCGTACTGGATGAGGCTAAGCGCCCTGTGGGTATCATTCATCTTCACGATCTGCTCCGCACAGGCATCGCATGACGGAGACAACCGACCAGCAGGACCGCAAGCCGCAACGCGAGGATTTCGCCCGTGACGCCGCAAAGCTTGCCGCCCTGCGTGAAGCCATGCGTGAACAGGGACAGTCCCGCCAGCGCAATATTCCCACGTCTTCAGACCTCGCCTCGCGCCGTCGCCTGCTCGATACGGCCAAGTGGGCGCTTCCGCTCATGGCTGCTGTCCTCCTCGGTTCAATTGCGGTCTGGCCCGAAATTGCTCGCTGGCTCAGTGCCAACCGCGCTGTCATGCAGGAAATGGCACAGATGCGTGTTGAAAGCGGCAACCTTGAAGGCGCGATCTATCGTGGTCTGGATGCCCATGACCGCCCCTATATGATCACGGCACGCATTGCCCATCAGAATGGCCCCGACCGGGTTGATCTGGTCGATCCGGTAGCTGATACACATATGGCTGGCGGCGGCTGGGCCGAGATCAGGGCAGACAAAGGCGTTTACATGCAACATGAGCAGACGCTCAATCTGACCGGTCATGTCGTGCTGTACAGGGACGACGGGACGCTGCTGAACGGTCTCACCGCCGATATCGACCTGCATCGCAGCGTTATCGCCTCGAATGACTGGGTTCACGCCGAAGGGCCATTTGGCATCCTCGATGCTCAGGGCTACTTCATCGACCAGCACGCCAATCTTTTGCAGTTTGTGGGACCGCAGCGCGTCATTCGCAATGATGACCGCCAGGATGCCATGCCCTCGCTCACCTCACCTGCCCGTACCTCCCCCACGCAGAAAGCCCCATGATGCGCTGCCTCATTCCTGCCCTCACCCTGGCTTCGCTCCTGATGGGCCTTCCTCTCACCGGCGTATCGCTTTCGGCCCTTCTCTGCCCACAGGCTCACGCCCAGGCGCTGGACATGTCGCATGGCGAGCAGGTCAATATCAGCTCCGCGGGTCCCCAGACCTATGATCACGACGCCCAGACGGTCACTTTCGTCGATCAGGCGCGTGCCGTTCGTGGTGATGTGACGATCGATGCGGATCAACTCATCGGTTTTCTGCGCAAGAAAGCGCCCGATCCGAACGCCCCCAAACCGCAGGACGATTCTTCTCAACCGGGCGGTGAGAAGAAGCCAGGCGATGACGGCGCTATGGGCGGGTCAATGGAACTCTATCGCATGGAAGCCATCGGGCACGTCCATATTTATACCAGTACCGATCAGGCCTGGGGCGACAAGGCGCTTTATGACATCGATCAGGGCGTGCTCGTCATGACGGGCAAGGCGCTCAAGCTGACGACACCGCAGGATGTCATGACCGCGCGCGACGTAATGGAATATCACAGCCAGACCCGTATGTCGGTCGGTCGTGGTGATGCCACCGTGACCACCAATGATGGCAAGCGCATCAAGGCGGATGTGCTGGTCGCGTTCAGCAAACCGGACTCCACGCCCCCGGCTGGCGCGAAGCCTGCCACTGCGCCCGCACCGGGTGGTGATGGCACCGCCCGCAGCTCCAAGCTTGATCGTGCCTATGCTTGGGGCCATGTCATGCTGCGCACCCCCAATGAAACCGCGACAGGTGACAGGGGCGTTTATGTGTTCGACACGCAGATGGCGCGGCTTATCGGCCATGTGCACGTGACGAGCGGCCAGAACCAGAATAACGGCGCTTCGGCCATCGTGAACATGAAGACGGGCGTTGCCATCATGAATCCCGCACCCGGCCAGCGTATCGAAGGTCTGGTCATCCCCAATGAAGCTGGCAGCAGCAAGCCCGGAGACGCGCATTGATGAGCGACAACGAGACCATCATCCTGCAGCAGATCCACGATGACCCTACGGTGCAGACAGGGCTGATCGCGCATGGCATCGGCAAAAGCTACAAGAAGCGCCAGGTGGTCCGAAACGTCTCGATCCAGGTTCAGCGTGGCGAGGCTGTGGGGCTACTCGGGCCGAACGGCGCCGGCAAGACGACGAGCTTTTATATGATCGTGGGTCTGGTTCAGCCTGACACAGGGACCATCACGCTCGATGGCGCCGATATCACCCAGCTGCCCATGTATCGTCGTGCACGGCTCGGTATCGGCTATCTCCCGCAGGAAGCCAGCATTTTCCGCGGCCTCAATGTCGAGCAGAACATTCTCGCCGCGCTGGAAGTGGTCGAGCCCGATTACGACCGACGCCAGACCATGCTGGATGGGCTGCTGGCCGAGTTCGGTATCTCGCATTTGCGTCATTCGCCCTCCCTGGCCCTTTCAGGCGGCGAACGACGCCGTCTTGAAATTGCCCGCGCGCTCGCCAGCCAGCCGAACTACATTCTGCTCGATGAACCGCTGGCCGGTATCGACCCGATCGCCGTGGGCGAAATCCGCGATCTGGTATCCCACCTCAAGGACCGCGGCATTGGCGTGCTGATTACGGACCATAACGTTCGCGAAACCCTTGAGGTCATTGACCGG
This sequence comes from Asaia sp. A2, assembly GCF_057319415.1. NCBI lineage: Bacteria > Pseudomonadati > Pseudomonadota > Alphaproteobacteria > Acetobacterales > Acetobacteraceae > Asaia > Asaia sp. A2. The sequence continues at coordinate 216,776 of NZ_JBXWTO010000001.1, forward strand.
GCCTATATCATGCATTCGGGTCAGGTACTCATGGAAGGTACTCCCGAGGAGATCGTGGCTAATGAGGACGTACGTCGCGTCTATCTGGGAGAGAATTTCTCCCTCTGATTCCTGATGGCGCGCCTTTCGCTTCAGGCGCGCCAGACCGCTGGTCTTGTCATGACCGCAGAGTTGCAACAGGCAATCGGCCTTTTGCAGCTCTCAAACCACGAATTGCTGGCCGAACTCACTCATCTGGCCGAAGCCAATCCGCTTTTGCTTGTCAGCTCCCCTGCGGGAGAAGCTGGCAGCACCGAACCCGACACGATGGCCCACCCGGACTGGCGGGATAGCGATCTGCCGGGCGATCTCGATCCTGATGCCGATGAATGGCGCGATGCTGCCTCCTGGGATGATGATGCGATCCTCCATCATGGCGCGTACGACAGTGATGATCAGACCGGCCGTGAGCCATCGGCGCCCGCCCCGACACGCCTTGAGCAGTTTCTCTGGCAGATCAACGAGGCCTTCACGCAGCCAGCCGAGCGCCATATTGCCCTGACCCTGCTTGACGCGATGGATGAATCGGGACGCCTTGATACCCCAATATCTGATCTCGCGGCCTCGACCGGTGTTTCACAGGAGAGTATCGAACAGGTTCGCGGCATCATGCTGCTCTTTGAGCCAGCAGGGTGTTTTGCCACGTCGCTCGCCGAATGCCTTGCCGCCCAGTTCAGAGCAAGGAACCGCCATGATCCCGCGGTTGCGACGCTACTGGGTCATCTCGACTGGCTTGCCAGAGGCGAGCATGAGCGTCTGCAAAAAGCCTGTGGCCTCGACAGTCAGGACTATGCCGAACTGCTGCAGGAATTACGCAGCTACGATCCCAGACCCGGCGCAGGGTTTGAGCCCCCGGCCCCCGAGCCCGCACCGGATCTGTTCATTCATCTCGTTGAGGGAGAGCCGATTGTCGTGCTCAATGAGGCCACATGGCCTGGGCTGACGATTGATGAACGCCTGTACAAACGACTACAGACCGCCGATCGCGAAGCACGCGGCTGGGCTCAGGAGAAAAGGCAGGAGGCGCAAAACCTGTTACGCGCTGTCGAGCAGCGTGCCCGCTCGCTCCTGCTGATCTGCACCGCGATTGCGCGTCATCAGATCCTGTTCCTGCACGACGGTATCGACGCCCTGCGCCCTCTGACTCTGGCCCGGATTGCCGAGGTGACGGGGCTGCATGAAAGCACCGTCAGTCGCGTCACGGCGACACGCATGATCGGCACACCACACGGCGTCACTCCCCTGCGGCGGTTCTTTTCCACCGGCCTGGGGGATGAAACGGACCAGACGAGTGCCGAGGCGATCAAGAACCGGATCAGGCAATTCGTGTCAGCCGAGACGGCTGAGACGATCCTGTCCGATGAGGCGATCACCCTGATGCTTCAGCAAAGCGGTGTCGCCATCCAGCGACGCACAGTCGCCAAATATCGTGAAGCCCTTGGTATTGCAGGATCGGCGCAGAGGCGTCGGGATTTTCGCATGAGAGCCCGAATGGCCCCGTAATGCGTTGCTCGCAGCCCCATGCCGCGTCGATTGAAGCAAGCATAGGGTAAACAAACGAGTATGGCCGCTCAGAGGGCAGCGATAGCCGTAATCTCAACCGCCCATTGCGGATCGACGAGGCGCGTCTCAACTGTCGCCCGCGCCGGCTTATGGTCATGGTCGAGCCAGGCATCCCAGGCGCGATTCATCTCATCAATCTCGGTAATATCGGTCAGATAGACTTGCACCGAGAGGAGCTTTGTCTTGTCAGTCCCCGCTTCGGTCAGGAGAACATCAATTTGACGCAGGATATCGGCAGTCTGGCCTTCGGTATCGAGCGATGCATCATCCGCAACCTGCCCTGCCAGATATAGCGTATTGCCATGACGCACCGCCCCACTCAGGCGGTGTTCCTCGGCGTAACGCTGGATGGTGTCAGGCGTAGTTGTCATGGTCAGTGTACCCAGGCCGGAATCATTTCATGGTCGACAATGGCTTCGAAGGCGCTTGAACGGTCCTCGGCCAGCGCCATCGGGGTGCCATCCGCCGCATGAATCGCAAAGGCAGCCTCGCCCTCGTAAACCACGGGTTTGACATAGGCGACGTGGCTCATCCCGAACGCCTTCAGATCGTCATGCGACATGCGGCGCAAATCGGCAACCGGGGCGGGTGCGTCATTTCCGGCATCATCGCGCGTATTTTTTCTCATCATTTTTCTCTCTTTTCAGCCCGATACCATGACAGCACCGGGCTGGTCATCTCGCCAGTCGCCCAATAAGGCCCTGATCGTCCTCAATCGTCGTCAAGATCGCGTATGGCGCGGGTGCGACGGGGTTTGGGCATTTCGATATGGGTGGCACGCGTCACACCAGAGTCGCGACGCCCGGCGCTGATCTCGATACGCTTAACCCTCACTTCGGGCTGGGGGCGAAACAGATCGATGTAAAGCAGACCATTATCAAGCCAGGCTTCGCCAATCTCGATGTTTTCCGCCAGAACAAACGCCTTCTGGAACTGACGCGCTGCAATGCCACGATGCAGGAACACGCGACCCTGACTGTCATCGGTCTGACGGCCACGAATGACCAGCTGGTTATCTTCCTGCGTGATATGCAAATCGTCCATCACGAACCCGGCGACGGCCAGCGTGATGCGCAGGGTGGTCTGGTTCAACTGCTCGATATTATAGGGGGGATAGCCATCAGAGGCTGTTTTCGAGGCCCGTTCGAGCATCTGCTCCAGATGGTCGAAACCGAGAAACATGGGTGACGTAAACAGACGGCCTGACATGCAGCCTCCTCCACGAGCGAGACGGTAACAGGATCCAGCCCTTGGTTGCGGCACCGGATCACTTTCCCGATATGGTCATGTTTGGTGCGTGGTGCAAGCGAGAGCCCTTGCAGGAATTGCCGTTCTTTGAGGTTTATGCCCCGTTTAGAACTGGTTTTCCGGCACCTGACCGATTACATCCGCTCCATCATGACAGCGCTCTCCTTCCTCCCGGACATCGAGTCCATTACGCCCACGCCCATCCTCGTTGCGCCGCAGCCCGTGCTGCGGGCGGTCGCCCGTGAGGTCACGGCTGACGATATGACTCTCGTCAAATCCCACCTGCCGGGCATGTTCTCTGCCATGTACAAGGCGCCGGGTATCGGCCTTGCTGCCCCGCAGATCGGTCTGGGCCTGCGTTTTGCGCTCGTCGATGTGGCCGATGAGGGCGAGCGCAACCCGATGGTGCTCATCAACCCCGAAATCATCGAGGAATCCGAGCAGCTCGCCGCCCGCGAGGAAGGCTGCCTTTCTTTGCCCAACCAGTATGCAGAGGTCATCCGCCCGCTCAGCGTGCGGATGCGCTATCGCAATCTCGAGGGTGAAGTGATCGAGATGGAGGCCGATGACCTGCTGGCCACCTGCCTTCAGCACGAAATCGACCATCTCGACGGTATCCTGTTTGTCGACCACCTTTCCAAGCTCAAGCGCAACATGATCATGCGCCGCCTCGCCAAGGAACAGAAAGGCCGCTGAAACCATGCGTCTGGTGTTTATGGGCACGCCCGATTTCTCGGTGCCGGTTCTCAAGGCGCTGATCGCGGCCGGGCATGAGGTGGTGCAGGTCTATACCCAGCCCCCGCGCCCGGCCGGGCGCGGCAAGGCGCTGCGTCCCTCACCCGTTCAGAGCGCCGCCGAGGCCGAGGGCATCGCCGTGCGCTCCCCTGTCAGGATCCGACAGAACGAGGAGGAACTCGGTTTTTTCGAGGCCCTTCAGGCCGATTGCGCCATCGTGGTCGCCTATGGGCTGATCCTGCCCCAGCGTATGCTCGATGCCCCCAAACTGGGCTGTCTCAATATCCATGCAAGCCTGCTGCCGCGCTGGCGGGGCGCCTCGCCCATCCAGTCAGCCATTCTGGCTGGTGATCACCGCTCGGGCGTTTCCATCATGCAGATGGATGCAGGGCTGGATACCGGGGATGTGCTGGCGGAAGCCGCTGTGGATCTGTCCCCCTCCGAAACCGCCTCAACGCTGCATGATCGCCTCAGCTTTCTGGGTGCAGAACTGCTGCTTGAGACGCTCCGCCGTCCTTTTGCCCCGGTCCCGCAGCCTGAGCAGGGCGTGACCTACGCCGAGAAACTCACCCGCGAGACAGGCCGCATCGACTGGAACCAGCCTGCGACGATCATCGACCGCCAGATACGCGGTCTGACGCCCTGGCCGGGTGCCTTCACCACACAGGACGGGACTGTACTCAAGATCGGTGAGGCAAAGCTTGTCCCGCTCGCGGCTTCAGGTGGAGCGGATGTCCCGGCTGGCATAGTTCTGGATGATGCGCTGACGGTACGATGCGGTGACGACGCCCTGCAGATTCTGCGGCTTCAGCGCCCCGGCAAGGCGATGATGAACGCGACCGATTATCTGCGTGGCACCCCCATGCCGAAAGGCACGCGCCTTGGGCAGTGATGAACCGGCCAGCGGATATCGCCGCTGGGTGCTCAGAATCGAATATGACGGCACGGGGCTCGTCGGCTGGCAGCGCCAGAACAACGGCGTGTCGGTGCAGGCCCTGCTGGAAGAGGCTGCATCGCGCCTCGTAGGAGATGCCCCCGTCATGACGGCCACGGCGGGGCGTACCGATGCAGGGGTGCATGCCTCTTCCATGGTGGTGCAGCTCGACCTGCCGGATGACCCTCGCCTTGACGCGCGACAGATACGTGATGGCGTCAGCTTTCACCTCAAGCCGCATCGCGTGGCGATCCTGGAGGCGGCACAGGCACCCCCGGGCTGGCACGCGCGGTTCTCCGCCATTTCGCGGCGCTATTGCTACACCATTCTCAACCGCCCTACCCGCCCAGTGATCGACCTCAATCACGTATGGCATGTACGGCACCCCCTCGATGCCGGGGCGATGCATGAGGCAGCCCAGAGCCTGCTGGGGCGGCACGATTTCTCGTCGTTCAGAGCGTCGTCCTGTCAGGCGAGCAGCCCGATCCGCACACTGGACCGGCTGGATGTCACCCGCGAGGGGAATTTTGTGCGACTGGATGTGGAAGCCCGGTCCTTTTTGCATCATCAGGTGCGCAATCTGGCGGGTTCGTTGCAGCTTGTCGGTAGCGGTCAATGGCCGGTCGCCCGTATCCGTGACGTTCTCGAGGCCTGCGACCGGCGTGTCGCTGGCCCCACAGCCCCGCCAGACGGTCTGTGCCTGGTCGGTGTAGGCTACGCGCTGGACCCGTTCGCCTGAGCTTAGCCCTGTGCGGAGGCGCCGGAGATCACGGATGCGGTTTGGGCAGAGGGCCCATCAGTTCCTTGAGCGCATTGTAATGCGGCGGCAGCGCAATGGCGATGAGATAAAGCGACGCTACAGCAAGGTTCACTGCAACCACGAGCAGTGCCGCTTTGCCACTCTTGAGCCCCAGGCCGGATCTGGCCACGAACCATGAGAGCCAGAACTCATAGGCTTCGATGCCAATCATGATGACAGCCAGCGCGGGGCGCGATGTCACGATACCGGGCATGATGATCTGCGCGATGCTCAGCACCACCAGAGACAACACCATCGGCAGCCATGCTGACCACAGCAATGCCGTAGCGTAGCGCAACCAGCCTTCCGCCTTCCCCCAGACTGAAGCCAAAGCCTGCGAAACCACGAGCCGCAGCAGCAGCGCCGTGATCAGGATCAGAACCTTGGTGACCTCAGTGGCATCATATCCCTGCACGAATTGCGACAGGGCCAGAACCAGAAAAAGGGCGGCACTCGGTGCAATCGCCGATAGAAGGGCCTCAGGCGTATTGCCGAAAGAATTGATTCCTTCGGCCTTGCCCCGGCCCAGACGCACCACGCCACGAATAATCCGTGTTGCGGCACCACCAGGGGTTTCCGCCGGAGGAGTTGAACCGGGTTTCACAATCCGAAGGCCTCAAGAAAATCACGATAGATCAGGACAAGCATTTCCAGATCGGCAATCGCCACACATTCGTCTGCCTTATGCATGGTCGCACCGACAAGACCGAATTCTGCCACCGGGCAATAGGAGGCGATAAACCGCGCATCAGACGTGCCGCCGCCTGTATCGAGGGCAGGCAGACACCCCGTATGGCGGGCGATGACACTGGAGAGGGCTTCGACAGGCGCACCGGGCGTGGTCAGGAACGCCTCACCGCTAATGCTGGCCTCGACATGACCGGCAGGCGCATGACGCGCAACCACCTCCCTGATCCAGGCAACCAGATCGTCCCCCTTATGGGCTGTATTGAACCGGATGTTCAACAGCGCCGTGGCCCTGGCAGGAATGACATTGGTCGCCTGATTACCGACATCCACACTGACAACCTGCAGCGATGAGGGCGCGAAATGCTCATTGCCCTCATCCAGCACATGTGTGGTGAGCTCGCTCAGTATCGGCAGCAGGCGATGCACCGGATTATCAGCGAGATGCGGATAGGCCACATGACCCTGCACACCCTCGACGGTGATCCAGGCATTGAGGCTGCCACGACGCCCGATCTTGATGACCTCACCCATGCGGGCGGGGTTGGTGGGCTCGCCCAAAAGGCAGAAATCGGGACGATGCCCGTGCGCCACCATCCAGGGGAGGACTTCTTTCGTACCGTGCAGTGCCGGCCCTTCCTCGTCCCCTGTGATCAGAAAGCTGACAGACCCCTTGAGCGGGCGCTCTGCGAGCAGAGAGGCGACGGCCCCTACGAAGGCGGCGATACCGCCCTTCATATCGGCAATACCGCGCCCGTACAGCATGCCATCAGCGTGCTGAGCACCGAATGGGTCATGTACCCAGCCAGGACCGGGCGGTACGACATCGGTGTGTCCTGCAAAGCAGAGATGCGGCCCCGACGCGCCAAGCCGAGCAAAGAGGTTGGGCGTGCGCTCACCCTCCGGGCCGCAATCGACCCGCTCACAGGTAAAGCCCATCCCCTCAAGCGTACGGGACAGGACATCCATAGCCCCGTCATCCGCCGGGGTTACGGAACGGCAGGCAATCAGCTGGCCCGCCAGGGCCACGGCATCGAGCGACACAATCAGTCGCGCAGCAATTCGTTGATGGAGGTCTTGGAACGCGTGCGCTCATCGACCCGCTTGACAATGACAGCGCAGGCCAGATGCGGCGCATCGGGGGTACGACCCGGCAGCGTGCCAGGCACGACGACGGAATAGGCCGGCACACGCCCCATGAAAATCTCGCCGGTGGCACGATCGACAATCTTGGTGGAAGCACCAATGAACACACCCATGGAGAGCACGGAGCCGCGCTCGACAACCACCCCTTCGGCTACTTCGGAACGCGCACCGATAAAGCAGTCATCCTCGATGATCACCGGGGCCGCCTGGAGCGGCTCAAGCACACCGCCAATACCGGCGCCGCCGCTGATATGGACGTTCTTGCCGATCTGGGCGCAGGAGCCCACGGTGGCCCAGGTGTCAACCATCGTGCCGCTATCCACACGCGCGCCGACATTGACGAAGCTTGGCATCAGGACCACGCCGGGAGCGATATAGGCGGAACGACGCACAATGGCGCCCGGCACGGCGCGAAACCCGGCCTCTGCAAAGCGGAACTGGTCCCAGCCGTCGAACTTCAGAGGTACCTTGTCAAAACCGGGAACGCCCCCGCAGGCACGTTCGGCCACGCGGCTATCCGTGATGCGGAAGGAAAGCAGCACCGCCTTCTTGAGCCACTCATGGACAACCCAGCCGCCAGCTCCGGGTTCGGCCACGCGCAGCTTGCCCTCATCGAGTGATGTCAGGGCCTGTTCGATCGCCTCACGCGCCTCGCCTTCCGTATGGGCGTTGAGCGTGTCACGACGCTCCCACAGGGAGTCGATCACGGTGCGGAGATCGGAAACAGGCATTATCAGCCATCCTTCAACAGGGTTACTCGAGTGAGCGGACCATGCTCAGGACGCACCCGGAAGTCAACGAATCTTCCGCAAACGGTGCGTTAAGGAGTAATTAAATACCGCGATCTATAGTAAAACAGAGACGCCACCGATAGCTGCGCTTTTGACATCCGTCTCTCGCCGCTGGCTCGACAAGCCCCCAAGCTCCAGGAATCTTCATGATGGACGCCTCACTTTCCGACATCATGAGCTCGGCTCGCGAGCGCTTGTCTCGTGTCCTCGCCTCTACCACACGAACAGGAGCTGATACGCTGAAGGAAGCCGCGCTTGAGGCGGCGCTGCTGGCGATCCTCCGCTCGGCCATATCGGTGCCAGATGGTCTGAAACAGGCTTTCGACCATTTCTGCATGACGACGCGCCCCGAGCGGGGCCTCATCATGAGTTCCGGCCCCCTGGTCATACCCGCGCCCACAGAGCCACAAATCCACATCCTCCACTCGTGGCCGGTGCGCGACGCGGATTTTAGCACTCGTGCGAGCAAGATAAAAACAACTACCAGCCTGTGCCTGCGCGCGATCGCCGAAATACGCCATCAGGGAGAGATGGGCCTGATTGTCTATTATGGCAGCCGCGCTTCGAGACGACGCACCGAATCATGCCGACGTATTCTCAATACGCTGGCGCAGACAGCAGCCGCCATGATTGAGGTCGACTATCGTTATCGTGCGTTGCTGCGTGCCCTGCCCTTTGATCCTCTGACCCATCTACCGGTCTGGCCATTGTTTCGCGAAAAAGCCGAACGGCGTTTCGCCCGACTGGATCGCGAGCAGATACCGGCAACGCTCATCCTTGTCAGCTTTAACGGGCTGCTCCACTCCCCCGCGGATGACATCCAGACTGACGAGACCAGTGACGCCAATGAAGCGATCGAGCAGATTGCTCATGTGCGCGATGCCATTAATTTTCTGCAACGAGCTATCCGGCCTACCGATCTGATTGGGCAGATCGATCGTGAGAGTTTCGTTCTATGGCTTGATGGCGGCGACCGTTTTGCCTCGGTCGAGCGGGCTGAACAAATCTGTCGGCGGAAATATATGTGCTCAGCCGGGGCCAATCCGCTTGTGTCGGTCAAGATCGGACTCGTGACGCGTGAGCCGGGATCGCATGATACGCTCGATGTGTTTTTCGAGAGAGCCCGCATGGCTCTCTCGATTGCCCAGGAAGAAAACCTGGACTGGTATTTCGCGCATGAAAGCGCGTGATCAGGCGGCGCGGATGAGTGTGCCTGATCCCTTATGCGTGAAAAGCTCCAGCAGGCAGGCATGGGGCACACGACCGTCGAGGATCACAGCCGCACTGGCCCCTGCCTTGACCGCAGCGAGACAGGTCTCGACCTTTGGAATCATGCCACCCGATATTGACCCGTCGGCAATGCGGCGACGCGCCTCATCAGCCGTCAGTTCGGGAATGAGCTTGCCATTTTCGTCAAGCACACCTGCCACATCGGTCAACATCAGCAGGCGCGACGCATTGACGCTACCAGCGATGGCACCAGCCGCCGTGTCGGCATTGATATTATAGGTCTCGCCCTTATCGCCTACGCCAACGGGTGCGATGACGGGAATAAGCCCCGAACCCAGCAAGGAAAACAGAACGCGGGGGTCGATCTTGACGGGCTCACCCACAAAACCGAGATCCTGCGCCTCATCATTGCCCGAGCGGGCGTCGCGGCTGTAATGCAGGAGCTTGCGCGCCTGCAGCAGGCCACCATCCTTGCCCGAAATGCCGACAGCCAAAGCCCCGGCGCGATTAATGAGGTCGGCCACCTGCTTGTTGACGCTGCCCGAAAGCACCATCTCGATAACGTCAATCGCCGCCTGATCGGTCACGCGCAGGCCATCGACAAAGCGGGATTCGATGTTCAGGCGCTTGAGCATGGCGCTGATCTGCGGGCCGCCGCCATGCACGACGATGGGGTTGATGCCCACGAGCTTCAGCAAGGCGATATCGCGCCCGAAAGCGCTGGACAGATGATCCTTGCCCATGGCGTTTCCGCCATATTTCACGACAATGGTATCGCCCGCATAGCGCCGCAGAAACGGCAATGCGCTTGCCAGAAGAGCCGCCTGCTGCTGCCCCTCATCATTCATGTCCGGAAGCGTCAGCTCCGGGATATCCTTACTCATCCCTGCATCCCCTCAGGTGACGCACCAGCGATAAGCCGGGCGATCTCGGCACGCAATGTCTCGATGCCCAGTCCGGTCTCGCTGCTTGTGGTCGCGATATGCGGATAGGCCGCGGCATGTTTGGCCAGTACGGCCTGCACCTCGGCCATCTTGGCCTTGAGCTTGTTCGGCCCCATCGAGTCTGCCTTGGTCAGCACGACCTGAAACAGCACTGCGGCGCGGTCGAGCATTTCCATCACGTCGCGATCTGCCTGCTTCAGCTCGATACGGGAGTCGAGCAGCAGAAAGACGCGCGTAAGCGTAGGGCGGCCGCGCAGATAGGCAAACATCATGGTCTGCCATTCTTCCTTGACCGATTTGGCCGCCTTGGCAAAGCCATAGCCCGGCATGTCTACCAGAGCGAGACGATCGCCAAGATTGAAGAAATTGAGCTGCTTGGTGCGTCCCGGCTCGGAAGAGGCGCGAGCCAGTCTGTTACGTCCGGTCAGGGCGTTGATGAGGCTGGACTTGCCCACATTGGAGCGACCGGCAAAGGCCACTTCCGGACCGGCAAGCGGGGGAAGCTGGTCGAGCTTTTGCGCACCGAAAAAGAATTCGCATTCCGATGCGAAAAGCAGACGACCTTCCTCGATCTGCTCGTCACTGAAGACTGTCGGATCTTCTTTCTGGCTCACGACTTGCTGACGGCCTTTCCGCCTTTCTTCTGGGCACGATCGATCTGGCTCTGGATCAGCTTCTGCTGACCATAGCTGAGGACGTTGTTCCATGTGTAGTAAATGATGATGCCTGCCGAGATACGACCAAGGAAGATCGTATAGATGACCGGCATGAACTGCATGATCTTCTGCTGCGCCGGATCCATGCTCACCATGCTCTGACGCTGCATCAGCCAGATGGTGAAGCCGAACAGGATGGGCCAGATGCCGATATGGAGCATCTCGGGCATGAAGCTCGGGTTGAATGGCAGCAGGCCAAACAGATTGAAGATGGTGGTCGGGTCGGGCGCTGACAGATCGCGGATCCAGCCATAGAAGGGCGCGTGGCGCATCTCGATGGTGATGTTCAGCACCTTGTAAAGGCAGAACGCGACCGGGGCCTGAACGAGCAGCGGCAGACAGCCACCCGCCGGATTGACACCCTCTTCCTTGTAGAGCGCCATGATCTGCTGGTTCTGTGCCAGCTGATCGCCCTTGTTGTGCTCACGAATGGCCTGGATACGGGGGGCCAGCGTGCGCATACGCGCCATTGAGGCAAACGATTTCGTCGCCAGGGGATAGAGGATCAGCTTGATGATCAGGGTCAGGATCAGCAGGGCGATACCGAAATTGCCGACATGACTGTAGAGCCAGTGCAGCACATGGAACATCGGGCGCGTCAGAAACGCAAACCAGCCGAAATCCACGGCCTTGTAGAAATAGGGAATATGCAGATCGTCGGTGTACTGGTCGAGAAGATTGACTTCCTTCGCACCGGCAAAAATCATGCTTGTCGTCGCAACATTCGAACCTGGCGCGATCTGGATCGGCTGGCTCGAGAGCGTATCGACAATGTACGAGCCTTCCTTGGCGTTGGGCACGTAACGATACCGCACGGTCACCGCAGCCTTCTGGTCGGGGATAATGGCCGTCAGCCAGTACTTGTCGGTGATACCGGCCCAGCCACCCACGCCATCAGCCGACCAGGCGGTGTTGTCGGGTTTGCCAGCGCCCTTGCGCATGGTCTTGTAGGATTCTTCGTCCAGACGGTCATTCATGACCGAAAGCGGACCTTCTTGCACGATCATACCGCCAGTCTCGAGCGGCTTGTAATCACGTTCGACGCGCTGATAGGGCGTGAGAGAAACCGGCCCACCGGCCTTGTTCTCGACACTCTGGGTAATCGCGAAAAGATAGCGACGATCAAGCTTGATCTGAATTCGGAAAATCAGACCCTGACCGTTATCCCACTGCATGGAAACCGGGTGGTCGGGCGAGAGCGTCTTGTCATCGCTCGACCAGTCGGTATTGGCATTCGGTAGGCGTATCGTGGAGCCTGATGGCGCCTGCCAGCCTAGTTCGACAAAGCTCGGCTGCGGCCCTTCATCCGTCTCCAGGAGGCGAACGAGCGGCGAGTTCTTGTCCAGCGTCTCAAAATAATGCGTGAGCACCAGATTGTCGAAACGGGCCCCGCGCAGGCTGAAGGATCCGGTTGCATCCGGCCCCTCAATGGCGATGCGTCCAGCCGGCCCGTTGGGAACGGCGGGCCCATTCGCAGGTGCGCCGCCCGGCGCGGCGACAGGCAGGGCCGAAACCTTGCCATCAGCTTGGGGCTGTTTGCCCTGAACCTGCCCGACCGTCTGGGTTTCAGCATCTTTCTTTGCGTGCTGAGGCACGAAATAATCGAAGCCGACCACGATCGCGAGCGAGAGACTGGTTGCCACCAGGATGCGCTTGATATCCATCAGCCGAGTGCCGGTCTTTCCATGAAAGTAAACAATTCTGAGCGCCCGGCGGCAGGATGCCACGGTCGCAGCCGTTGAAGTGACCGAAATCGGGTCACAAAACAATAGGGCGGAGGCGAATTAGGCGTTTTACAGCCCCTCCCAACCATCCAACACCGCCCCGGTCAGGGCACAGGGTCATACCCCCCGCGACAATAGGGATGACAGCGCAGCAGCCGCTTCACGGTCAACCATATCCCGCGCACCAGACCGTGTCGGCGCAACGCCTCCTGAGCATAAACACTGCACGACGGGTGAAACCGGCAATTCGTACCGAGTTGGGGACTGATATAGCGGCGATAGACATGCAGACCGCCGAGCAGGCAGGAAAGCAGAAGCTTTCTGCCCAGGCCGATCACAGGGCCTGACCTTTTTTCAAGGCATGCTCAAGATCGGCAATCAGCTTGCCGAAGGGTCGGCCACGTGTCGAATCGCGACCGATGAGCACCAGATCCACAGCGCTCAACGCATGGCCCTGCGCCACATGCGCCAACGCCGCCCGAAGGCGGCGGCGGGTGCGGTTACGCACAACGGCGTTCCCGACTTTTTTGGTAACCGTGTAGCCGACGCGGGCCGGCGCCTCGTCTTCGGTCTTCAGAACCTGAAGCACGAGCCCCGATGTGGCGACTTTGCGCCCGCGGCTCGCAACCCGAAGAAATTCGGGTCTTTTCCGAAGTTTTTGAGGCAGACCCGCCAAGTCGGAATCAGGCCGAGAGCTTCTTGCGGCCCTTGGCGCGACGGTTGTTGATGACGCGACGGCCACCGACGGTTTCCATACGTGCACGGAAGCCGTGGCGACGCTTGCGGACGAGCTTGGACGGTTGATATGTACGCTTCATGGCGTCATTCCTCAAGGCAATGAATGATGGTGAGGCCCCTGGCTCCACCCCCGACAAGAAGACGACACAAGGCTGACGCCATCTTCCTCTGTGCGCGGGCTTTTACGGGCCTGAAACTGCGCTGTCAATCAAATCAAGGAGTCTGACCATGACACTGCGCGATGAAACGCCGCCAACCGATGCCGAAGCGAGACTGAAGACGCTTCGTCATGATCTGCGCAACGATCTGGCGACTGCCCTTCTCGCTGCCGACCTGCTGACGTCGCATGGTGAAGAGTCAGTCAAACGGCACGCTGCCAGCATCGTCAAGGCGCTGGAAAAGGCGACAGAACGCCTCAAGCGCTCGCGCGTGGTAAACTAGGGGTGCCAGACGCCCCGCCCCATATCCGGGCGAGGCGCAAGGCGGGTGAATTATGCACCCGCCCGACCTTCCTTCAGAACGTGTCCTTCTGGATGATCTCGATCTTGTAGCCATCGGGGTCTTCAACGAAGGCGATGATTGTTGTGCCGAACTTGACTGGCCCCGCTTCGCGCGTGACCTTGCCGCCATTGCTTCGGACCGTCTCGACGGTACGGGCCGCATCAGGCACGCCGATCGCAAAATGCCCAAAGCCCGTTCCGAGCTCATAAGGGCCTTCCTGATCCCAGTTATAGGTGAGCTCAACTTCCGCCTCACCATGGGCGTTGTCGTTGAACCCCATATAAACCAGTGTGTAGCGACCATCGGGCACTTCGCGACGACGGATCTCACGCATCCCCAGAATCTTGTAGAAAGCAACGCTCTTGTCGAGATCCTGAACGCGTATCATCGTGTGCAGATAGCTTGCCATTGTGGCTCTCCCGGGCAGTTGGGTCCGGAATGCGCTGCACACCGGACAGGATGATCAGTCAGCGCCCAGCAGTTCGGCCGGGCTCAGACCATAGAGAAACAGACCTGAGCGGTCGGCGGTTGCCTCGCAAGCGGCCGGATCTGTCAGAAGGGTGCCTCCCGTCTCGAACGCGATGCCACGCAACCCGGCAGTGGCGGCGTTCTGGATGGTTCGAGGGCCGATCGTTGGCATGTCGGCCCGCTTTTCCTGGCCGGGTTTCAGCATCTTTACCAGCACCCCGCCGGGGCCAAGCTGACGCAGCCCGCCTGCCCGCGCAATCATGGCATCCGTCCCTTCAATCGCCTCTACGGCGAGAACAAGGCTATCCTGCACGATGCACCCCTGCCCGATATCCAGCGCACCGAGCCCACGCACAACCGCAATGCCGCGTCTGATGTCACTCAATGCAAGATCATCCGGTGCGTATCGCCCCATGGCGCCGGGGCGACCGAGCGAGCGGGTCAGGAATTCATGGGCGCCTCGGACGCGAAAGCCCTCTTCACCGAAAATCCTCACGAGCGCGCCGAGCAATCCGTCGTCACCGGAGAAAAGCGCGCGCCCGACCCGGGCGAGCAGACGCGCGCCTTCGGCGTCGGGACGCAGATCACGCAGGGCCGGTCGCTTTACCGGGCCGATAAGCACGATATCGCGGCAACCAGCCGCACGAAGTGTCGAGAGAATTTCGCCCGCCGCAGCCAGACGGATGATACGATGTGGCCAAGCACGGATAAGATCGGGATCAACAAAATCCTGAAACCCGATGATAAAAACCTCTCCCCCTTGGGCGCGCACTGAATCGGCTACCTGGAAAGGGAGCGGACCGCCCCCTGCCAGAATACCGACCGGCGCGGCAGTCACACGCCCTCCGTCTCGGCGGAGATCTGCGCAGGGCTGGCGGCGCGGACAAGGCCACGCCGACTCTGGACCTCCATGAAAGCGATGATTTCCTGCACGCGAGGGCTGTCAGGAAAATCACGCTTGACAGCCGCAAGACGGGCTTCGAGCACCTGCTCATTGCGACCGGTGCGCGGGTAGAGGACACGGAAAGCGCGACGCATCTGCTGGATCTCTTCGGCACTGACGCCCTGGCGACGCAGCCAGATCCAGTGCAATCCTACGAGACGCGCCCGGTTGCCAAGCACACTGCCATAGGGAATGACGTCAGCTTCGACACCGCATACGCCACCAACCAGCGCACCGCGACCGATACGCACGAACTGGTGCAGCGCAGCAGCCCCCATCACACGGGCACCATCGCCAATCTCGACATGACCGCCCATGACCACGTTGTTCACGATAATCACGCCATCACCGATCATGCAGTCATGCGCGACATGGGCATTGGCCATGATCAGGCAGTGCGAACCGACCTGGGTAAGCGCCGTTCCCTGCGCAGTACCACGATGGATCGTCACGTTTTCACGAATGACGGTATGGGCACCAATCACGCAACGTGTCGGTTCACCCTTGTATTTCAAGTCCTGCGGCGCAAGACCGATCGTAACGAATGGAAAGACTTCAACCTGCGCACCGATCTCGGTCAACCCGTCGATGAGGACATTGGCATGAAGGCGCGTCCCCTCCCCGATGGACACATCGGGGCCAACGGAACACCAAGGCCCGATGGTGACATTCTCACCCAGTATCGCCTCGGGCGCGACCAGGGCGCTGGGATGAATGCTGACAGTGCTGGGCCAATTTGACACGGAACGATCCACGAAGCTGTTTTAACCCATGATCATGGCGCTGAAGGTCGCCTCGGCAACCGACACGCCTTCGACGCGTGCAACACCCTTGAACCGCCAGACATTGGCGCGGGCGCGCTCCTTCACGACAGTAATATGCAGCTGATCACCGGGGCCGACCGGCCGGCGGAACTTGGCACCCTCGATTGTCATAAAATAAACGAGCTTGCCTTCAAAAGCCTCCCCCAGCGTCAGCACGACCAGCGTCGCCGCTGTCTGGGCCATGGCTTCGACAATGAGCACGCCCGGCATGACGGGCTGCGCCGGAAAATGCCCGGTAAAAAACGGTTCGTTGATGGTGACGTTCTTGATGCCGGTTGCCGACTCACCAAGCTTGATATCGACCATCTTGTCGATCATCAGGAAGGGATAGCGATGCGGGATAGCGGCCATGATACGCATGATATCGATAGCCTCGATATCCACTGTCGCGACTTCGGCTTCGCCGTTGTCAACCTTGCCGGCCTGCGCCGTTACTTCCTTGTTTTTCTCTTCCGCAGAGGCGTCCAATGTTCTGCTCACTTCTCGTTCCTGAGCGGGTAGGCCCTGCCAACCGCGCCCAATTGTCAGTTACATGACAACAGGTTTAACGTGTCCGCCTGCTTCTAGCAAAACTCTGTAGTCATGACCACCGCCTGACCGGTGGTGCTCAGGCGTCGGGCTTGCCGTCCTTCTTGGCCAGGCGGCGCAGAAAGGCGACATTGCGGAAGAACTCGCGGAAGGGCATGGCGGGGCTGCCAATGACATCTGCACCGGCCTCGACATCCGACATCACACCGCATTGTGCGCCAACGCGGGCCTTTTCGCCGATCTTGATATGACCGATCAGACCTGCCTGAGCGGCAATCGTGACGAAATCACCCAGTTCTGTCGAACCGGAAATACCAGCCTGCGACACCACGATACAGCAGCGACCGAGCTGCGCATTGTGGCCGATCTGGACAAGATTATCGATGCGCGTCCCTGCCCCGATTACAGTGTCGCGCATGGAACCACGGTCAATGGTCGAGTTCGCACCGATCTCGACATCATGACCCAGAATGACGCGCCCCAGCTGCGGGACGGTCTCGAACCCTGCTGGTCCGACAGCAAAGCCGAAGCCATCCTGTCCAATACGCGCACCCGGATAGAGGGTGACACGATCATCGAGAATGGCATGAGACAGCGAGACATGCGCGCCGATGCGGCACGATGCGCCAATCACGACACCCTGCGCCACATCTGCGTGAGGACCGATGACGCTCCCCGCCTCGATCTGCACATTGGCGCCAATCGTTGCGAACGGGCCAATCTCGACACCCTCGCCCAGGACTGCGCTTTCATCGACAAACGCTGTTGGATGTACGCCGGGGCGCGATGGGGGCACCGGGTGGAAACGGGCGGCAATACGGGCCCATGCAAGGTAAGGAGACTTGCTGACCAGCCCGACCACGCCCTCGGGAAGCTTGTCCTTGAACGCCGGCGCAAGAATGACGGCACCAGCCTTGGTTTCTGCCAGGAGCGGCAGATAGCGCCTGTTATCCAGAAAGCTCACTTCCTGCGCAGTAGCCGCCTGAAGAGGCGCCACACCACGCAACATGCGCTGACCCGCCTCACTCTGCCCCACGATCTCGGCATCCGCCCACTCGGCAAGCGACTGGATCGAGAACGGTCCCTGACGTCCGAAGAAGCGGGGATCGCCGGGGAGAGCGTCTGGCAGGGAAAGCGTCATGACAGATCAGTGCTTTCTGAGGATGGAGGCAGGAGCGGCTTGTGGTGCAGGAGCCGCCGACGGTGCGGCGGGACCGGGGCCAACTTGCGAGTTCGTATCTTCATCCGCAGTGGTCGGCATCTTGCCCGACTTTGCCAGCACTTCGGGATCGACATCCTCAGCAGGAATGAAGACGTGCGGCAGCACCTTGTTCAGAACCTTGGCTGTCTCTTCCGTGATGTCCTGACCATCGACATGCAGGGCGACCTGTTCGCTATGCAGAACGAGGTTCATGCTGTGGGATGCAGCAACCTGACGCACGATACGAACCAGCTCACGCTCGATCTGGTTCAGGGAAACATTGGCTGCTTCCTGAATGATCCGGGCGCGATTGGCAAAATCACGCTGCGCCTTGGCACGACGCTCCTGCAAATGACGCTCACGCAGCTGGATCTGCTCTGAAGTCAGCGTGCGGGCGCTTTCCTGCAGCTTCTGCTGCTCGGCACGCCAGCCAGCCTGCTCCTTCTGGGCCGCAGCGGCGAGCTTGTCGCGGCGCTCGCCCAGAACACGCTGCGCCTCGGCGGCAGCGCTGGAGAGACGCATGACGGTCGGAATGCTGATCACACCAAGCAGGGCGGCCGGCGGCGGTGCCGCCTTGGGCAGATCGGGCGAGTCAGGAATAGGAGGCTGCGGCAGAACGGGCGGTGTTTCCGGCTGCTGCATCGGTTCATCAGCATCCTGCGCCATGGGCTGCGCGACGGGAACGCGGCGAGCCGGATGCGGCGCGGCAGGAGCCGGTTGCTGGGCCGTCTTGGGGACAAACCAGCCACCATTGCCGGAGGCGTTCTGGGCAGATTGTGCCTGGGCCAGGCTCGGCAGGCTGACGGAAGCGAGCAGTGCCGAAGCAGCCACGAAGCGGGCTGCCGAGAAAATGGACATGGAAACCTCTGTTCAAGACCGGGTGGCTATCGCCTTCTTGGCGGGCGATAGCACAGAGCGGTAAGCGGAGATCAGAATTGCTGCCCGAAGCCGAAACGGATCGGGTAGAGACGGTCGTTGCGCGACTTGCGGATCGGCACGGCGGCGTCGATGTTCACGAGGCCAAACGGGCTTTTCCAGGAAATACCGAGACCCGTGGTGACGCGCGGTGTGAGCGTGTTACCCGTGACAGGCGTGTATTTGGCCTGCGTCGGGTTGGTGTACAGATTCTTCACGCGCAGCCCTGCAAGGCTACCGGCATCGACGAAGTAACGTCCGGAAATCCCGACATCCTCACCCATGGGCAGCGGGAAGTTGAGCTGGGCGGACGCCGTGTAGATGAAGCGACCACCGATCAGATCTTCCTGACCCGGTAGCGGGTTATCGATGCTTGTATGGCCCGTACGCGGACCGGCACCACCCTGCAGGAAGCCGCGGAGGTTTTCACCACCAAGATAGAAGTTGTCGATGATGCTGACATTGCTGCTCTTGGACCAGTCGCCCATATAGCCGACACCGCCCTTGAACTGCAGGCCCCAATCATGGTTACCGGTCACGGAATCGAGCGGCACATAATACTGGCCGTCGAACTTGGCGCGCAGATACTTCACGTCGCCACCCACACCGGCGAAATCGCCGCTCAGGTTCAGTACATAGCCCTTGCGCGGACGCATGCGGTTATCGCGACGGTCATAGGTAAGCGTGGTGCTCAGCTGCGAGAGCAGCGACCAGCCTGCCGAATCCTGCACGTAATAAGACGGGACATACTGATAGCCGTAGGTCGCAATATCGCTCTGGCTGAAGATGTTGCCGACGCGACGATCGATCAGCGAGTAGCTCCAGGATTGCGAGAGGTAGTTGTTATACGAATACCCCATGCGCAGCGTCATACCGTAACGGCCCTCTTTATAGGACTGATAGGTCTGATAGTTGTTTTCGATACCGAAGATATCGATACCAGCAACGATATTGCGGTTCAGGAAGTAGGGATCGGTCAGCGAGAGATCGACCTGCTTCTGATAATACGCAACCGTTCCGGAGATGCCGGCATCCATGCCCGTGCCAAGCAGGTTATGCTGCTTGACCGAGCCGTTACCGAGAATACCAACGTCGGTCGAGTAACCACCGCCAAGCGAGAATTCGCCGGTCGGCTTCTCAACCACATTGGCCGCAACGTTCACCTTGTCCGGTGCCGAACCCTGGGTCTGATCGACGGAAACCGTGCTGAAATAGCCGAGATCCTGAAGCGCAGCCTTGGAGTACTTGCGATCGAACGGGGTGTACGGATCACCCTCTGCCATGGGTAGCGCACGACGGATGACCTTGTCCTTGGTCACCGTATTGCCGTTGATGTCGATGCGCTCGACATAGACATGCGGGCCTTCGTTCACATCGAACAGCAGATCGACAATGCGTTTTTCAGGATTGCGGGCAATCTCGGAACGAACCATCGCAAACGGATGGCCTGTCGCCTGCAGACGCTCCTGCATACCCGTCACGTTGTTCTGGATAGCCGTACCGTCGTACCACTGATGCGGGAACAGATCGATATACTGCTTGAGGTCCTTGGATTCCACATGACGAAGGCTGGAACGCACATCCATCTTGCCAATACGATAACGCGGACCCTCATCCACCGTGAAGGTGATGATGAAGTTCTTGCGGTCAGGTGAGAGTTCACCTGTCGCATTGATCATGTGGAAATCGACATAACCATTGTGCAGATAGAAGCGACGCAGCAATTCGGCATCGTACTTCACGCGCTCAGGGTTGTATTCGTCCGATGAGGAGAAGAAGCGATACCACTCGGTCTCCTTGGACGAGATCACAGAGGCCAGACGGGCTTCGCTGAACGCCTTGTTGCCGACGAACACGACCTTGTTGATCAGGGTCTGGCGGGCTTCGTTGATCTTGAAGATCACATCGACACGGTTATGCGACAGTTTGATGATCTGTGGCGTAACGGTCGCGCCGAAACGGGCCTTCGAGGCATACAGATCGAGCAGCTTCTGACGATCAGCCGCGGCCGCCTGCGAGGAGAACACGGCGCGCGGTCGCATGGCGATTTCCTTGCGCAGATCTTCATCCTTCACCGCATGATTGCCCTCGAAGGCAATGCGATTGACGATGGGGTTCTCCACAAGGTCCACGTTCAGCGTGCTGCCTGTACGGCGCAGTGTCACGTCCTTGAACAGACCGGTCGCATACAACGTCTTGAGCGAACGATCGAGATCGTCCTGGTTGAAACGGTCACCGGGCTGCACCACCATATAGGACAGCACGGTGCTGGTTTCGATGCGGGTATTACCCTTCACGTCGATCGCCTCGATCATCTGCCCATTGGCCTGCCGCGATGCGGCTACCTGGTGATGCGACGGACGGCGGGTTTTCTGAGCCTCGGCCTTCCCTGCCCAAACAGGGAGTATGCAGACCGAAGCAAGAAGAACGAGGCGTTTACCTGACAAGACGGACGTTCCTTAACTTCATCAACCCGACGTGAAGGTTTATTTCAGACAATTTAAATTTATGCAACGAAGCGATGACCTTTGCCTGTCCCGCTTCCACCGGACCTATCCGGTTTATAACCCCTGAGCAAGCGCCTCGCCTCATGAAGTGTCGTAACACTCTGTGTCAGGCGGGCAGTTGCCAGCGTTTTTCTATCGAAACAGACCGAGATTCGATAGGTCGTTGAATGTGGAAAACAGGAAGAGCGCTGCAATAATTGCAAAACCAGCCTGATAGCTGATTTCCTGGATCTTGCGCGAGACGGGCTTCCCCCGCACAGCCTCGGCTGCGTAAAAGACGAGCCGCCCACCATCGAGCAAGGGGATGGGGAACAGGTTGATCAACCCGAGATTGATCGAGAGCAGCGCCATGAAGGACAAAATGCTGGCAAAACCATAATGGGCCACCTGCCCTGAAAGCTGAGCGATCCTGATTGTGCCACCCAATTCACGGGCGCTGCGGTGACCCGTGACGATTTGCCACACACCTTGCAGGGTCTGCACCGAAACAAGCCAGGTTTCATGCAGTCCTGCCGTTACAGCGCTCGCGAAACCCATTGGCTTGCCTGGCACAAGCTGCGCCATGATGCCTATGCTACCTGTATCGGGCGCACCGAGCTTGCCCGGCACACGATCCAGCGTAATGGGCAGGCTCAGATCCTTGTCACCACGATGGATCCCTAATGTCGTGCTTTCCCCAGGCATCTTGACGGCGTGCGCCTGGATATCGGCAAAGTTGAAGACATCGAGCGAGCCCAGCCGGGTGATGATATCCCCCTTCTGCAATCCCGCCTTTTCAGCCGCGCTGTGAGGCACAACCTGCGCAATTTCGTTCTTCAACTCGGGCTTGCCGACGGCGACATAGAGAGCCGTGAAAAGCATGATAGCGAAAACGAAATTGAACACAGGCCCCATGACGATGACCAGCATACGCGAGCCAACCGGCTTGTCGTGAAATGTCTGACCAGGGACCCAGGAGGCTTTCTGCTCGGGCGTTGCGTCCTCGGGATCTTCGAACCCATGCGGCTTGACGAAACCGCCGAGCGGAATGGCTGAAATGCGCCATTCAGTTCCTGTGCGATCATGCCAGCGATAAAGCGCCGGCCCGAAACCGATGGAGAACGTATCCACCTTCACCCCGCGCCAGCGCGCGGCGAGGTAGTGCCCCATCTCGTGAACAAAGACGAGCACCCCCAGGATGAGGGCGAAGGCAAGGATCGTCACCGCGAATTCATGCATGAAGCGTCTCCGCGCCGTTCAGGGAATTGTTGCGCTCGCGCGATACGAAAATCTCTGCCACCCTACGAGCTTCCGCATCCCAGTGCAGCACGTCGTCGAGCGTATCGAGCTTCGGTGCCCCGAGCTTGTCCATTGCGTGGGCAATCGTATCGCCGATGCCGAGGAAGCCAATGCGACGACCAAGAAAGGCCTCAACGGCGATCTCGTTGGCCGCAGAGAAAATGGTGGGGGACGCCGCTCCGGCACAAAGGGCCTCACGGGCCAGACGCAGCGCGGGGAAACGCACCTCGTCGGGCGCTTCAAAATCCAGACGGGCGAGCGCCGCCAGATCCAGACGCGGCGCATTGGTCTGCATGCGGTCGGGCCATGCCAGGGTATTGGCAATGGGTACGCGCATGTCGGGCGCACCAAGCTGCGCAATCAGGCTGCCATCACGAAACTGCACCATGCCATGAACAGCCGATTGAGGATGAACCAGCACGTCGATCTGCGCATTGCTCAGGCCGAAAATGCGGGCAGCCTCGATCACCTCAAGGCCCTTATTGGCCATCGACGCAGAATCGATCGTGATTTTGGCCCCCATGCTCCATGTCGGATGCTTCAGTGCATGTTCAGGCGTCGCGGCGCGCATGGTCTCGATGGAAGCGCACCGGAACGGACCACCAGACGCCGTCAGCACGATCTTCTCAACGCTCTCGATCGGACTGCCCGTCAGGCTTTGAAAAATGGCGTTATGCTCTGAGTCGACCGGGAGCAGCGTTGCACCTGCTGCCGCGACCTCACGCAGCATCACGTCACCCGCACTGACGAGCGCCTCCTTGTTGGCCAGCGCGATGGCGCGGCCATTACGTGTCGCTGCCAGAGTCGGCTCCAGCCCAGCAGCCCCGGTAATGGCCGCCATCGTCCAGTCTGCCTCCATCGCGGCTGCCTCGATGACCGCCTGACGACCACCAGCTGCCTGCACGCCGCTGCCTCTGAGCCGATCTCGCAGTTCATCCAGCAGGGATTCATCGTTGATAACTGCAACCTCTGCGTGCAGGGCTATCGCCTGTTCTGCAAGCAGCGCCACGTTACGCCCACCGACAAGCGCCCGGATCCGAAAACGCTCAGGCTCGGCCAACAGAAGATCGATCGTAGAGCATCCGATGCTGCCAGTACTGCCAAGAACGGTGATGCTACGTGGTGAGGCGGTCATGATCCCAGGATACTCCAGATCAATGCAATGAAGCGGAAGGTGAAACAAAGAGATGCGTCAGAGCCGCGAGCACATCATGGGGTGAGACGTTCCAGAAAATCTGTTCCGGCACACATACTGAGAGAAGAGCGGCGAGAGGAGCGGCCGCGAGAAGCCCATCGAACCGGTCAAGCAATCCGCCATGACCGGGGATAAGCTTGCCCGAATCCTTGATGCCGACGCGGCGCTTGGCGGCACTTTCCGCGAGATCACCCGTTTGGGAGGCACAGCCAAGGCCCATCCCCCATACGAGCCCGCCGAAAGGGGCACCGAGCCCCGAGATCAGCGCCACGGCCATACCTGCAAGGCCTGCAGCCACAAGCCCGCCGATCGCACCGGACCGCGTCTTGCCCGGAGAAATGCGCGGCGCAAGTTTGGCACCTCCAAAGATACGTCCGGCAAGATAGGCCCCGCTATCACTGGCGATGACCACCAGAACGACAAAGAGGACCAATACTGACCCGTGAGCTGGCTCACGCAGCCAGAACAGCGACAATCCCCCGAAGGCTGCCACAGCAACGCAGGCCCATTGGGCAGCCCCAAATATTCCAGCAGCGCATACCATAGCGAAGGCGACACGCCATTCGCCCTTCATGGCTGCCAGCAATGCGACCAGTGGCCAGCCCATCAGAAGCGAGCCGCGCCAGTTCCATGCCCCTCGTTCCCACTTCAGCCCGGCCATCGCGATCGCTTCATAAGCCAGACCGAGACTAACAAGCAGGATCATGGCACGGTAGGCCAGTCCGCCCATGAGAATGCAGAAGACAGCTACTGGAATTATGACAGCTGCAGAGATCAGGCGCAGACGCAGATCAGACCATCGTTGCGCTGCGTTTTGCTGGCTCACAGAACGCCATCCGGTTCGAGACGCTTGCCGAAGCGACGCTCACGTCGGGAAAAATCACTCATGAGAGCTTCAAAATGGCTCTCGTCAAAATCAGGCCACATCACATCCAGGAAAGCCAGTTCGGCATAGGCCGATTCCCATAGCAGAAAGTTGGAGAGGCGCCGTTCGCCACTTGTGCGCACGATAAGATCAGGGTCAGGGAAAGACGATGTCTGGAGGAAGTCGCCGAACGCGGCCTCGCTCACGCCATCAAGGTCGAGTTCACCACGAGAGGCCGCCAAGGCCATCTTGCGCGCCGCGCTGAGCATGTCATGCCGCGCCCCGTAAGAAAGCGCGAGGATCATGGTCAGCCGCGTATTATGTCCTGTCAGACTTCGAGCGCGCTCGATCTCATCACGAAGGCTGGCGTCGAAACGGGTGAGATCACCGATAAAGTCGAGCCTGACATTCTGCTCGTGAAGCTCCGCCACCTTGTGGCGCAGATAAAAGCGCAGAAGCGACGTCAGATCAGACACCTCTTCGGTGGTACGGTTCCAGTTCTCGGATGAAAACGCATACAGCGTCAGATAGCGCACACCGGCATTTATAGCAGCCCTGACGCAACGCCTGACAGCCTCGGCGCCCGCTCGGTGGCCAGCCATCACAGGCTTGCCACGCGCACGCGCCCAACGTCCGTTGCCGTCCATGATGACAGCAACATGACGTGGAATGACTACTGCAGCCGCTCCTGGAGCAGGAGCCTTATGTGCGCGTGAGGAGGACACAGCCTTGAATCAGACCTGCTTGATCTCGCGTTCCTTGTCCGCCAGCATGTCGTCAACCTTCTTGATATACTGGTCGGTCAGCTTCTGAACGCCGTCAGACCACACCTTCATGTCGTCCTGGCTGATTTCGCTCTTCTTTTCGTGTGTCTTGATCTGGTCCATGCCATCACGACGCACATTGCGCACGGCAATCTTGCCGTTTTCGGCATAACGCCCAGCGGCGCGGGCCAGCTCGGTACGACGCTCTTCCGTCAGCTGGGGAATCGGCACGCGCACGGTCTGGCCATCAGCCGCCGGGTTGAGACCGAGACCGGCATCACGGATGGCGCGCTCAACGGCACCTACGAGACCGCGATCCCAGACCGAGACCGTCAGCATGCGCGCTTCGGGAACGGCAATCGAACCCACCTGGGAGAGCGGCACTTCACTGCCATAGGCTTCGACACGGACCGGCTCGAGCAGGTTCGGGCTGGCGCGGCCCGAGCGCAAGCCTGACAGATCGCGGCGCAGGCTCTCGAGGGCGCCATCCATACGGCGCGTCAGATCGTCAAGCAGATCGTTCAGTTCGGCAGGCATTGGTCTCTCCTTCAATACGGTTCAGGCGTCCGGACCGGGGAAATGTCCCTTGGGTGGCGGTATGGCATTGCCGTGATATCCCGAGGGCCATGAGCCCTCGCGAGATCCCCCGGAACACCCGGCAGATGGCCCTGCTCAGGCCGTTTCGATGATACGGGTGAAACGCCCCTCGCCGCGCATGACACTCGCAAACGCACCGGGGGCATGAATATTGAAAACAATGATCGGAAGCCGGTTTTCACGCGCCAGCGAAATAGCAGTTGCGTCCATCACATTCAGATCGCGTGACAGCACGTCCATGTAGGACAGTTCATCATAACGCTCGGCATCCCGCACGCGGCGCGGGTCGGCAGAATAGACACCATCGACCTGTGTGCCCTTGAGCAGAACATCACATTCCATCTCGTTGGCGCGCAGTGCAGCCGCAGTGTCAGTCGTGAAGAACGGATTGCCCGTACCCGCAGCAAAGATGACCACACGTCCCTTTTCCATGTGGCGCACGGCACGACGACGGATATAGGGCTCGGCAATGGAGGACATCTGGATGGCGGACATCACGCGGGTATCGATCCCGGCGCGCTCAAGAGCATTCTGCATCATCAGCGCGTTGATGACGGTTGCCAGCATACCGGCATAATCACCCTGGGCGCGGTCCATGCCCTTCGCTGCGGCGGCCACACCCCGGAAGATGTTTCCGCCACCGATCACCAGACAGACCTGGATGCCGCTGCGTGAGACAGAAGCAACATCGCTCGCGATGGCCTCGACCATCTGCGGCTCGATACCGAATGAGCCCTTGCCCATAAGGGCTTCGCCCGAAACCTTGAGAAGAACGCGCTTGTATCCTGCAGAAGTTCCGGTCATCGCATCCTCTTTTACAGCGGCCTGATCAGGGCCCAACACGGCCCGCGCCTCTCTTATAGGGCGCGGCCTGTCCTCACAAGAACTTCTCAGGCGTCATCCAGCCCGATGGCGCGCAGTCTGGCCTTTTCCTCGTCCCAGCCCGCGCGCTCACGCACGTTCAGGAAAAGGTGGCAGGGGCGCTCAAGCAACCGGCCCAGATCCAGACGGGCCCGCTCGCCAATGCTGCGAATCTTGCGTCCCCCCTCACCAATCAGAATGGCCTTGTGCCCGGGCCGGGAGACATAGATCGTGGCATCGATGCGCACAGACCCATCAGGGCGTTCCTTGAAGCTCTCTGTCTCGACAGTGGCCTGATAGGGAATTTCCTCATGGGTCTGCATGAAGATCTGCTCGCGCACCAGTTCGGCCGCCAGCAAACGATCGGGCAGATCGGTCAGATCATCCTCCGGATAGAGGTAAGGCCCCTCCGGCAGTTCAGCTGCGAGATAATCCAGCAGATCGTCCACCCCATCACCCGAACGGGCGCTGAGCATGAACACATGCTCGACCGACAGCTGATCGGTAATGGCTTTGGTCAGGGGCAGAAGCTGCTGCGTGGTCACGAGGTCGGTCTTGTTGAGCACAAGCCAGACACGACGCTTCTGCTTCGCCAGGGTATCGATCACCGCCTGGGCCTCTTCGCGTATGCCAGCCTTGGCATCGATCAGCAGGAGCGAGATATCGGCGTCCTGTGACCCGGTCCACGCTGCCGCCACCATAGCCCGGTCGAGCTTGCGCTTTGGCTTGAAGATGCCCGGCGTATCAACCAGCAGAATCTGGGAAGTCTGCCGCATCAGGATCCCGAGCACGCGAAAGCGCGTCGTCTGGGCCTTGGGACTGACGATCGAGAGCTTGGTCCCGGTCATACGGTTGATCAGGGTGGATTTACCGGCATTCGGAGCCCCGACCAGGGCGACGAAACCACAACGTGTTGTCATTTTCTATCCTTCGTGCCTTTACGGCCACGGTTCAATCGCCGAAGCAAGGCAGTAGCTGCCTCACTCTCGGCCTGGCGCTTGCTACCCGCAACGCCTTCTCCTCGCTCCCCCATAGCAGAAACCGCGATGGTAAAGCGCGGCGCATGTGAGGGGCCTTCCATGGAAAGCGTTTCGTAATCCGGCAAGGGGTATCCCCGGGCAAGAACGAATTCCTGCAGGGTCGTCTTGGGATCCTTGGGCGGCGTGATCTGCGAGGTCAGCAGGTCCTTCCACTTCTCCCGCACAAAACGTCGCGCCGGCTCCAGTCCGCCATCAAGATAGAGCGCCCCTAACAGAGCCTCCATCGCGTCGGCCTGAACATTGGCAAGACTACGTATACCGGCCTGCTCCTCATGCTCTGCGATATGCAGCGCCTCGGCCACACCAATGCTTTCCGCAATCGGGGCCAAAGCGTTGCGCGAGACCAGCGAGGCATGGCGGGGGCCCAACGCCCCTTCGGGCTCGTCGGGGAACTGCTCAAGCAGCCATTCTGCCATCAGCAGGCCAAGCACGCGATCACCAATGAATTCCAGCCGCTCGTTCGAGGCGGCGCTGGCAACCCTTACCGCCTGACGTGGTGCGCGCCTTCCCTGACGGGCAGAGACGGCAGAACGGTGTGTGAGCGCCTGCCGCAGCAATCCCTGATCAGTAAACTGGTGACCAAGGGCTTTCTGGAGGGTCTCCGTTATGGCGTCATGCGTCGTCATGAGCCACCCTCAATGCATGGTCGCGAAAAGATGGCTCCAGCGGATCTCGAAGGGCCATTGCCAGAACTGCCAGAGAGGATGAACGGCCTCGTACGAGAAGAACACGAAGCGTGCCTTGCCCACCAGATTGACCATCGGCACGTAGCCCAGATCCACACCATTATCGCGCTGGAAACGGCTGTCTCCGCTATTGTCGCGATTATCGCCCATCGCGAAGAAGTAGCCTTCGGGCACGACATATTCGCGCGTGTCGTTCTGCTCACCCTCATCCGTCTGCTTCAGGATCTGATGCGTGACAGACGCGGCGCCCGCACTTCCCGGCAAGGTTTCAAGATAGCGGATACCCGTCTGCGGATAACGATTCTCATCCATCACGGAGTAGGCGCCCAGCGATCTGCGCGGCACCAGCGTGCCGTTCAGATAGAGCTCGCCTGCGCGCATCTGGATATGATCACCCGGCAGACCGATGATGCGCTTGATATAATCGACCGACGTGTTTTGCGTATAACGGAACACCGCGACATCACCACGATGCGGCATCGAGCCCCAGATGCGCCCGTCAAAGAGATGCGGCGAGAACGGCATGGAGAATCGTGACCAGCCATAATCGAATTTCGTGACGATGATGTAGTCCCCTACCTGCAGGGTCGGGATCATGGATGCGCTGGGAATATTGAACGGTTCGAGAACCACCGTTCGTATCGCCAGCAATACGACAATCCAGATCGCGACAAAGCGCACGATCTCAAGGGGGGTATCTTCTTTTTTTCTGGAGGCGCGCGCCTCCTGATTCTGGTCGGTCATATCCGGGTCTTAGCGCAGGTGGTGGGGCATTGGCGACAGGCTATCACGAAGTACGGGAAACTGACTGCACGATCACATAGGCCAGGGCGTAAGGTATCTCGTCACTCAGGCTGAGCAGGATTTCCGCCCGCTCTCCCGGCAGAGCCATCACCGCAAGGCAGCGCGCCGCCTCGCCATGCAAGGTAAGATAGGGTTTGCCGGAGGCATCGTTGCCAACCTCGATGTCGGTCAGGGCGATACCGTCACGAAAGCCAGTGCCCAATGCCTTGACGCATGCCTCCTTGGCCGCCCATCGCTTGGCCAGGATGCCGATACGGCCATCGCCCTTGCGCGTATTCGCATAGGCTCGTTCCGCCGCGGTAAAACTGCGCTCGAGAAATCTTTCCCCTGAACGCTCGAGAACCCGTGCAATACGACGCATATCGCACAGATCCGTGCCAATCCCCCTGATCATCCCGCAGCTCAGTTCCGGGCGCGCTCGACCTGCATGACACCCTGCGCCGAACGCAGCGCCGCAATCATGGCGGACAGGTGCCGCACGTCACGCACTTCCAGATCGACCAGAATTTCCATAAAATCGAGCTGACGGTTCAGGATACGCAGATTGACGACACTGCCGTTATGTTTGGAAGCCGTATTGGTCAGCGTGGTCAGAACGCTCGACTCATTGGCAGCAATCACGCTGACACGTCCGATATGAGGCGCACCGCGCTCGCCTTGCGCCAGGGCCTCGTAGTCCCAGTCGATTTCAAGGAACCGTTCAGGCGTGGACGAGAAGGCACTCAAATTCTGGCAGGCACGCTGGTGGATGGTCACCCCCTTGCCCTGCGCGATGATCCCCACGATCGGGTCGCCCGGCAGCGGATGGCAACATCCGGCGAAATGGGTCGCAATCCCGGAACCGATACCGGTGATGATTGACCCAGCCTTGGCACCGTAGCGTGGCGTGGTGCCAACACCGCCACCCAGGCGACCCGACAGACCGGGCACCATACGGGGCGCGCGATGGGTCTGGCGCAGCTCCGGATAGGCCGCATTGACCACATCGCGCGGTCCGAGCTGACCATTGCCAACCGCAACATACAGATCCTCGATGCTGGCCTGACGCAGATCGCGCAGAAGCGATTCCAGAACCTTTTCGCTGCCATCAACGCCTTCCTGCCGGAAAGCCTTGGCCAGCGCCGTGCGCCCGCTATCGAGATTGACCTGACGCTGCTGCAAGGCAACGTGGCGGCGTATGCGCGCGCGCGCCTTGCCGGTGACAACGAACCGCTCCCAGGACGCCGAGGGCGTCCCGCCACGCGCCGTCATGATCTCGACCTGATCGCCATTCTGCAATTCATGGCGCAGGGGCATCAGGCGACCATTGATCTTGGCGCCTACGCAGGCGTCACCGACCTGACTATGCACCGCATAGGCGAAGTCGACCGGTGTCGCACGGCGCGGCAGGGAAATCAGCTGCCCTTTGGGGGTGAAACAGAAAACCTGATCCTGATACAGTTCGAGCTTCGTGTTTTCGAGAAACTCGTCAGGTGCCTCTGAATCCTCAAGGATCTCAAGCAGATCCTGCACCCAGCGCAGCTTGTTGAGGCCCAGAGCCGCAACTTCACTGTTGGACGCCTGCGCCTCGTCACGCTCCTTGTAGGCCCAGTGCGCTGCCACACCGTTCTCGGCAAAATTGTGCATGTCCGCTGTACGGATCTGCACCTCGATCTTTTGGTTGCGCGGCTGACGCAGGGTCACGCCCGTATGAAGGCTCTGATAGCCATTGGCCTTGGGGGTGGAAATGTAATCCTTGAAGCGCCCCGCGATCATCGGATAGGCGCCGTGAATGGCACCCAGCGCGGCATAACAGGCGTCACGGCTGGGAACGATCACGCGAAATGCCATGATGTCGGAAAGCTGCTCGAACGCGACATTGCGCTTTTGCATTTTGGCCCAGATGGAATAGGGCGATTTTTCCCGCCCCGTCACGTCGATCTGGGGCAGACCGACCTCGGCACAGAGCGCCTTCAGTTCATGCTTGATCTGCTCGATGATATCCGCGCCATGACCCCGCAGGAAGTTCAGGCGCGCCCGGATTGTTGCATCAGCCTCGGGCTCAAGCTGCTCGAAGGAGAGGTTCTGCAGCTCGGTCTTGACGCGATCCATACCGATACGTTCGGCCAGCGGGGCATAGATATCCATCGTTTCACGGGCAATGCGCAGGCGTCGATCCTGCCTCTGCACATAATGCAGGGTGCGCATGTTGTGCAGGCGATCGGCCAGCTTCACAATCAGCACGCGGATATCGCGCGACATGGCCAGAACGAGCTTACGGAAGTTTTCCGCCTGTTTCGTTCGGTCTGACTGCAACTCCAGACGGGTCAGCTTGGTCACGCCATCGACCAGACTGGCCACCGTCTCACCGAAGCGATCCTTCAGAAAGGCCGGGGTGATCCCGGTATCTTCGACCGTATCGTGCAGCAGCCCGACCATGATCGAAGGCACGTCCATGCGAAAACCCGCAAGGATGTTCGCCACGGCGATGGGATGGATAATATAGGGCTCACCATTATCGCGTTTTTGCTCGCGATGCGCCCTCTCGGCAACCTCGTAGGCTTCTTCCACGCGCTTGAGATCCGCTTGCGGATCATAGGCGGCGATGCGGCGAAGAAGGCCGCTGATCGACGGCATGGCGGGGGCCATGCCAGCCGATTCAACTGCGAGGCTTTCGGGCGCTGGCGTGTTGTGCTCGGCGCCGGGGAGAAGGGTGTCAGACATGCCGGTACTCTCTCCCGCAACCTAGATCGTTGAATACGCTACCGGACCACAGAATGGCCCGACATCGCAAGAGGACTCAGCGGCGCCCACGTCCTCCAAACTCTGCCTCGAACGACGCTTCGAGCTCGGCCGTCGACATGGTTTCGGCCATATGGGCATGTTCTTCTTCAGTGGAAACGTCCTGCAGACCAAAGATATTCTGGTCGGTCGGAATGAGGTCCATCACCTCTTCATCGACAGGCTCCGGCTCGGGCGCACGTGCCAGAGAACGCACGATGCCATCCTTGAGCGTACCGAGATTGACCTTGTCTTCCGCGATTTCACGCAGGGCCACCACAGGGTTTTTGTCATTATCGCGATCGAGGGTCATTTCCTCGCCACGCGACAAGCCACGAGCGCGCTGTGCAGCAAGGAGAACGAGCTCGAAGCGGTTCGGGACCTTTTCGATGCAGTCTTCAACGGTAACGCGTGCCATAAAACTCTTCCCAACCAATTTCCGCGGATCGACGTGAATTGTGCAAAATAGCATAGCCGTGGGGACGGAGCAATCACAACACCGCGGCCCAGCCACCAGACCCAGCTTGCCCAGACAGTGACGACCACCCGAAAGGTCACAACCCTGACGCAACCTGAAAATAAGGAAATGAAGCAGTCCCTATATTATTCAGCAGAATTTCGTTAACCTTCTACAGTAAATTTAGCCAACTGCCTCGAAGTACCCTGGAGGCAGATTTTGGATGTGGATCGGACATGCTCGACAAAAGCGAGAAAACTGCTGTTTTTATTGATGGATCAAGCCTTTATTACACAGCAAAAACACTGGGTTTTGAGGTAGATTATCGGAGATTGCTTCGCTACCTCAAGGCAGGAACACGATTGGTTCGTGCCCACTACTATGCAGCAATTCCAGAAACCGACGAATACTCACCACTCAAACCATTGACGGATTGGCTCGCCTATAACGGCTACATGCTGGTCACAAAGACGGCGCGCGAATTCACGGATCAAACCGGGCGCCGCCGCCTGAAGGGTAACATGGATGTCGAGTTGGCGGTGGACCTTCTCGAATTGTCTGACAGGATCGATCACGCTGTCATCTTCAGTGGTGATGCCGATCTGCGGCGCGCTGTAGAGGCCATACAGCGCCGTGGCGTGCGCGTGACTGCGATATCGTCGCTTCGCTCCTCCCCGCCGCTGATCGGCGACGACCTGAGACGACAGGTGGATCAGTTCATCGAACTGGGGGACATTGCGGCAGAGTTCACACGCCGTCAGGCCGACAGTCCAGTACGCCCCAGATCCACCCCGATCAGGCATCCTGCCGATGTTATGACCGACAGCGATCTTGATGACTGATCGTCCTGTCTAACCCAGCCCTGGGCATGTTTCGAGGCAGTGAGATGGCATCGGCAGACATCGTAACGTTTGCCCCGCCCATTTGAGGCCGACAATTCGGCGGTGGGCGCCCGTGGGGACTACCTGCGAGCGCCTCCGCTCGGCTTCGTTCACTGCCAGATTCACGCCTCTACGGAAGTTGAAGCGTCAGGCGTTTCCATATCTCTTAGTCCTGTATCCACCGGGATCCGATCCGGTGCATAGGCAGCTCCAGCGAAGGGAGCCTGTGCGCGACTGCGATCTAACGTGCTTGTTGTCATGACATTTTTTGATCATCGGGAAGATGTCCGCTCACCAGAAACGTATTGACACAAATCGGGCAAGACTTCCCTAGATAAACCGAGACAGAGGGGCGCCCCCCTTCCCAGCATCTGCCCGCGTCGAATGATGCGTGATCAACTGCGCGTCGGGGCAAGCAACCTGGGCAATCAGGACGCTTTAACCCGCAGGATCACGCTCGAGAGGAGAATCACCATGAATCAGCGTAACTCAGGTAAGATCGGCTTTATTGGCTATGGTGCGATGGGCTCTCTCATGGGCCATAACCTGCGGGCAACGGGTTATGACGTCATTGCCTACACCCCGTCAGGGCGCCAGCAGGATGCAGAGACACCGGTGGCCCAGTCAGCGTGCTCGCTTGGCGAAAGCGTTGATATCATCATCCTGTGCGTACCGAACGATGCAGCCGTAATGGCATCGGCCGAAGGAGACGACGGATTTCTCGCCGGGGCTCGCCCTGACGCGCTCGTGATCAATTGTAGCACCGTCTCGCCAGAGGCGACCGAGAAGCTCCAGAGGCTTGTCGTCGGAAAAGGACTACGCTTTGTAGACGCCCCCATGTCGGGCAGCACCCCCGAAGCCGAAAAAGGCGAGCTTGTCATGCTGGTGGGAGCCTCAGAACAGGATCTTGCCGCCGCCGCGCCCGTGCTCGACGCCATCGGCAAGCTCACCATCCATGCTGGAGACGTCGGGGCGGGCACGCGCCTCAAGCTCGTCATCAACGGCATCATGGGCGCAACGCTCAACGTGATTGCCGAAGCTGTGGGTTATGGCCTTGATAGCGGCCTGAACCGTGACATGCTGTATGAAGCGCTGTCTCAGGTGGCCGTCATCTCGCCGCATCACAAGCGCAAGCTTGGTGCCGCACAAACGGGTGATTTCTCGCCGCAATTCCCGACCCGCCTCATGTCCAAGGATATGGGACTGCTCATCAGCGCGGCCAGATCGACGCACAGCTTCTGTCCTGCCATTGCCGTGGCAGACCAGGCCCTGGCCCTTTCGGGCAAACGTCATGCCGATGAAGATTACTCGGCTTTGCTTGGCGCGATTGAAAAGAGCGTCGTCAAGCACGACAACTGATAGATCAACGCGACACGGGCCGCTGTCGCAACGGGTTGACGAAACCGGTTGCGCACCATAGCTGCCTTCTGTGGCCAGACAGCCCGTCTGGCCCTCACCATGACAGTCCAGGAGACGCGACCATGGCTTTCGAACTGCCGTCCCTTCCCTACTCGTCCGGTGCGCTCGCCGCCTCTGGCATGTGCCAGGAAACGCTTGAGCTGCATCATGGCAAGCATCATCAGGCTTATGTCACGGCGCTGAACGGCTTTGTCGAAGCCAAGCCGGAGCTTCAAGGCAAGAGCCTTGAGGAAATCATCCTCGCCGTGAAGGGTGATGCCGCACAGGCTCCCGTGTTCAACAACGCGGGCCAGCACTGGAACCATATCCTGTTCTGGAAGAACCTTGCGCCGAATGGCGGCCAGGTGCCGTCCAAGCTGGCCGCAAAGATCGAGTCCGATCTCGGTGGTCTCGACGCGTTCAAGGCTGCGTTCAAGCAGGCCGCCATCTCGCAGTTCGGCTCAGGCTGGGCGTGGCTGGTTCTTGGCAACGATGGCAAGCTCGCCGTGACCAAGACAGCCAATGGCTCGAACCCGCTGGCCGAAGGCCAGGGTCGTGCCCTGCTGGGTCTGGATGTGTGGGAACACGCCTATTATCTGGACTTCCGCAACCGTCGCCCTGACTACATCACCAACTATCTCGACAAGCTTGCCAATTACGAGTTTGCCGAAGCAGAGCTGCTTTCTGCCTGATATCGTTCCGGACTGCCCTGAGGATTGTCCCTGGGGACTCTCTGCGGGGCAGCCCAAGACGATATCCCATGAAAAAGGCCGGCTCCCTTGCGGGACCGGCCTTTTTCGATCTGTACGGAGCGCTGCGTCTTACTTGGCGGGCTTGCCACCGTCATTCGCTGGCTTCGCCGTGCTGGTCAGAACCTGCGAGACATTTTCACGCATCAGCTGGATCTTCACGCCGGGAGCGATCTCGATCTCGATTTCCTTGGTCCCCTCACGGGCAAGCTGAACCACGCCAATAATGCCGCCACTGGTCACGATACGGTCACCACGACGCAGCGCGTTGAGCTGTGCCTTGAGTTCCTTCTGGCGTGCCTGCTGGGGACGGATGAGCACGAAATAGAACACGACGAACACGAGGATCATCGGGAGGAATGAGATAATCCCGCTGTTGGCGAGCATGCGTTTCTTCCATATGTCGATAGTCAGGGACCGGGCACGTCATGGGACGGACCGGATTGCAGCCGGACCATAATTGACCGCGCCTGCACGTCAAGCACGGCTTTGGAACAAGGGAGAAACCTATGGACCCCGTTCTGCTCGAAAAACTCGAGCGTATTGCATCGGCTCTGGAACGCCTGTCACCCGCACCGGCCAGCGCAACCACGCTCGAGACAGGCGACGCCTTCATGTGGCAGGGGGCGTCCGCAAGCCTGCGACCCGTCGCGCAGGTCCACGGGGTCGATCTCTCTCTGCTGCGCGGGATTGATCGCCAGACCCGGCTGGTTCTGGAAAACACGCGCCATTTCGCACAGGGTCGCACAGGCAATAATGTCATGCTCTGGGGTGCGCGGGGTATGGGGAAATCCTCGCTGGTCAAGGCGTGCTTTGCCGAGGCCAATCGCGAGCGGCCCCATGCCCTTGTCCTGATCGAGATCCAGCGCGACGATCTCTCCACCCTCCCCCGACTGCTCGATATCCTGCGCGCCCAGCCCCGGCGCTGTATTCTCTTTTGCGATGACCTCTCCTTCGAGACACAGGATGCCGATTACAAATCGCTGAAATCGGTTCTGGATGGCGGCATCATGGGCCGCCCCGAGAACGTGCTGTTCTATGCCACGTCCAATCGTCGCCATCTCATGCCGCGCGACATGATGGAAAACGAGAGCGGCAGCGCCATCAACCCGCAGGAAGCCGTCGAGGAAAAGGTCTCCCTGTCAGACCGCTTCGGCCTGTGGATCGGTGTTCATGGCTGCAACCAGGAAACCTATCTTGCGATTGTTGACGGCTACGCAGCCCACCGCAGGCTCGCCATCTCGACCGAGGCGCTGCATCGGCACGCTCTGGAATGGGCCATGGAACGTGGGGGCCGCTCCGG
The DNA here is from genome assembly GCF_057319415.1 of Asaia sp. A2. Taxonomy (NCBI): domain Bacteria; kingdom Pseudomonadati; phylum Pseudomonadota; class Alphaproteobacteria; order Acetobacterales; family Acetobacteraceae; genus Asaia; species Asaia sp. A2. Next base: position 253,595 of record NZ_JBXWTO010000001.1, read on the forward strand.
CCGCGTTGCCGCCCAGTTCATCGACCATCTCAGCGCGACGCTGGGATAAAAAAAGCCGGGTCGGTTATGCACCGGCCCGGTCTGAAAAGCTTGTCAGAAAGGAAAGCGTCTGCAGGAACCCTTTGGCTGGTCCCTGCATGGATGAGGGAACGATCAGAACGTCGCGTTCAGACGACCGTAGTAATAGGCGCCATAGATCGGAATACCCGAGGAGTCGGTGTCATAGATCTTCGGACCCAGATAGTTGGTGATCGGGTTCACGTGGCGCGGGCGCTGGTTGAAGATGTTGTTTGCGCCGATAGCAAAGTGCCAATGCTCGGTGAAGCGATAGCCAACTTCAAGATCTGTCAGCCAGACAGGCGTGTTCTTGAACTCTGCCCATTCCGTGTTGGAGTACTTGATCGCCGCTGGTGCCAGATCCTCATAGGTCAGCAGCGACTTGGTCTCGCCATAGCGGGTCTGACGCAGGTTCACGTCCCACTGATGATACGTCCAGTAGGCGTTCAGGATCAGCTTGCTGCGCGGTGAGCCCGTGGTGAGATAACCCACTGTCTGCGCATTGGCTGCGGGTTCCCCGAAAGCATTGGTGTTGATATGGCTGATGCGCGTGCGGTTGAGGTTGAGCATCGCGCTCAGGTTAAGCGTGCCGTAGCGGTGCAGACGCAACAGATAATCGGTTTGCAGGTCGAGACCCTGCGTGCGCGTGCTGGCCACGTTGGCAAAGTAATTGGCTGTCACGTTGCTGGGGTCGATCCCGCTTGGCAGATCCACGCCTGTCAGAGCGATCGCATCCAGTGCCGTCTGACCATTGACCGTAGCCGAGCCGATAATGCGGTCACGGATATTGATCTGATAGACGTCAACCGAAACATGCCAGTCCTTCAGCGGTTCTGCGATGATACCGCCTTCGGCACTCGTCGACCGCTCGGGCTTCAGACGCTGGGCACCGATGGTCTTGCCTGCAGCGCCAACAGTCTGAAGCAGACCCGAAGCACCAGTTGGAGAGACGTTAAGCGCCGAATAATACTGCTCGGGCATGGTCGGCGCACGAAAGCCGTTGCTGATCGTGCCGCGGATTGCGAGCTTGCTGGTGATGTCGTAGCGCGTCGTGACCTTGCCGTTCTCGGTATTCCCGACATCGGTGTAGTGCTCGAAGCGGCCGGCAAAATCGAGGTCCCAGTGCGGCAACGGATGGAAGTCGCCATCCAGATAACCCGCCCAGATATTGCGCTGCCACTTGCCTGCGTTCTGTGGCGTCAGACCGGCAAAGCCCTGTGTGCCGCCAAGATCATACGAAGCCGGCTCGCCTGCCTTGATCGTGTACATTTCCAGACGATGCTCGGCACCGAAGGCCAGCGTCATCGGCACCACATCCGCGATACGGAAGTTGCGACGGGCATCGAAATTGCTGGTCCACTGGGCGAGAGAATAGCTCTGGGCGCGCACCGTAGTGGGCGAGAACCCATAGGCCTTGTAGTAATTCGGGTTGAAGGTGTTCTTGTTCCCGATATCGTCGTCATCCTGGCCATAGAGCGTGCTCAGATCCCAGCTGAAACCGAACAGATTGTCGCCCTTGAGGCCCAGATTGGCCTGAAAGTCGTTCTCCTCGATCGTCTCGAGCGGGGAGAAGCCGTAGGGATAGGCGCTCGGTGCCACGGTGGGCACACGATAATTCTCGTAAGCCTCGGAATGGCGATGGGCGTAGGTGATCAGACCATAGGTCTCGATACCTTCCGTGATACCCTTGCCCCATTCGATGGAGAGATTTTCGCGTGTTTCTTCCGGGTTGGAGAGGATGTTGTTGGAGTTGGCGGGCCAGCTCGAGCTGGTCGTCCAGCGATGGTCATCGGTGCTCTTGAGCTTCGAGACCCAGTGATCGGTGTGATAGATCTGACCGCTCAGGTGGACGAAACCGTCATTGCCCCATTTGAGACCGCCATCGGCACCAATCAGATACTGCCATCCGGTGCCGTTATAGGCATTCGCACCCGTCTGCGCGACGGTGTTGATGCCATGATTGGTCTTCTTGGTGATGATGTTCACGACACCTGCGATGGCATCAGAACCGTAGAGCGCGGCAGCGCCGTCACGCAGGATCTCGATGTGATCGATCGCGCCCGCCGGGATCATGTTCAGATCGACCGGGGTCGAACCCTGCTGCGGGCCTGCATCCGCATAGATATTGGCCGTCGTGTTACGGCGTTTGCCATCGACCAGCACCAGAACCTCGTTAGGGTTTAGGCCACGCATACGGATCGCCGAGGTCAGCGCACCGGCATCGGCGCCGTTGGCTGTGACCGTGATGGAAGGATCAACGCGTGTGATGGCGTCTGCCAGGTTGAGCTGGCCCGAACGGCGCAGGGTAGCAGCAGAAACCACGGTGACAGGCACGGCGCTGTCGCGGGCCTTGCGATTGAAGGCATGGGTACCCGTCACGATGACGGACTCACCGCTATCGCCGCTCGCATCGCGTGCCTTGCGGGTGCGGATCTTGGGAACGGAATGAAGGGGCTGATCCGAGCCGATTGATGTTCTGTGGTGAACGACACCTGTCTTCTTTACCTTCGGCGCAGTCTGCTCGGCAGGCTGCGTAGCCGCCTGAGCGTAGCTGAACCCGAATGGGAAGGAGAGAAGGGTCGCCGCCGCCAGTATTCTTCGCTTTGTAAACATCGTTCGAGCTGTCTCTCCATGGGATCGTGAACCAGGATCAGTCTAGGCAGCATCGAAAACTCGTTACAACGTCGAAATGGAATTTTCTTTCGTTAGCGGATCGAATGAGACAAAAAAAACACAGTTTGTCGTAGATAGCCAGCACAAATCGGCCAGTTTCAGCAATTATCTTTCGCCTAAGCTCCATTTCACGATCATAAGTTCCCCGGTGAACATTCGTGACGTAAAGGTGCTGTTCCCTCTGGCCGCAAGCCTGCTAAACTTCGCCTCTGCACAGGGTTGCAAGGATTTCAGAGCCACGCTCAGGGCCGCCAGCTTTTGCCAGGCCTGGCCATGAGGGCGGTCAAGACAGGGATACCGATGACGGAAAGTCTCACTAACGACACACCTGCAAACGCCCAATCCGGACAGCGCTGCTCAGATGCCATGAGGCTTGGAAGCGATGCGGTTGATCTGCGCCGGGTCAAATGCGACCCCGATTACTGGTACCCTGTTGCGTGGTCGCACGAGCTGCGCAAAGGCAAGACCATTGCGACACGTTTTGCCGGTCAGCCCATCGCGCTTGTGCGCCCACAGGAAGGCACCGTGTTCGCTCTGGAGGATCGCTGTGCGCATAGACAGGTACCGCTCAGCAAGGGGCGTGTGGAGGGCGAGGCTGTCCAGTGCTGCTATCATGGCTGGGCGTATGGCCGCTCGGGCCGCTGCATCGATGTGCCCTATCTGGGCAAGGGCAAACTCCCCAATGGCGTTCGCACCTACCCGTGCCGTGAGGTCGAGGGGCTGATCTTCATCTTCCCGGGTGATCCGGGCAAGGCTGAAACGACCCCCTTCCCGCAACTCGGCTCCGTGGCCGACCCTGCCTACAAGACCCGTCGTTTCGGCGAGCATGTGAACTGCCATTACAGCTTCATGCATGAGAACCTGATGGATATGAACCATCAGTTCATGCACTCGAAGCAGATGGGCAAGATGAAGCCCCGCTATCTTGGCGGTGCCGATGAGCCACGTATGGTCGAGGCGCGTTACAGCTTTGCCCGCGTGGGTGGCAAGCAGCCCTGGGGCGAGGCGCTGATCTTCGGAGAACGGCGCGATGCCAGCGCGAAATTTGCGCATCGCGACGTCATGACCATCCGCACTGTCTATCCCTATCAGACACTGCACATCCGTACCGGCGACGAACCGCCCGTGATGGATCTCTGGATCGTCTATGTGCCGCAGGACGCCGAACATCTCACATGTCGCGTGTTCGGCCTGCTCTCGATTCGTCGTCCCAAGCTCAAGGGAGCGCTCGAGCTTGCCTGGCCGCTCCTTGTCGGGTTTACCAACAGGATCTTCGCCGAGGACCGCGAGATTGTGGAGCTTGAGCAGAAGGCATGGCGTGAGCTTGGCGGTGATCGCAATCAGGAAGTCTTCCCGGTGATCAACGCCCTGCGTGACCTGTTGCGTCGTTCGGGCATCCAGCCGGAAACCGAAACGAAGGGTGTCGAGTCACTGACCGAACCGGACCGGGCGCAGGCCGCCGAATGAGTCTGACACTCGAGGTCTCGCCCTACAGCTTGCGACCGCTTCAGCCGACTGATGGTGCCGCCGTGCATAATCTGGTCAACGACTGGAGTGTAGTGCGCATGCTCAGCCATCTTCCCTTCCCTTACCCGCGGGAGCTGGCTGATCAATGGATTGCGAGCACCATCGAGCGTCAGGAAACCGGCAAAGCCTGGCATTTTGCTATTTGTAACAATGACAGGCTCGTCGGTTGCATAGGTCTGTCGCTTGATCGTCCGACCCAGACAGCAAGGATTGGCTATTGGGTGGGGCGTCCATTCTGGCAGCAAGGCATTGCGAGTGCCTGCGTGCGACGCGTGGTCGAATGGGCGTTCCAGACACTTCCGGTCATGAAGATCATGGCGGACGTGGCAGAAGATAACCTGCCATCGATCGCTCTGCTCGACCGTCTGGCATTCGTGCGCTCGGGCACAACGCGTATCCCCTTCATCTCGCGCGGGCCGGAACCCTATCCAGTGCTTACCTACAGGCTGGATCGCACATTGGAGAAGGCAACGCCCGCGACACAGGGTACCGGGCCGCGCGTCCTGTTGGTCGTCGCAGCCGTGCTGATCGATCGGGAACAGCGCGTTCTCCTAGCCCGTCGGCCGCCCGGCAAACCTATGGCCGGACTGTGGGAATTCCCGGGCGGTAAGGTCGAGCCCCATGAATCGCCCGAACAGGCGCTAATCCGGGAACTGGATGAGGAGTTGGGAGTCGACATCTCAGCAGGATGTATCGCCCCCTTCACCTTCGTTTCCGAAAACATAGGGGGGCGGCATTTACTGATGCCGCTTTATCTCTGCACACGCTGGCGACGCCAGCCCGTCCCGCGCGAGGGGCAGGAGCTTGCCTGGGTGCAAGTGGACGAACTGGATCGCTTCCCTATGCCAGCACCCGACCGCCCACTGATTCCTCTCCTAAGAGAGTTACTCGCCGGTTGACCTGCGGGCGGCGCTCAGTCGGCCTTGACCAGGGCAATGCGATGCTGCGGCAATCCTGCCTTGTCGGCACGGAAGGTAAAGAGACTGCCCGATTGCGGATACTGCGCAAGAATTTCGTCTGAGAGGCCCTGACGCGCGCTCGTGACATAGGCCGTTTTTCGGTCATCACCACCAAAGGCAACCTTGGTGACATTCCTGGCAGGTAAGGCAAAAGAGGCCCGCTCAACGCCATCGGGGGTGAAACAACGCACATGAGCGCCGCCCCAGGTCGAACACCAGATATTGCCTTCACTGTCTGAGACAACACCATCAGGATAGCCCTTGTCCTCAGGCAAATTCACGAAGATGCGCTTGTTCGACAGCGTCCCATCAGGGGAAAGATCGAAACGATAGATCACTCCATTGGGTGTATCACAGGCATAAAGGAGCCTGCCATCAGGCGAAACCGCTGGGCCGTTGGTAACCGTGTATCCTGTGTCATGCTGACGCAGCACAAACCCCTCTGCCGTGTGATGCACCGAATAGAGAGAGCCGCTCGGCGCCTCTTCGGAGTCATCCATCGTGCCGAACCAGCCGCGCCCATGCAGGTCCACGCAGCCGTCGTTCAGGCGGTTGCCGGGCTTGTCAGCCTCGACATCGAGTTCTTTTTCAAAGCTACTGGCCTGTGGATCGAACCGGTAAAGTCCGTCGGGCAACCCCGCCAGGAAGGTGCCATCTTCTACCGGAAGCAGAAACGCGACCTTGCCGGGAGCGACCCAATGATGGGCCTCACCCAGTTCCGGGACGAACCGGTGGACCTTGCGACCGTTGATATCGACGAAATAGATGGCGTTTTCGCTGGAGATCCAGACCGGCCCCTCACCCAGATCGGCGCGGATATCATAGGCGCATGATGCGCAGGGCTCGCTGTTCAGATCGCTCATTTCCTGTCTCCTGCGAAAAGGTCATAGTCAGTTTCATCAACTCGAAGTTGATCGCCGTGTCGGGATTTAACGTCAAGACACCCTGTATGGTTGACGAAGTTATCACTCCCCGGCGATCAGAGGGAAACCCCATGCCACCTACAGCCTGCCTTCTCATCATCGGCAATGAAATCCTGTCTGGCCGCACGCAGGATGCCAATATCCGCTTCATCGCGAACGGCCTCGCCCGCTCGGGAATTGCACTGGAAGAGGTTCGCGTCATTCCCGACAAGGCCAGGCGCATCATCGACACGGTTGCCACCTGTCGGGCCATGTTCGACCACGTCTTTACCACGGGCGGCATTGGCCCGACCCATGACGACATAACCGCGGCCTGCGTCGCGGAAGCGGTCGGGGTTCCCCTCGAAATTCACGACGAAAGCTATCGAAAGCTGGAATCCTATCTGGGCAAGGAGAAATTCAACAAGGCGCGGCAGCGGATGGCCTGGCTGCCACGCGGTGCTGTCCCGATCGAGAACACCGTTTCGATTGCTCCGGGGTTTTCGATTGCCAATGTGCATGTCATGGCGGGCGTACCCTCCATCATGCAATCCATGTTCAACGCTCTGCTTCCGACCCTCGAAGGGGGGGCCCCTCTATGTTCGGTGGCATGGCATGCGGATTTGCGTGAGGGGACGTTGGCGGAGGGGCTGGAGGCAATCCAGAACGACTTCCCCACGCTCGACCTCGGCTCCTATCCGTTTGAACGTGCCGACGGGCGCAAGGGTGTGTCTCTCGTCGCCAAGGGCTACGATTCAGATCAGGTGGCGCAAGCCGGTGAGCGCATCCGTCAACTGATCGATTTGCTTGGGGTGACGCCGCTCGAGGGTGAACCTGCCCCCTGAGAAGCACAAAAAAACCGCCTGACCTTATGGCCAGGCGGTTCTTCATCCTTCAGGGCCGGGGTCGTCAGACCCCGTCCGGAAACCGGTGCCTCAGAGCGTATCACGCCCCATCGCAAGGAACTTCTCGCGTCGCTTTGCCACCAGATTCTCTCCCTCGAAGGGAATGAGTTCGGCCAGCACATCGCCAATGGCATCGCCGACAGCGGCAATCGCTTCTTCCGGGAAACGCTGCGCCCCGCCAATGGGCTCGGGGATGATACGATCGATCAGATGCAGCTTGAGAAGATCCTGAGCCGTCAGCTTGAGCGCCTCGGCCGCCGTAGCCGCCTGCTTGGGGTCGCGCCAGAGGATGGACGCGGCGCCTTCCGGCGCAATGACCGAATAAATCGAATGTTCAAGCATCAGAACGCGGTCACCGGCGCCAAGGGCAACAGCCCCGCCCGACCCGCCTTCACCAATGATGATGGCAATCAGCGGAACCGGTGCGCGAAGACAGCAATCGGTCGAACGGGCAATAGCCTGCGCCTGACCACGCTCTTCGGCATCGATGCCCGGCCATGCACCTGACGTATCGATGAATGTCAGGATCGGCAGGCCAAAGCGGCCGGCCATCTCAACAAGGCGCTGCGCCTTGCGATAGCCTTCCGGCTTGGGCATGCCGAAATTATGGCGCAGGCGCGACTCCATGTCGAAACCGCGCTCGGTGCCGATCACCATGACAGCCTGACCGCGGAAACGGGCAAGACCACCGACGATGGCCTGGTCATCATGCCCCAGACGATCACCGGCAAGCGGCGTATATTCCTCAAGCAGCCCCTTGAAGTAATCAAGAGCGCGAGGACGCTGCGCATGGCGCGCGACCATGACTTTCTGCCACGGCGTCAGCTTGGTATAGGCAGCACGAAGCTGCTTTTCCGCCTTGTCGGACAATTTGCCGATTTCGTCGGCAATGTTGATGCCTTCGCCGTCCTTGGCCATCTGGCGAAGTTCGGCAATCTTGTTTTCAAGCTCGGCAACCGGCTTTTCGAAATCGAGATACTGACGCATGCCCCGCCGATAGCACGGGTTCATGTTCCACAACAATCCGTCGCTTCATCATGGCGCATCATCCGAAAGCGGGTGATGCTGGTTAAGCACCTGCCGCAGCCGTTCCTGCATCACATGGGTATAGATCTGGGTCGTCGCGATATCGGCGTGACCAAGGAGCATCTGCAAGGCGCGCAGATCCGCCCCGCGCTCCAGCAGATGCGTTGCGAAGGAATGTCTCAGCACGTGGGGTGATACCAGATCGGGATCGATCCCGGCCCTGAGCGCTACATGGAGCAGGATCTTGTCAAACCCCTGACGGGTCAGGGCACGCGCCGGGTTGCGACCGGGAAAGAGGTAGGGACTATCGATATCCCGGTCATGATGAAGCAGCGCCAGAGCGGCTTCGCGAGCTGCATGGGAGATCGGTATGAGCCGCTCCCGCCCACCTTTCCCCCTGATCAGCACCATTTCCGACTCACGCCTGAACAGCCGCCCGGGCAGAGCGAGCAACTCCGAAATACGCAAACCGGTTGTGTAAAGCAGTTCGAGCGCCGCCCGGCTGACCAGATCACGCCGTGGATCGTCATGGCCATGACATCCCTCGTCGAGCAGACGCTCTATCTGCGCCTCCGACAGGAGTTTGGGCAGCGGCTTCTCCAGACGCGGCATCTGGATGCTTTCTGTGGGGTCATGATCGGACCACCCCTCGCGCTGCACGAAACGGAAGAACTGGCGCAGGCATGAAAGCCGTCGTGCTGCGGTACTTGATGAAAGCCCCGAACGCCCCTGCCAGGCACTATAGGCCGCAATGCTGGTCTGCCCTGCCTCAAGCAGAGCCGCCGGCTCACCCTCATTCTGACGCTTCAGGAAGGCGATGAAATCCGCAAGGTCCGAGGCGTAGGCCTGACGGGTGCGCGGGGCCGCATTGCGCTCCGCCGCCAGCATCTCCAGAAAAGCCTCTGCCGCCGGGGGTAGCCCCTCACCCCCGGTCATGAGGGAACGGCTCAGTGTTGAAGCATGGGCGCTGCGACAGGCTCTGGCATGGCGGGCATGGGTTTGGCGGGTGCGGCGCCCGGCATGGCCGGTGCGGAATCAGCCGCCGTCGCCGCAAACTGCGTTCCCGGCAGATCCTTGTGCACCATCGTCTGTACGGGCAGTGGCGGGTTCATCCCGAGCTTCAGAAACGCTCCGCCAAGACCCAGAACGATCAGGACAACGAGTGCAAGGGCGATCCGGGGAAAGCTCAGCGTGGACATGAAAAACTCCTGAAAGACGGGCGTGTGGGCAAGATTTTCAGCCACAGGCCGCGCCCTGCCGGGGCTGCTCGGTGGCGAGCCGCTTTCCTGTATGTTAGCCTTGCCCGAATGTCACGCCCCACCTTTTTTTCCGATCGAACCGAACCGATGCCCGACCTGCCTGATCCCGCAACCGGATCGGACTTCCCTGCCCCGAACACTGCTGACCAGATCATTGTTCTTGTCGGCCTGATGGGCGCCGGAAAGACGACAATCGGCCGCCGTCTGGCGGCTCGACTCGGTCTGGAGTTCGTGGATGCCGATCTTGAGATTGAGCGTGCCGCGGGCTGCACCATTTCGGAAATCTTTGCCCGGCATGGTGAGCCGGCGTTCCGTGATGGTGAGCGACGGGTGATCCAGCGTCTGCTGCAGGGGCGTCCCAAGGTGCTTGCAACAGGGGGCGGCGCCTTCATCGACGCGCAGACGCGCCGTCTGGTAAAGGCCCACGCCCGTTCGGTCTGGCTGCGTTGCCCGCTCCCCATACTGGTGCGTCGCGTTTCAGGCCGCACGGGTCGCCCCCTGCTCGACAAGGGCAATGTCGAATCAACGCTTGCCGCGCTTCAGGCGCAGCGCCACCCCATTTATGCAGAGGCAGATATCGTCGTGGATTGTGGAGATGACAGCATCGATCATGGTGCTCAGCGCATTATTGAGGCGCTCGATTCCTATGCCCACCCGCTTCGGGTACCCGTAACGCTTGAGTCGCATCGTTACGAGGTTCTGATCGGGTCTGACCTGATCAGCCGTGCCGGGGCCTATCTGGCACCCGTCCTGCCCCAGAAGCGTGCGGTGGTGATCACCGATGAAACCGTGGCGAAACTCCACCTCCCGCGCCTGCTTGGTGCACTGGGCGAGACCGGTATCGAGGCCACCCCTTTTGTGGTTCCAGTGGGTGAAGAGTCGAAATCGCTCACCCGCTATGCAGCGCTGATCAACGACATTCTGGACCACGGGATGGAACGCCATACAACGGTTATCGGCCTTGGCGGTGGCGTGGTGGGCGATCTTTCCGGCTTTGTGGCGTCCAGCGTTCTGCGTGGCGTTCCCTTTGTTCAGATCCCGACAACACTGCTCTCTCAGGTCGACAGCTCGGTCGGGGGCAAAACAGGGCTCAATGCCCGCGCCGGCAAAAATCTTGTCGGGGCCTTCTATCAGCCTCGTATCGTTCTGGCAGACAGTTCGGCTCTGGCGACACTATCACGTCGTGAACGCGTCGCGGGTTATGCCGAAATCGTCAAGGCAGGCGTTATTGCCGACCCGGCCCTGTTTGCCTGGTGCGAAGCCCATGGCGCCGACCTTCTCGACGGCGACCCGGCGGCCTTGGGGGAAGCCGTGCAGCGTGCCTGCGCCTTCAAGGCGAAAGTCGTGATGGACGATGAAAAGGAAACGGCTGCGCAGGATGGGAGAGCCCTGCTCAATCTTGGGCACTCCTTCGGTCACGCTCTTGAGGCCCATTTCCGCTATGACGGGCGACTTCTGCATGGTGAGGCCGTATCGATCGGACTCCATCTGGCCGCTGCCCTCTCTGTCGCCCTGGGCCTGTGCCCACGTGCCGACATGGAACGCATCGACACCCATCTGCGTGGCCTTGGCATGCCCGCCGGTCTCGACTGGTTCGATGAAACGCTGAGCGCCAGCGAACTGATCGCCTCGATGGCTCGCGACAAGAAGGTGCTCAACGGACGCCTTTCTTTCGTGCTGATTCGCGGGATCGGCCAAGCATTCACGACCCGTGATGTTGAAATGGACACGGTGCGTGACGTTTTGGTTCAGGAAGGTTGCCGCCCCTGACATAGGGAAAGGGAAATGGCGGTTTTTCCTTACAGAACAGCCATTCTCCTCACGATCCCTTGATGACAGCTTTCATGAACAAACCCGCTAGAACGGCTCGCTGCATAAGAAATTGTTAATCGGACGGAATGGAGTGTTGCAGTTTGGACACGGCTACTTCGTCTAATCGTCAAATACCCATGGAACTCACTTCCTGAACCGGAAATGACGGCTCTATACGCACTTATGCATCGCGCTGAGCTTGTTGTTGCTTCCCCTCTTCGGAGGGAAAACGGCAGGCTTGAATGGATGAATTTATGAGGACGAAACTAATGCGTCTCCGCACGGCACTTCTGGCCATGACGTCGATGGCAGCCGCCCCGACGATCGCCATGGCGAGCACCATCACCGGCCCGTATGTCAATATCGGCGGTGGCTACAACCTGGTTCAGCAGCAGCACGGTCGCTTCTCGCCGACCACACAGGCTGATGGCACGACCAGCAACAACGCCAGCAGCTCGCGCTTCCGTCACAAGGACGGCTTCACGGGCTTCGGTTCGTTCGGCTGGGGCTTCGGCAACGGCCTGCGCGCTGAAGTTGAAGGCGTTTACAACTACTCCCAGATCAACCACCGCACGCCGACGGCCGTCCCCGGCTCGACCAGCGGTTCGGACCAGTCGTATGGCGGTTTCGTCAACGTGCTGTATGACATCGATCTGGCCCAGTTCGGCATCAACGTGCCCGTCACGCCGTTCGTCGGTGTCGGTGCAGGTTACCTGTGGCAGCATTACAACCCGATCACCACGGCTTACAGCAACGGCGCTGTGAACCGCGTTGGCGGCACGCAGGGTGGCTTTGCCTATCAGGGCATCGTCGGTGCAGCTTACGATATTCCGGGCGTTCCGGGCCTTGCGCTCACGACCGAATACCGCATGATCGGCCAGACGTTCTCGGATGGTGCTTATCGCTCCACCAGCTGGAACCGCAACGGTTCGGGCCTCCACAAGGGTAACGTGAACTTCGATCAGCGCTTCAACCACCAGTTCATTCTGGGCCTGCGCTATGCGTTCGACACGGCTCCCCCGCCGCCGCCGCCGGTCGTCACGGTTGCTCCCCCGGCCGTGCAGCCTGCCCGCACCTACCTGGTGTTCTTCGATTGGGACAAGTCGAACCTGACGGGCCGCGCTCGTGAGATCGTTGCCCAGGCAGCTCAGGCTTCCACGCACGTCCAGACGACGCGCATCGAAGTCAATGGCTACACCGACAACTCTGCTGCTCACCCCGGTGCACGCGGCCAGAAGTACAACATGGGCCTCTCGGTCCGTCGCGCACAGTCGGTCAAGGCTGAGCTGATCCGTGACGGCGTTCCTGCCGCTGCGATCGACATCCACGGCTACGGCGAGCAGCATCCGCTGGTCCCGACGGGTCCGAACACCCGCGAGCCGCAGAACCGTCGCGTCGAAATCATCCTCCGCTGATTTCGGCCTGAGAAAGAGGTCTCCCCAGAGGCCTCTTGATCGGTTCCAGAATAAAGGCCTCCGGCATTCGTGTCGGGGGCCTTTTTCTTTGCTGCCCCCCTTGCCTCACCGACAAAGCATTACATATAGGTAATGCATTCGGAGGATAAGCTGTTCATGCTTCGCCCCTCCGGGGAGGTTGGCCATGGCTCAGACTTATCATCTCAATCGTTCGGACCGCTCCAGCGTTACGCCGCTTCACCATGAAGGCGAGAATGTCTTTCTCATGCTCGGCGCCCTTGTGGGCGGGCTTTTCGCTCTCGGGGCGATCGCTTTGTTGACCCTGTGAACGACATGTTCCTACGGCGCAAAAAAAGCCCCGGTCTCCCGGGGCTTTTTTATTCCAGACAATCTCATGCCAGATTTTACTCAGATAGCATCTCGCAAGACACCCAGCTGATCAGTTGCTCAGACCAATCTGCTTGATATCGTGAAACGCCAGATCGGGGTTCATCTCGACCATACGGCGCATCATGAAGTTGGAGCTCGCGAGGAAAACGGGATCGCCGTCAAGATCATCTGCCATGGCTGAGCGGTTCGCCATGGAATAGGCTTCGATCTTGGTACGTTCGCCCGTCACCCAGCGGGCAATGGTATAGGGGGTCGATTCAAACCCGATAGCAACGCCATATTCGCCCTGCAAACGCGACTGCAACACATCGAGCTGGAGTGTGCCGACGACGCCTACGATGGGTGGTAGCCCATCCTGCGGGCGAAACAGCTGCACGACTCCCTCCTCTGCCAGTTCCACAAGCGCCTGACGCAGCTTCTTGGCTTTCATCGCGTCATCCAGGCGCACACGGCGCAGGATTTCGGGCGCGAAATGCGGCACGCCCGTAAAGCGAAGTTCTTCACTCTCGCTGAGCGTGTCCCCAATCCGCAATGTGCCATGATTGGGCAGCCCCACGACGTCACCCGCGAAGGCCTCCTCCGCAAGCTGACGATCACGCGCAAAGAAGAATTGTGGCGTGTGCAGCGCAAACTGCTTGCCTGTGCGCACATGCTTAAGGCGCATGCCGCGCGTCAGCCGTCCCGAGCAGATACGGGCGAAGGCCATACGGTCGCGATGATTGGGGTCCATATTGGCCTGGATCTTGAAGATCAGCGCCGTTACCTGTTCCTCATCGGCCTTGACCTCACGCGTCTCACTGGGTTGAGCACGCGGCTCGGGACCATAAGCCACCAGGGCATCCAGCAGGTCGGTCACGCCAATCTCCTTCATGGCGCTCCCGAAGAACACAGGCGTCAAATGCCCGGCGTCGAAAGACTCACGGTCGAACAAGGGCAGAGCAGCCTCGGCTAGTTCGAGCTCTTCGGAAAGCGCAACCATACGCGCATCGGATTGCGGGAGCGTCGCAGCCTCACCGCGTATCTCACGCGTGCGCATGTCATAGGTGCCAGCAAAATGACCGGCACGGCCAATCGGCCATGTGGCAGGAGAGGTATCCAGCGCAAGGGTAGACGCAATTTCATCCAGTAGCCCGAAGCAGTCCTGCGCCTCGCGGTCCATCTTGTTGATGAACGTGACGATAGGAATATCGCGCAGACGGCAGATCTCGAACAGCTTGCGCGTACGGTCCTCAATACCCTTGGCTGCGTCGATCACCATGACCGCGCAATCGACAGCCGTCAGCGTACGGTAGGTGTCCTCGGAGAAGTCTTCATGGCCCGGCGTGTCGAGCAGATTGAACACGCAGCCGCCATATTCAAAAGTCATGACCGAAGTCACAACCGAAATACCGCGGTCACGCTCGATACCCATCCAGTCGGATTTGGTACGGCGGCGCTCACCCTTCGCGCGTACATTGCCTGCAAGCTGGATGGCGCCACCCGCACGCAGGATACGCTCTGTCAGGGTCGTCTTACCGGCGTCAGGATGCGAAATGATGGCGAAGGTCCGGCGGCGCCGGATCTCGCTGGCAAGGCCCGTGGCAGAAACGGAGGCAGACGCGGCTTCGGACATCGAAAACTAACCTTCGGTAAAACGGCAAATACCAGAAACGACAAATGCCGGACCGGGGTGAACCCGATCCGGCATTGGCCAGAAACACCCGGAAGAAACGGGTCTTTTAGCGCGAGTAGAACTCGACCACGAGGTTCGGTTCCATCTGCACGGGGTACGGCACATCGGACAGACGCGGGCTGCGAACGAACTTGCCCTTCATCTGGCGATGATCGACCTCGATGTATTCCGGCACGTCACGCTCAGCGGACTGGGCGGCATCGAGAACGACAGCAAGCTGCTTGGACTTCTCACGCACTTCAATGACGTCGCCGTCACGGACGAGGTAGGAAGGAATGTTTACCTTGCGGCCATTGACCGTCACGTGGCCGTGGCTGACGAACTGACGGGCAGCGAACGGGGTGATCGCGAACTTGAGGCGGTAGATCACCGCATCCAGGCGACGCTCCAGCAGGTCGATCAGGTTCTCTGACGTGTCGCCCTTACGACGGACGGCCTCGTCATAGTACTTGCGGAACTGCTTCTCGCTGATGTTGCCGTAGTAGCCCTTGAGCTTCTGCTTGGCCATCAGCTGGATCGAGAAGTCGGAGGGCTTCTGCTTGCGGCGCTGGCCATGCTGACCGGGGCCGTATTCCCGCTTGTTGACCGGCGACTTGGCGCGGCCCCACAGGTTTACGCCCAGACGGCGATTGATTTTGTACTTGCTCTCTTGGCGCTTGCTCATGTGCAAGAACTCGCTTCGACTTCGGGCTGCCCTATGCTGCGTGGCAACCGCATGTTGCGCCGGTAGGCCTTCCCCCGAATTGAGAAAGACGGGCGCATCCCTCGAACCGCTGTCACGGGATGCAGAACCCGATCTGACAACGGCCGGCATGTCCACGTTCCCGGCAATAGCGGCGGCTCGTACAGGACCCCCTCTGCGGTGTCAATCAAATTTGCCCGGATCAGCGACGGCAGAGCTCGCCTTTCATCCACCTGCACCAATCAGGAGAGCTCGCGTGGCTCACAAATTTCGGATTGACGGAACAACACAAGAGCGGCTGCGTCTGCATGGATGCACGCCATGTCTCATGGCATAACAACCGTGATTATTCTAGGGAGGCCCGTCATGGCCATTTTCAAATTCAATCGTGCTGCCGGGCGCAAGCTGGACGAGCAAGCCAAGGTTACGGCCATCAACCCGGCTGGTGCCCCCGCGCCCAAGGCTCCGCATGAGAGCCTCATCAAGCGCGCTTTCAAGCAATATGGCATGTCGCAGCTTTCCGTCTCGCACATAACGGTGCGCGACAGCACCATCGCCCTCAAGGGCAAGGCCGAGAACGCGGCCGAACGCGATGCCATGATCCTCGCCGCAGGCAATATCGCCGGTATCGACACGGTGCATGCCGATATCACGGTGCCAGAGGGTACGCCCGCTCCGGTATTTCATCAGGTCTCACCCGGAGAGACGCTGCATGCCATTGCCAAAAAAACGGATGCGGATGTCACGGCAGAGGATCTGCACAAGGCCAATGAAGCCGAGCTGGCTCATCATGACGGCGTCTATCCCGGCCAGACGATCCGTATCCCGGAGGCCTGATCTCTCCGCGCTCTACCGATTACTGAGCAACAAGCAGGGCCTGATCAGGCGGGCTCCGCACAGGCAGGGGGCAGCGTCCCCTGCCCCTCTCGCAGTTTGCGCCGTAGCGTGACCGCCAGCCTTATCGACAGCAGGACCGACAGGATACCGAGCCCGGTGGCGAGGCCGATCCAGAGCCCTGCAGCCCCGTAACCTGCCTTGAACGCCAGCCAGTCGCCCCCGAGGATGGATACGGGGATATAGGTCACCACCATCAGCACCATTGGCATGAACGTGTCATGGCAACCTCGCAGGGCGCCAGAACACACGCATTGCACGCCATCGAGAATCTGGAAGATCCCCGCAATTTTGAGAAGCGTTACAGCCAGTGGAATGACCTGCGCCGCATCCTGACCACGCGGATCGACATAAAACCCGGCGATGTATTCCGGGAAGACGAGCAGGATCGTAGCGGTAAAGCACGTCCACAATACCACCAGCATGACTGCCCCGAGCGTGGCGCGCAGGGCCGCCGCAGGAGCACCAGCGCCCAGCCAGTACGCAACCCGGATATTCACCGCCTGAGAGAGCGCCAGACTGATCATGAAAGCGGTACTGGTCACGCTGAGCGCTATCTGGTGTGCCGCCGACGAGACAGCCCCCAACGCGCCAGCGTGAAGCCCTGTCATCTGGAACGCCAGCAATTCTGCGCCCGTCGCGCCCATCATGGGCAGCCCCAGACGCAGCATTTCCATCATGGCGCGTGGATCGGGGCGCGTCAGGCGAAGATGCGGCCTGAGTAAGGACTGGCGCCGGGCGAGAATTACCAGCAAGATGGCAACCGACCAGCCCGTCACGATGGTCGCGCAGGCCGAACCCCACAGCCCCATACGCGGCAAACCAAAGCGCCCATGGATCAGACCGGCATTGAGAAAGCCGTTCATGACCGCCATACCCGGCATGGTCCAGAGCAGCAGACGTTCACTGCCAAAAGCAGGCAGGATAATGCGGAGCAGCCCGATGATGACCAGATTGGGCAGGAGCGCCCATAGCAGCAGATGCATGAAGCGGCTGCCCTGTGAGACCATCAGGGCGGGCTCGTTGAAGAAACTGAGCAGCGACCCTGCGGGCAGCAGAATGGCCAGCACTGGTAGACAGAGCAGCAGCGCAAGCAAGACGCCTGATGTCACAATGCCCGAGAGATCTTCCAGACGCTCTTGCGACGCAAAGGCACGGCCGCGCGCCCGGGCGATGAGGATGCTGGCCCCACCCAGCGCCGCCTGAAACGTGATGAACGTGCAGAAAAAGAGATTGGTGGTCATGCCACCCACCGCCAGCGCCGTGGCACCCAGACTGCCAAGTAGCACCGTATCGGTGACATTCATGGCCATTTCGCTCAACTGCGAAAAACTCAGCGGCGCGGCAATTCTGATCAGCGCACGCAGGTGTTCACCCCAGCGCGGGGCCGTTGCGGAAGAGCGAATTTCTGTCATGCAGCCCTGATTATAGCAGTGCCGAAAGAAAACCAGCACCAAAAGCCGTAAATTAGAGTTGCATGGGGCGCGGGGCTGACGCATCTACTCAACTCCATGGCCACCCCACCCTATACCCTGTCCCTTCATGACAGCCAGACGCGGCGGAAACAGGTTTTCACGCCCCTGGACCCTGAAAATGTGCGCGTTTATTACTGTGGACCCACCGTTTATGACGCCGTGCATATCGGCAATCTGCGTGCCATGCTCAGCGCCGACATTCTGGTCCGCCTGCTGCGCGCGCTGTTTCCGCGTGTGACCTTTGTCCGCAACATCACGGATGTGGATGACAAGATTACCGCCAGGGCGCGGGATAATGGTGAGGATATCGCGAGCCTCACGGCCCGTACGACCATCGCCTTTCATGAAGATGTTGCAGCGCTGGGCATCCAGCCACCCGACATCGAGCCCCGCGCCACGCATCATATCGACGACATGCTGGCGATGATTGCCCAACTGATCGCAAGCGGCCACGCCTACGAGGCAGAGGGCCATGTTCTCTTCGCAGTCGATCGCTGCGCGAGTTATGGTGCCCTGTCCGGACGAAGCCCGGACGATCTGCTGGCCGGTGCACGGGTAGAGATCGCGCCCTACAAGCGTCACCACGGTGATTTCGTCCTGTGGAAGCCCTCTACGCCTGAACAGCCCGGATGGGACAGTCCTTATGGCCGCGGCCGCCCCGGCTGGCATATCGAATGTTCGGCCATGTCCCATCGTTATCTGGGTGAGAGCTTCGATATTCACGGCGGGGGCGACGATCTGCTTTTCCCGCATCATGAGAACGAACGGGCCCAGTCTCTCTGCTGCAATCCGGGCAGCAGCTTTGCGCGATACTGGCTGCATAATGCCATGCTGCTCTCCAATGGGGAGAAAATGTCCAAATCCCTGGGCAATTTCTTCACCATTCGCGAGGTGCTGACCCGTGCCCCGGCCGAGGCGCTGCGCCTGCTCATGCTCGGTGCCCATTACCGTTCCGTGCTTGATTTCACCTGGGAGAAACTCGACGACGCAAAGCGGACGCTCGATCGCTTCTATCGCGCCCTTGAGAAACACCCGTCTATCACACCCGGCGCAGTCGATGCTGATTTCATGTCCGCCCTTTGCGATGACATGAACACACCTCTCGCCCTCTCCTGCCTGCACCCGCTGGCCGATGCCGCCCTTGCTGGCGATGCACAGGCAGCCGATTCGCTCAAGGCTTCTGGCGCCATGATCGGCCTGCTTGGCCAGTCGGCCGATGAGTGGTTTCGAGCCGGATCGGATGACGGTGCCATTGACGCCCTGATCGTCCAGCGTGCCGAAGCCAAGAGAGCGCGTAATTTCGCACTAGCGGATTCGATCAGGGCCGATCTGGCCGCGCAGGGGATCATTCTTGAAGATACCGCACAGGGAACGAAATGGAGGCGCGCATGACGGGTCGTGATGGTGGCGCCGATATCGGACCGATAGGGGCTTTCAGCCCGGTCGTGATCCTGGTGCGCCCGCAGCTCGCCGAAAATATCGGGACGACGGCCCGTGCCATGGCCAATGGTGGTCTCTTCCATCTGCGTATCGTCGCGCCGCGTGATGGCTGGCCGCAGGAGCGCGCCTGGTATGCCTCCTCCGGTGCTGACCGGATTCTGGACGAGGCGCAGGTTTTTGACACCGTGGATGAGGCCGTCGCCGATCTCCACCACGTCATGGCGACCTGCCCGCGCCCGCGCCATATCGTCAAGACCGTCATGACGGCCCGTGGTGCCGCGTCAGAACTGCGCGCAATAGCCGATCGGGGGCTCAAGGCAGGGCTGCTTTTCGGTCCCGAACGTGCTGGGCTCGATAATGAGGACATGGCGCGCGCCGATATCCTCATACGCTATCCGCTCAACCCCGATTTCATGTCACTCAATCTCGCTCAGGCGGTGCTGATCATGGCCTATGAGTGGTGGATGGCCTGCGAAACCACGCCGCCACGCACGCTGATGACAAACGAGACCCATGTAGCGACCAAGGGTGAGCTGGAAAACTTCCTCGGCCATCTCACGCGTGATCTCGACGAGTGCGGCTTCCTGCGCAATGAGCAAAAACGCCCTGGTATGGTGCGCAATCTGCGCCATTTGTTCCAGCGTGGAGAAGTGACCGAACAGGAACTCCGCACCATGCATGGCGTCGTGACTGAACTCTCCAATGGCCGCAAAGCCCGACAGCAATAGGCGTCAGACCATGTTTACCGGCGTCCATCATGTGGCAATCATCGCCTCTGACTACCAGAAATCACGGGCCTTCTACACCGAAGTCCTTGGTTTGAAGATCATCCGTGAAATCTGGCGCGCCCAGCGTCAGTCATGGAAATGCGATATTGCCATCGGTAACACACAGATCGAGCTTTTCTCGTTTCCGGCGCCACCCTCGCGCCCCACAAAACCCGAGGCGGCGGGGCTGCGTCATCTCGCTTTTGCGGTGGAGCATATCCAGGATGCCGTAGATCATCTTACGGGACACGGCGTGGCGTGCGAACCGCTTCGTACTGATCCCTATACCGGTAAACTCTACACTTTTTTCAACGATCCGGACGGCCTGCCTCTGGAGCTCTACCAGAATTGATCGCCTGCGCAGGCCTCCCCGGTCATGCGCCAGAGGATAGATCCGGCCCGCCCGATTACGGACCAAAGAATGCGAAGCGGGAGGCGGCTGGCGCTTCAAATGCCAGGCCGCGCGGCCTCTTGTTCCTGTGCAGCGTAGAGCGCCGAGAGGGGTGGCGCCACCTCTTCGAGCGACCGATTTTCGGCATCAACCCCCCATATCCATGCCACGGCGCTCGCCACAAGCATCAGACCGGCTGCAACAAGATATCCCATTACCAGCAGAGACAGCCGCCCCGTACCAATCAGATGTCCGAAGATCACTGGTGCTGCGACGCCTCCGAACAGGGTGCCCACAGCGTAGAAGACAGCAATGGCAAATGCCCGCATTTCGAGAGGAAACAGTTCACTCGCGGTCAGATAGGCGGAAGATGCCGCTGCGGAGGCAAAAAAGAAAATCGCGCACCATGAGAGGGTTTGGGTCAGTGCCGTGAGAAGATGCGCCCCCATTGCCCAAGCCACCACGACCATCAGGGCACCGGCAACAGCATAGCTCAGCCCGATCATGCGACGCCGCCCCCATGTATCGAACCAGCGCGCCAGCACAAGGGGGCCGATCAGGTTACCGATCGCAAGCGGCAGAATGTACCAGCCCACCTCTTTGGCCGAGACGCCATGATATTGTGTCAGCACCATCCCATAGGTGAAGAAAACCGCATTATAGAGAAAAGCCTGCGAGATCATGAGCACAAGCACATAAAGCGAGCGCCCACGATATCGCTGGACCATGATGCGGATCATTTCCATGGGGCTGAAGACCCCTGCCGGGTAGATGAGCACTGTGGGCAGTTTGCGCGCCCACCCCCCTTCGGGCTCGGCACAATGCGACTCAACATGGCTGACGATGGCATTGGCCTCATCCACACGACAATGCGTCATGAGCCAGCGTGGACTTTCCGGCACAAAGGTTCGCAGCAATAGCACCGCGACGCCAAGTAAAGCGCCAAGCGCAAAGGCGACACGCCATGCCAGCCATATCGGGATGAGAGCGGTATTGAGCAGCCAGACCGAGCCAAGCGCCCCGAAGGCAGCCCCGGCCCAGAACGTGCCATTCACCATCACATCCACACGCCCCCGAAGCCGAGCTGGCACGAGTTCGTCGATGGCAGAATTGATGGCGGAGTATTCGCCCCCAATGCCCATACCCGTCAGGAAACGGGCGACTGCAAAGCTGCCCAGGTTCCAGGAGAAAGCCGACGCACCGACACCGACAACATAAAGAGCAAGGGTCAGAAAAAAGATCTGCTTTCGTCCGAGCTGGTCCGTCATCCAGCCAAACAACAACGCCCCCAGCACCGCACCCGCGACATAGGACGACGAAGCAAAACCAATCCCATCGGCGCTCAGACCGAGCGTATCACCGCGTTCGAGCGATGGGGCCAGCGAGCCAATGATTGTCACCTCCAGCCCATCCAGAATCCAGGTAATGCCCAGGGCCACGACGATGAGCATATGGAAACGCGACCACGGCAGCCTGTCCAGTCGAGCCGGAATATCCGTCTCGATGGGCCTGCCATGGTCTTTCACAGGGTTTGCCCGATGCGATTGGTCGGAAAATGAATGCACAGAGCGAACCCCTTGCCGATTACAGAATTTTTAATATTTGATATCGGTTCTGACGCATCGCCGCTGCAAGGGTTCGCTGGCTCACTTTAAGCTGAGCCAGCAAACGCTGATCCCTAATCGCGTCTGAACCAGCCTTTGCGTATCGCACGACGAACCAGCAGAAGGCCTACAAGGACCAGAGGAGCCCAGACCACGGCCTGAATCAGGAAGAACCAGACGTCGCCCAGTGTCTCCATGAAAATCTGTGTGCTCTCGTTCCATCTCTGTCGGACAGGTGTGGAGGTCGCCCTCGCACCCTCGAAGCTGACGTCGACCCTCTCGGTATCGATGCGGCGGGAGAGGCCGTTCTTTTCCTTCTGTGCATCTTCAAGCGCGGATTGCGCTTCAGAGAGCTCCTTGGCGACCTTGATCAGGTCGTCGGTATGGCCGGCACTCTGGGCCTCGAGGGCTTCCAGCCTGTCGCGGTAGACCGTCATCTGCGCCAGACGCCGATCCACATCAACGACGTCATTTTGCAGATCGGTCTCGCTCGTTGTCGCTGCACGCGTGACGATATTACGGCTTTCCTCGCCCGGCAGGGGCGATGAGGCGGCTTTGATAAAGGCCTCGACACGATCATGGGGCAATCGCACGGCGATACGGGCAGAATGTTGCGATACGCCCTGCCCCAGTTCCTCCGTATTTTCATTTGATGAAACGAGTTCGCACGATACGGCCGCCGTACAGGCCGAGCGCGCCGCATCCAGATGGGCACCGACAAGATGATCGGGGACAGTAAGGTCCAGCCGGTGCTCGTAGGCCATGAACGCCTGCCCGGCCCGTTGACTGACACCATGTTTGAAGAAGCGCAGGCTCATCGCCGGCGCGGGGGCCACGGCGGGCATGGGCGGTGGAGAAGGATCCTCTTCGCGTTGCGTGGTGTGATGGTGCTTGCAGCCAGGCAGAAGCGCGAGGGTCAGAACGACGCCGGTCAAGGAAAAGAGCCGTATGGCTCGCTTGGAAGAACTCATATTACCTGCCATCTCTCTGCCCGGATTTGGACAAATTGCCACCAGTAACGCGGCCTTGTGTCACGCTGGGAGGGAAATAGGGCAGAATTCCGCATCAGCCCCGTCCATCAATCCATGATGCCTGCGAGCGGGCAGAAGTTATCCCCAGATTCAAGGAACAACTCTGCGGATCAGCCTGTGCATAAGCTGTTCACGAGCTTGAATAGAATCTGATGGCAGGTTTCTTGGATCGATCCACAAACTGCGCGTGAATCGATCCGGATGTTAAAGAAAAGCCTAGCCGGCCTTGGCTTTCAATGAAGCGATCAGCTTTGCCATGACGATCTCGGGCGTACCCGCACTATCCACAGTGACCACATTCTCATCCGGGCCTGGCGGCTCCAGCGTAGCAAGCTGGCTGGGCAGCAGCGATGGTGGCATGAAATGGCCGATGCGATGCTTCAATCGCTCGGCAATTGTGCGTTCACTGGTCTCAAGATAGACGAAGGTAATATCGAGCCCATTGCGGAGCGTATCGCGATATTTGCGCTTGAGTGCCGAGCAGGTCAGCACGCCACCGGTAGCAGCGTGATCTCGCAGCCACTCATGGCAGATCTTCAACCAGGGGGCACGGTCGGCATCGTCGAGCGGAATACCGCTATGCATCTTGGCGACATTGGCCGGTGGGTGAAGGTCATCCCCCTCCTGAAACGGCCAACCGAAATGATTGGCCAGCCCCTGAGCCACAGTCGTCTTGCCGCAGCCCGACACCCCCATGACAACGAAAAGCCCGGGTGCTGCCTTGTCGGCAGCAGGTTTCTGCGCGGCGCTCATGCCTTGAGCCTCTGCAGGCCGGATGCGCCCGCAACCAGCACCTCGGTCGTAACGTCCAGAAACAATCCGTGGTCAACCACACCTGTAATCGAAATGATGCGATCGGCCAGGCTACGAGGATCCTCGATACGCTCGTAATCACAATCGATGATGATGTTGTGGTTGTCGGTCATGTAGAGCGACCCGTCCTCGTTGCGACGCGGTATGCAGCTTTTGGCACCCGTCTGACGCAGCAGATTCTCGACACGCTCCCACCCCCAGGGGATGATTTCGACGGGCACTGGCATATGGGTGCCAAGATCCGTCACGATCTTGCTCTCATCCACGATCACGATGAACTTGCGTGCCGAGACCGCCACGATCTTTTCGCGCAACAACGCCCCGCCCCGCCCCTTGATGAGGAAAAGCGAGCCGGTCTGGACCTCGTCGGCACCGTCAATGGCGACATCGAGATACGGATCGTCGGCGAAGTTGGTGATCGGGATATTCAGGCTCTGAGCCTGAGCCGCACTGGCCTCCGAAGTCGGGATCGCCCTTATCTTGAGACCTTCGCGAACGACGCGCTCGCCCAATGCGTCGATCATGAACTTGGCGGTACTGCCCGTGCCAAGACCGACTGCCATGCCATCCTCGATATAGGCGATAGCATGGTGTGCAGCCTCACGCTTGAGCTCGGCAACACGTGCCGCTGCATCCTGTGCGCCGAGATCAGCCATTGGCCAGATCTCCCGCAGCCGCCTTGTCAGTCAGGAACACGACCTCGCCTTCCGACGTGATATGCGACGATGGCAACGAGGCATCACCCGCACGCACACGGGCGAGCATCTCGGCCTTGCCTGCCCCTTCAATCAGGAACACAACGGCCCGGCTTGAATTGATCGCCGTATAGGTGAGCGACACACGGTCGTGCGGGGCGTTATCAGGTGTGCAGGCAGCGACCCATTTTTCGCGCTCCTGCAGAATGGGCTGCCGCGGGAAAAGCGAGGCGGTGTGACCATCTGGCCCCATACCCAGCATCACGACATCGAAAAGTGGCTTGCCTGGGATCAGATGGTGACTGCCATAAACATCGATCAGCGCGGCCTGATAGAGCGCAGCGTCATGCTCCGGCGTGCCATCTGCCGGGATCGGATGGATATTCTCTGGTGGCAGATCGACATGATCGAGAAGAATCTCGTTTGTCATGCGAAAATTGCTGTCTTCGTGAGTAAAGGGCACATGCCTGTCGTCACCAAAGAATATCTGGGTACGACGCCAGGGAAACTGGGCTGCATAAGCCGGCTCCGCCATGATCTTGAACAGACGCTTGGGGGTCGAACCGCCCGATAGCGCGACAACGAATGGGCCGTCCTTCTTTGCGAGCGCCTGATCGAGAAGCCATTGTGCCATCTTGCGGGCAACGGCCTCGCCATCTTCCAGAACCACGATCCGGGCCGAGGTCACGTCATGTCCAGTCATCTGTTTCATTCCTTATTCTATGGCCCATCTCGGATGGCCTTGAGGCGGGGGACCCATACCAGTCTTCTCGCAAGGCCGCCCCACTCTCAGCTTCTGCCTTCAGGCCGCGCCCGGCGCACGAGGGAGAACAAACTCACGCATGGCCTGGGCCCAGCCATCCGCGTCATTGCGTCCCGTCGTCACATGGGCATGCGCCCTGACATCAGCGCTCGCATTCCCCATGGCAATGCCAAGCCCGGCAATGCCGAGCATCGGGACATCATTGGACATGTCGCCAATGCAGGCAACATTGCTCATGGATATGCCAAGACGGTCAGCCAGTGCGCGGGCGGCAAAGCCCTTGTTGGCGTCCTTGTGGGTGATATCGAGATAATAATCCGCCGATCGGTGCACGCTGGCCTGCCCCTTGAGCATGGCTCCGATCTCGGTCTCCATGCGCTGGAGGAGTGCCGGATTGCTGCTCGCGGCCATGATCTTGCCCACACCCGTCATGTAGGGCCTCAGATCCGGCACTACCACTGGCTCAATCCCGACCGATCGACGCTCATGAGCAACGTAATATGTACCCGGATCACGGATCAGCCAATCATGATCACGAAAAAGCCAGGTATCGATCTCGTGGACCGACAATGTATCACAAGCCGCCATGACGCAGCTCTCTGGCATGACGAGATGAGAGAGAATCTCGTCATCCGCGCTGACAATCAACCCGCCATTGAGTGCGCCAAACGGCGTCTTGAGCCCAAGCTCGCGATGATACCGCAGCATGCCTTCGGCAGAGCGCGAGCTGACGAGGCACAGGATAATGCCCGCTTGCGCAAGGTCCTGCGCCGCTTCGAGCGTCGATGGAGCCAGAGACTTGTCCGGACCAATCAGTGTCCCATCGATATCGGAGACAACAAGTCGTACCGTGGACGCCTCAGGCGGCAGTGCATCGTGAATGGCATCCAGTTCGATCGTCATAAGGTCTCCTGTCGTTTTACCAACGAACTTAATTGTTGAGATCAAGCCAGCGACGACCAGAACGCGCGAGAAGCTCGTCGGCTTCACGCGGGCCATCCAGACCAGCCGGATAGAAACAGAGCGGTGACTTGTCAGCGATGTTCTGCGTGAACGCCGGTTCGACAATGCGCCAGCCCTCTTCGATGGTATCGGCGCGCTGGTAGAGCGTCTGGTCGCCAATCATGCAATCGTAGATGAGCGTCTCGTAGCCGGTGCTCGGCCCCTCGCTGAACCAGTCGGAATAGTCGAACTTCATACGTACGCCACCGAGGCGGACCGAAGGACCCGGCACCTTGGCAGAAAACTGCATGGTCACACCTTCAGTCGGCTGGATATGCAGCACCATGATATTGGGGGTGAGCTTGTCCACCGGTGTATCGCGAAACAGCGCAAAGGGTGCCTGCTTGAAATGGATCGCAATCTCGGTCTTGCGACGACGCAGACGCTTGCCTGTGCGCAGATAGAACGGCACACCCGCCCAGCGCCAGTTATCGATGCGCAGTTTCATCGCGACATAGGTTTCGGTCTGGCTGCCCATCGCCACATCGGGCTCCTCGCGATAGCCGCGCAACGCCTCCGCTTCGTCCCCGACCCCAAAGGAGCCACTGACATACTGGCCACGCACAACCTGAGACAGATCGAGCGGCTGAATGGCGCTCAGCACCTTGGCTTTCTCGTCACGAACAGCCTCAGCATCGAAGGACGTCGGTGCCTCCATGGCGACCATGGAGAGAAGCTGCATCAGGTGGTTCGGCACCATATCGCGAATGGCACCCGTGCTCTCATAAAAACGGCCACGTCGCTCAACACCAACGGTCTCAGCTGCCGTGATCTGCACGTGATCGATATTCTGGCGGTTCCAGAGCGGCTCAAAAAAACCGTTTGAAAAGCGAAGGGCCAGGATGTTCTGGACCGTTTCCTTGCCGAGGTAATGGTCAATACGATAGATCTGGTTTTCATCCAGCGAACGCAGCAGGCGAGCGTTCAGCGCCTTGGCAGACTCCAGATCCGCGCCAAATGGCTTTTCGATAATCACGCGGCGTGACATCGTATCCGTCTGTTCGGCCAACCCGGATTTGCCCAACAGATCAACGATCGGACCAAAAAACCGGGCCGCCACGGCAAGATAGAATACGGCAGAACGCTCCCCCAGACGCTCCTTGAGCGCCTCGAAAGTCGAGATCTCCTCGAAGGAGCCCCGCAGGTAGGTGATGCTCTGCGAAAGGCGATCCCACACATCCTGACGCAACTTGGTCGCATTGGTCCCGCGCTTGCTGACGAAATCGTCCAGTGCGCCCTTGAGTTGTTCCAGCAGCCCCTCTGTCGTCATCTCAGCCCAATCGACCACGATGATCGAAAAATCCTCACTGAGGAGACCGGCCGAGTCCAGATTGTAGATAGCCGGGACGAGAAGACGTTTGGTCAGATCGCCACCACCGCCAAAAATGACCATGGACCCCGGAGGCGCCTGGCGAACTCCACGCGTTGTCTCGTTATTGGACAATGCCGCATGTGCTGAAGCGGAAACGTCGACCATATGCCAAACCTTTTTAGTCGATAATCGGAAAGCCGGAGTGCGAGCGGGAGCATTCGGACTCCCGCTGGCATTCAGGCAGACAGCTTAGAGAAAGAAAAAGGGCCGGGACCAGAGAAGGTCCCAGCCCGTCTTGTCACTTCTTCTCGACGTGACCGCCGAAACCAAAGCGCATGGCAGAGAGAATCTTCTCTGCGTAGTTATTGCCCGAACGCGAGCGGAAGCGCGTGAAGAGCGAGGCCGTCATGACCGGCACCGGCACCGACTCCTCGATAGCCGCTTCAATCGTCCAGCGACCCTCACCCGAATCGGCGACCTCACCCGAGAACTCGGAGAGGGATTCGTTCTTGGCGAGCGCATCGGCCGTCAGGTCGAGCAGCCAGGACGATACAACGCTGCCGCGACGCCAGACTTCAGCAATATCGGCCATGTTCAGGTCAAAGCGCTGGTCTTCCTGCAGGACCGGCGAGTTCTTCGATTTCATGACGTCGAAGCCTTCAGCAAAAGCCTGCATCATGCCGTATTCGATGCCGTTATGGACCATCTTGACGAAGTGACCCGAACCGGCCGGGCCGCAATGCAGATAGCCTTCCTCGGCGCGCGGATCGAGGCCCTCACGGTCACGACCGATGGTGCGCACAACGTCACCCTTGCCCGGTGCCAGAGCCTTCAGGATCGGGTCGATATGATCGGCCGAATCCTTGGTGCCGCCGTACATCATGCAATAGCCGCGTTCGAGGCCCCAGACACCGCCCGACGTGCCGACGTCGATGTAGTGAATGCCCTTTTCCATCAGCTCATGAGCGCGACGGACGTCGTCCTTGTAGTAGCTGTTGCCACCATCGATCACGATGTCGTCCTTGCCGAGCAGGCCACGCAGTTCCTGCACGCAGGCTTCGGTGATCTCACCGGCCGGCAGCATGACCCAGACGATCTTGCGCTCTGCCGAAAGCTTGCTGACCAGATCGGCCACCGAGTTCGCAGCGATCGCACGGCCTTTCTCGGCACGGTCGAACGTCTTGGTCACAACTTCAGGCGTGCGGTCGAACAGCACGACGTCATGACCATGACGGGTCAGGCGTACTGCAATGTTGCCGCCCATACGGCCAAGGCCAACAATACCGATTTGCATCTCTAAAACTCCTGCACAGTTTTCCTGTGCCCTCTAACTACCACGTCAAAAAACAATCCGCCCCGTTGGAGCGGGGCGGATTGCATCAGTCTCAGACGGCCTTCTTGATGACCGTCGCCAGTTCGGCGAGGCCAGCTTCAAGCGGTCCCTTGATGTGCACACGAAGGGCGCGACGGCCGCGCTCGGACAGCACGTCGAAATCGCCGCGTGCCTGAGCTGCCTTCACCACACTAAACGTGAAGCGCTCACCCGGCACGGCGAGATCTGCATGATCATCCACCGTGATCTGAAGGAACACACCGCTGTTAGGGCCGCCCTTATAGGCCTGGCCGGTCGAATGCAGGAAACGCGGGCCGAATTCGGCTGCCGTTGCGACCTTGAGCTGGTCGCGCAGATTGAGACGAACGTTCTGGATCCACTCACGCGTCTTCAGATCGCGCTCCACATAAGCGAGAACGCCCACATAGTCGCCAGCCTTCACGCGACCAAAATGCGCCTTCAGGATTGCCAGCGCATCACCGCCGCCCAATGCCTTGGCATTGGTATCGTCAGCGAAGAACTCGAACGCACCCGAAGTTGCAAACGGCGTCTCGGCCGGAAGCTTGCCCGTCTCGTTGAAGGCGGTCGTGAGCTTCTTGGTCTCGATCTTGCTGAACTCGACATCCGGCTGATCGAAAGGATCGATTGCCAGAACCGAGCCTGCAACGGCCGTGGCATATTCCCAATGGAAAAATGCCTGGGCGATATCGAGCTTGTCAGCCAGATCGATCGTCACAACCGGCTCACCGGCGGCGACGAGCGCGGCAATGGCCTTTTCCTGGTTCGGGCAGGGCGCATCCGTCAGGCGCAGATAGGCGAAGACGCGATCCTTGCCGTAAACGCCCGGTGCACCGAGGGTCTCGTCATCGATCGGGATCAGGCCAGTGCCCTTCTTGCCGGTCGATTCAGCCAGAAGCTGCTCAAGCCACGCACCAAGGTCATAGATCGCAGGCGAAGCGATGATCGTCACCTTGTCACGACCAAACTTCGTGGCAGCCGCACCAAGGATGGCACCGAGCTGAAGCGCCGTGTTCTGCGCCGGCGGGGTGCTGGCCGAGGCGCCCTTCACGGAACGCAGAGCCGATTCGAGGAACGCACGAACGTTCAGACCAGCGGCGGCTGCGGGGACGAGACCGAAATTGGACAGCACGGAGAACCGGCCACCAATCTGCTTCTCACCGTAGAAGATTTTCCAGAAGCCATCGCCCTTGGCCACCTGCTCCATGTGCGAGCCAGGATCGGTCACGGCAACAAAGTGCTTGCCAGGGGCCGAACCGAGCGCCTTTTCGGCAGCGGCGAAGAAGTACGCCTTCAGAATGTTCGGCTCCAGCGTGCCGCCCGACTTGGACGAGACGATGAAGAGCGTGTTCTTCAGGT
Organism: Asaia sp. A2; assembly: GCF_057319415.1. Lineage (NCBI taxonomy): Bacteria > Pseudomonadati > Pseudomonadota > Alphaproteobacteria > Acetobacterales > Acetobacteraceae > Asaia > Asaia sp. A2. Next base: position 283,771 of record NZ_JBXWTO010000001.1, read on the forward strand.
CGACCGCGTTCTCGAAGGTTTTCACCTGCTGCGGGTCCGTGCTGTCGAGCACGTGCAGCTTGGGGAAGCCTGCGATCTGGCCAAAGGTTTCCGAAATCACTTCCGGACCGAGGCTCGAACCGCCCATACCGAGCAGCAGCACGTCACTGAAGCCCTTGGCCTTGACTTCGCTGGCGAAAGCCTCGAGCTCAGAAACATGAGCCAGACGCTCTTCCACAATGTCGAGCCATTTCAGCCAGCTGGCCTCGTCACCACCTGTCCAGACAGAGGCGTCCTTGGCCCAGAGCTTGCGGCCCTTGCCGGTCTTGCGCCAGTCTTCGAGAACCGCATCAGAGGCGGCTTTCAGATCGGCCGGAAGGTCGGTCTTCTGCTCGATCAGTTTGGACCCGAGAAACGTGGCCTGCTTGTTTGCTACCGCCCCAAGCAGCTGGTCGAAAGCGTCGCAGAACGAAGCGCAGCCTTCTGTTACGAGGGTCTTGGTGACACCATCGAGGTCGAGGCCGAGCTTGGCCTGCTGCTCAAGCACCTTGAAGGCATCTTCCACGTTTTCGGTCAGGCTGGCACGCAGCTTGCCATGATCACGGAAGGCATCGAAGGTTGCGGGCGGAATGGTGTTGACCGTGTCCTCACCGATCAGCTCTTCAACATAAAGAACGTCCGAGAAGCTCTTGTCCTTGGTGCCGGTCGAGGCCCAGAGCAGACGCTGCGGATTGGCACCGGCCGCTGCCAGCTTCTTCCAACGCTCGGAAGCTGTGACTTCGAGATAATGCTGATACGCAACCTTGGCGTTCGCGATGGCAACCTTGCCACGCAGAGCCTTCAGCGCCTCGGCATCCTTGTCGCCTTCTTTCACGCGACGGTCGATGGCACCGTCGATCTTGCCATCGATGCGCGATACGAAGAACGACGCCACGCTGGCGATCTTGCTGATGTCCTTGCCCGCTGCATGACGGATCTCAAGGCCCTTGATGTAGGCTTCAAGAACATTCTTGTAGGCTTCGAGCGAGAAAAGAAGCGTGACGTTGACGCTGATGCCTTCCGAAGTGACTTCCTGGAATGCCGGAACACCTTCAGGCGTGCCCGGAATCTTGATCATCAGGTTTTCTTCGCTCACGGCAGCCCACAGACGGCGGGCTTCGTCAGCCGTGGCCTTGGTGTCGAAAGCGAGATAAGGCGAGACCTCAAGGCTCACATAACCATCGAGACCCTTGGTCTGCACGAATACCGGGTGCATGACCTTGGCGGTCGCCTTGATGTCGGTGATGGCGAGTTTCTCGTAGAGCTCACCGGCGGAGAGGATTTCCTTCGCCAGCAGATCCTTGATCTGGGCGTCATAATCCGTGCCGTAGCCCATCGCCTTTTCGAAGATGGCCGGATTGGAGGTCACGCCACGCAGGCCGTCCTCGTCCACCAGCTTCTTCAGGCTGCCATCGGCAGTGTAGGATCTCTGGATGAAGTCCAGCCAGGGTGACTGGCCAAATTTGGAAAGGTCACGCAGCGGGTTTCCGCTCGTGGCGGCACCCTGCTTCTGTTCGACGTCCATGACGTACTCCTGTCTGTCCACCTGACGGGTTCCCTGTGGATACCCGTCTCAGCTCAGGTCGGCCTTCCGACCCTGACCTCATATTGAGGGGGCCAAAGCACGCTAGGGCCCCGAGAGGCCCGACCGCCGAGGAGGCGGTCAGGCCCCGGTAGTCGTCTTACTTTCGGGCAGCCTGCTCGCGGGCCGCATCGTAAACCTTCTCCGGCGTGAAGCCGAACTTGGTGAGAAGGCTCTTGAGCGGTGCCGAGGCGCCGAAGCTGTTCATCGCGATGATCGAACCGCCGATGCCGGTATAACGATCCCAGCCGAAGGCGGCAGCCTGTTCAACGGCCACACGTCCCTTGACGTCCGGCGGCAGCACACTGTCCTTGTAAGCCTGATCCTGCTCCTCGAAGAGGTCGAAGGACGGGAAGGAAACGACGCGGGCCTTGATGCCTTCTGCCGTCAGCTTCTCGTAGGCATCGACCACCAGCGAGACTTCCGAACCCGAGGCCATCAGGATGACATCCGGCTTGCCTTCACAGCTTGCCAGGACATAAGCGCCCTTCGCTACACCAGCGGCGGAAGCATACTTGCTGCGATCCAGCGTCGGCAGGTTCTGACGGCTCAGAACGAGCACGGCAGGCTTGTGCGTCTGCGGGATCAGGGTGCGCCAGGCTTCAGACACTTCGTTGGCGTCGCCGGGACGAATGGTCATGATACCGGGGGTGGCGCGCAGCTGGGCCAGCTGCTCGATCGGCTGATGCGTCGGACCGTCTTCACCAACACCGATGGAGTCATGGGTGAAGATGTAGATGACCGGCAGCTCCATAAGAGCCGACAGACGGATCGGGGCCTTCATGTAATCCGAGAAGATCAGGAAGCCCGAACCGTAGGTGCGCAGACCAGCCAGCGCCATACCGTTGCAGATCGACCCCATGGCATGTTCGCGAATGCCGAAATGAACATTGCGGCCGCCATAAGTGCCACCCCACTGCGGCGGCTGGAACGAACCAGCACCCTCGAAGGTCAGGTTCGTCTTGGTCGAGGGCGAAAGGTCAGCCGAACCACCGATCATCCAGGGGATGTTCTTGGCGACGGCGTTGATCAGCTTGCCCGAGCTGGCGCGTGAGGCAATACCCTTGGCGTCGGCTTCCCAGACCGGGATATCCTTGTCCCAGCCTTCCGGCAGACGACGCTCGAAGATCGCGCGCAGCTCGGCGGCTTCCTTCGGATATTCGCTGGTGTAGCGGTCAAACAGGGCATGCCATTCCGCACGCGCCTTGGCACCGCGCTTGCCGAGGCCTTCCTGGAAGTGCTCAAGAACGCCTTCCGGCACATGGAAAGCATCGGTCCAGGGCCAGTGATAGGCCTTCTTGGCACCGGCGATTTCTTCTTCGCCAAGCGGCTCGCCATGGGCAGAGGCCGTACCGGCCTTCTTGGGGGCACCGAAACCAATCACCGTGTGCATCACGATGAGGCTCGGACGATCCTTGACCGAGCGGGCTTCCTCAAGGGCCTTGCTGACAGCATCGATGTCATTGACATCGTTGACCGTCACCACGTGCCACTTATAGGCGCGGAAACGCTCAGCCACGTTTTCCGTGAAGGCAAGATTGGTGGAGCCTTCGATCGAGATCTGGTTGGAGTCATACAGCCAGATCAGATTGCCCAGACCCAGGTGACCCGCCATCGAAGCCGCTTCGGACGAAACGCCTTCCATCATGTCGCCGTCACCACAGAACACATAGGTGTGGTAGTCGAACAGATCGAAGCCGGGGCGGTTGTAATGGGCAGCGAGATACTTCTCGGCCATTGCCATACCGACGGAGTTGCCACAGCCCTGACCCAGCGGGCCGGTGGTGGTCTCAACGCCGGAGGTGTGGCGGAATTCCGGATGACCAGGGGTCTTGGAATTCAGCTGACGGAACTGCTTGAGATCTTCGAGGGTCAGCGACGGGCTGTCGAGAACCTTGTCCTTCACCACATCGCGAATGCCGGTCAGGTAGATCGTCGAATACAGCAGCATCGACGCGTGACCGACGGACAGCACGAAACGGTCGCGGCCGGGCCAAAGCGGATCGGCCGGATCGTATTTCAGGTCATTTTGCCAGAGGGTGTACATGACAGGAGCCAGCGCCATGGCCGTTCCCGGATGGCCTGAGTCGGCCTTTTCCACACCATCCATCGACAGGGTGCGGATGGTGTTGATGCTCAGCTGCGCGATGTCAGAGACACTGGCGCCGGCCGCTCCACCGGTTTCCGCGCCGAACGCGGACGGGTTGCTACAAGAACGCATCAAAAATCGACCTCCGAATTAACTCTCTGCGATGGAAAACCATCAGCCGGACAGACACCAATGTTCAAGACCGGTTTGCTGTCCGAGACAACCCCATCGGGGATCCTTTTCGTATCGGCGACCATGCAGAGTCAGCGCCCATCCTCACCTTGCACGGCGCACCGTGGGGAGGCGGTTTCCAAACACCCTGACCATACGCCCTGGTCAGCGCGATGTTCCGCTGGACTGCACATATTGCCTCAAATTCCCGACAGCATTGAAACCAGACTGAAGCCTACCGGCCAGGCAATACATTGCGTTGCGCATAAAACGCCCATTGCCCACATTGTGCTAGAGCCAAAACCATCACGACTGCTCGACTACACGAAAATTTGCAGGATTTGCCGCGCATCGGTCTCAACTGGGGCCGCGCAACAATAGATGGAGTTGCTGTGAACCCGCCGCTTATCGCTTTTCCCCGCCCGACGGTCCGCCCAGGGCGTGTCGGCGGTCCGCCGGGGTTGTCACACGATCTTCATGATGAGCGATGAAATCGAGATTAAGCAGCTCACAAACCTGACGCCCGTCTGTTTCACTTTTCTCGCAGAGGGCGCTGCTGGCCGGGCCGCCGTGAAACCCATATATCCTACACAGGTTGTCTGGCACTAAGGTGACCGGGTAGTCGGCGCTTCGACGGACTGCCCCGGCCTGCCCCTCGCGCCGCCAGCCCCTTCAACATTTTGCCCCGACGCGCACTTGGTTGGAGAGCTCCCCATCATCCACTTCCCGCGAACGCGAATTCCAGCCAGACCACCTTCTTGTGACGATCAACACGCATGGCGGCGGGAAGGTGCCACCCCACTCACGCGTGCACGGGTCGGGTGCATCATCATGACAAAGGAATAATAAGGCGTTGCGATCCTCGCTCCCGTGACGGCGCGCCCCGCGTCAGCAGGGCCATGCATCAAGGCGTTCCTCCACCCTCTGAGGCGCCCGGTCGCGTCCGGTATCAATACCACCTGCTTACGGCCCTGAAACGATAATGGCCAACGGCTCGGGGCGCTTTATCTCGGGCTGCCTCGCATCGGCACCCAATGACCTACGAGACGCTCCGCGCGACCTCCAGAGAGCTCCCGAGCAGAGAAGAATCGTCAGCTATCGAGCGATGGCAAGACATAAGCGAGCCCACCATTTGCGACGGTCCATCTGAAGAATAGCAGCTCTTGTCCCCCTGCTCCACAGCCCGACCCAAACAGGCTCGTTGCATTGCCCGATTTCCTCGCAAGGCGCGCTTAGGGCGCAGCATCAGAGGGCAAGTCACCATAGGACACGAGCCATCTAAATCTACAGGGCTTCTTTCGGATCGACCGGGGCTCGGCTATGATTTCTCTCTGCGATCCCCGTGACCGCGCCAGTTCAGGAATGAGAGTCTCAACCCCACGATGACCGAGATGATGCCGGCAGGCAGTTTTTCGCCAGAACAGATCACCGCGCTTTTCATCGATGCCGCCCGCGTGGACGACACCGACATGCTGACGCAATTTCTCGATGCAGGCATGGCAGTCGATGCACAGGACAGCCGCGGCTACACGGCTTTGATCGTCGCGGCCTATAATGGCGTCCTGCCCGCGACGGCGCTGCTTCTCGAACGCGGCGCCAACCCTGACACGCAGGATGCAAAAGGTGCGACAGCCCTGTCGGGGGTCGCCTTCAAGGGGCATCTTGCCGTGGCCGAACTGCTCGTCAGTGCAGGCGCCAGTCTCGATATACCCAGCCATCTGGGCCGCACGCCGCTCATGTTTGCCGTCATGTTCGGACGTCAGGATATGGTGCGGTTTCTGCTCTCGAAGGGCGCCAATCCTGCCCATCGTGATGCAGAAGGCCTGTCCGTGCTCGATATCGCGGAATCGCATGGCCAGAGCCATCTTTTCACCTCAAGCGAAGCGGATTTCTCATGAGCCGGTTCTGGAACCCGCTGGTTGCGGACCTGCACCCCTATATCCCGGGCGAGCAGCCGCATTTCACCGATATCCTGAAGCTCAACACCAACGAGCTTCCCTACGGACCGAGCCCGGCCGCGCTGAGTGTCATGCAGGAAGGCTGCAATGATAGTCTGCGGCTCTACCCGGACCCGACAGCCCGTGATCTGCGCCAGACCATTGCATCGGTCTATGACATGGTGCCGGAACGCGTGTTTGTCGGTAACGGGTCTGACGAAGTGCTGGCCCATGCCTTCCGGGCGCTGATCGCACCGGAAGCGCCCATGCTCTTTGCCGATGTGAGCTATGGGTTCTATCCCGTCTATTGCGGTCTGTTCGGTCAGCCCTATCAAGAAATACCGCTCAACGCGCGCTTCGAGATCGATATCGAGGATTATGCCATTCCGTGCGGCGGCATCGCGATTGCCAATCCCAACGCCAATACCGGGCACGCCCTGTCACTCGAGGCAATCTCACGCCTTGCAACGCTGCAGCCTGACCGTACGATCATCATTGACGAAGCCTATGTTGATTTTGGCGCCGAGTCTGCTGTGTCCCTCACCCGGAAGCATGACAATCTGCTGGTTGTGCAGACCCTTTCGAAGTCGCGTGCTCTCGCGGGGCTGCGGGTTGGTTACGCCATAGGCCACCCGGACCTGATTGAGGGATTGATCCGGGTCAAGGATAGCTTCAATTCCTACCCGCTCAGCCGTCTCGCCCAGGCCGGGGCCTCTGCCGCCATTGCCGATACGACGTGGTTGGCCTCGACCACCGGACGAGTCATGGCGAGCCGCGACAGGTTTGTGCAGGCCATGAGCGGGTTGGGCTTTGACATTCTGCCTTCCTGTGCCAATTTCGTTCTTGTGCATCACCCCGCGCACAAGGCTGGCGATCTGCTGGTTGGGCTTCGGGAGCGCCACATCATTGTCCGGCAGCTGAGTGCCCCTCGCATACGCGACTGGCTTCGCATCACGATCGGCACGGATGATGAGATGAGCCGCCTGATCGAGGCGCTCGCTTCAATGGGTCTGACCGCGCGCTGACTATCAGCGCAGTCACCCTTCTGACCTTCACATGACGGGACTGGCCCGGCGCGATGAGTCGCCGGTCTGGTTCCATGCCGAAAAACGAGTCCCGGGCTGACCGGGCAGATAAAGAGATTTCACGATGCGTTCGTACACAGGACAGCTTTCAGACAACCAGCCCATCCGGCGCAATCTCGCCGAGAAGCAGAAGCAGCTGCGTGACCTCAAGGAAACGCTCGCGACGATGAAGCCGCATACTTCGCCCTCGCTCAAGGAAAGTGTGCAGCGTCGTATCCGCGAGCTCGAGGTCGAGATCCGAACCGCACCACGCAATGACAAGCCCGCGTCGCAGGACAAGTCGCAGCGCAACGAACGCCAGCGCCGTGCGCCGCGCCGCGCCCATCATGCCGAGACATTTGGCGAGTAATCTCGTTCGATCAGGCGCCCCTCACCTCAAGTGAGCAGGGCGCTGACCCGGAGTCGAACAAAGGCTTGCCCCGCAGGAGAAACGTGATGTCTGAAGCCACCCTCTCATTCACCGAGCGTCTCGACAGACTCGGCGAAGTTGCCGTTCGCATCGGGCTGAATCTCCAGCCCGGTCAGGAACTGGTGATTTCCGCGCCGCTGGAGGCCGTCTCGCTGGTGCGCCGCATCACCGAGCACGCCTATCGCGCCGGCGCGAGCCTCGTCACAACGCAATATGCCGATGATGAGGCAACGCTGGCACGCTATCGCTTTGCCTCCGATGAGAGCCTCGACAAGAGCGCCCAGTGGATGGCGGATGGCATTGCACGGGCTTATCGGGAAGGTGCTGCGCGTCTCGCCATTACCGGCAGCAACCCGACCCTGCTTAACGGGCAGGATCCGGCCCGCGTGTCGCGCGCAAGCCGCGCCGCATCGCGTGCCAGCCGTGAGGCGATGGAGATCATCACGCGCTTTGATACCAACTGGACGATTGTTGCCTATGCAACAGCCAGCTGGGCTGCGCAGGTCTTTCCCGATCTGCCGACGCAGGAAGCGCAGGACCGACTCTGGAACGCCATATTCGCCTCGTCCCGACTGGATGCGGCTGATCCTGTCATTGCCTGGAAGCAGCATAATGCAACCTTGCATGCCAAGGCGGCGATGCTGAATGAGCGCCGCTTTCATGCCCTGCACTTCACCGGCCCCGGCACGGATCTGACGGTAGGCCTTGCGGATGGTCATGCCTGGGCAGGCGGTGCCGAGCGCACGACAAACGGGATCGACTGCAACCCGAATATCCCGACAGAAGAAGTCTTTACAACGCCTCACAGCCATCGGGTGAGCGGACACGTTTCAAGCACCAAGCCGCTCTTTCATCAGGGCACGCTGATCGACGAAATCCGCGTGACCTTTGCCGAGGGGTGTATCATCGAGGCCCATGCCGGGAAGGGAGAAGACGCGCTACGCCGGATTCTGGAAACAGATGAAGGCGCCGCCCGCCTTGGCGAAGTGGCTCTGGTACCCCATGCCTCGCCCATCTCGGACACCGGCATCCTGTTTCGCAACACGCTGTTCGATGAAAATGCTTCGAGCCATATTGCGCTTGGTCAGGCCTACACCAAATGCCTGTTCGACACCGAAGGGGCATCGGCTGAGATGCTCGCTGCCCGCGGTGCCAATACGAGCATGATCCATATCGACTGGATGATCGGCTCGGACAAGATCGACCTTGATGGTCTGGCTGAGGACGGCACGGCGACACCGCTGATGCGCAAGGGGGCGTGGGTATGATGAAAATGCACCTTACAAGACTCGCCGCGCTAGGCTTCGCGCTTGGCGCCTCACCTTCTCTGGTTGCAGCAAACGCCTTGGCGCAGAACGCGCCCGCTGGTGCGCAAAGCCAGCAGAGCATCCCGCCCGAAATGAGGCAGGATATCGAGGCAGGGCTGGGTTATCCCCTGCCTGCCGACTTCATGCCGCGTGCAGCACAGACGGTCCAGGCGCTTCAGGCGGCCAATATCCGGCCGCCCAATTCCACCCAGATGTCGCTGCGGGCGACAATCGCCCAGATGCAATCCATCCCGGGTCTGCCTGCCATCCTGAGCGCACACGGCTTCACGCCAGAGACGTTCGTGATGGGCATGACCGCCTTCGGGATGACAGTTGCTGCGACAAATGGTCAGCCTCTGCCCGCAGGCCTACCTGCGCCGAACCCGGCCAATATTGCCCTCTTTCACGCCCATCCGGATCAAGTGACTGCACTGATGCAGGCCATGGGAACACCACCGGGGCAGATGCAGGGTCAGGATAACTGAACCGGGCATACTGAACATCATATCCGGGCCACGCCAGGTCCGGATATTTTTGACGCAGAAAGTAGCAGGACATGAAGGAATTTGCCCTCGACCCGGCAACCCTGCCCGAGGCCGATATCCTCGGCCTGGCACAAACCGGACAGCTTTTACGGGCGGAGCGCCAGACACCTGAGAATGGTATTCCGGCGTTCATCTCTCGCGAAGACTGGGATCGCATGCACGCGCGTTTCGGGGAGTGTGGCAGGGACAAAGGTGATCTTCTCACTGCCCTTGAGAAGGCCGTGCAGCGCCTTATGGGTCATGCTGCCGAGACACTCGCGACGCGCGAAGCCGGTGTGGTCAGCGCCATCCTCAGCGCCCGTACCGACCTGTTCGACGATGGTGGATCGACCTATCTTTCCTTTCTGCGCGACGCCACCCATCCGGTTGCGTGCGTGATCATCGGCAGTCGCCCTTGGCTGAGCGCGGGGGGCGATGAAAAAACCCTTTAATCACCTGAGAAACGAGACGAATCGCCCAGTTCCGAGCCGTGTCCCGCAGAGCGATCTAAGTTGTTTCACCCTGAAACTTGCAGGCACTCGGCTATGTGAGGGGCGCTTCATCCGCTACGTCTGCCGGCTTTGCCCGCCGTATGGCAGTTTTTGCCTGAATATAGGCTTGATAGGCTACGGCTACGTCGATCGCTACCTCTCGTTCATCCAGCCTGGCTCTTTCAATGACTGAGCGCGCCTCGGGCAGCCAATTGACGAACCCCTCGACCTTACTGTCCTCATCATTCGAGTCGAGTATGTTGCGTTCAGCATCAACAATGGCAGCTTCGGCACTACGCCTCGCGTGGCGAACGCCCGTTTCGCGACGCAGGACGGCAGTGAGTGCCTGAGCACGATCCATCAGTTCATACCATCTCTGCAACCGGGTGCTTTTCCTTATTTGCACAGTGCTCACTTTTCATTGCAGGCCCACTGACATTGACGCCAGTTCCAGCCTCTCGATCAAGCAACTACCGACATCGAAAGTTATAAAGTAGTACGATAATTTGCACGGCACCCACTTTCCTATCTCTGAAGTCAGAGAGATGTGAGGTGGGAATTATGGCATTACAACCTGAGCGCGCATATGAGTAATTACAATCCCATGGCCTGACCGGTACATGCCATCATTCGTTAACCATCGTTAAATAACCTGGTGTTAGCATTGAAAAAACTTTCAATACCAAACAGAAATCTCCAAGTGCGGCGTAGTATTTTTGGAAGACAAATATTTTTTCTTGCAGAAATTGTATGGTTAATTCGTTAAAGAGTCATTAACTACCTGAGGAAATGTTTTGCACGCGAAGAAAGTATTTTCCTTGCGGGCAGCAACCTTAGGTAGTAACTAGCAATCATCAACCCTGGAGATTGATGAGATGCGCCTCCTTCTTGTGGAAAGCGAACAGACAACGGCTCAAGCGCTGATCAAAACACTCACGCAGGGCGGTATTACTGTTGATCATGCGCAAACCGGGCATGAAGCAATCGATATGCTGCGCCATTATGACTATGACCTTGCTCTGACAGAACTGACTCTCGAAGATCTTGAGGGTTACGAAGTCATCCGACGCGTCCGCAAGACGCAAATACACACACCAATTATAGTACTCAGCGCAATGACCCGCGCACAGGCAAAAATAAAGGCACTCCATGCGGGTGCCGATGATTACATAACAAAACCATTCGACACAGAAGAATTGCTTGCACGTTTGCAGGCGGTATTACGTCGCTCCAGAGGGTTCAGTACGACCGTCATGACGGTCGGCCCTCTCTCCCTTGACCTGAACGCCAAGAGCGCATCCGTCAACGGGCATCAGGTTCAGTTGACAGGCAAGGAATATGCCATACTGGAACTTCTGGTTTTGAGGCGCGGCAACGTCCTGACGAAGGACGCCTTTCTCAACCACCTCTACGGGGGTATCGATGAGCCCGAGATGAAGATCATCGATGTGTTTATCTGCAAGCTGCGTCGCAAATTGCAGCAATTCGGAGCCGGCCAGATGATTGGCACGGTCTGGGGGCGTGGCTATGTCCTCCGGGACGACACCCGGCCGGTGTCGGTCATTCCCCCGTCTGAACAGACGCCACATCATATTGCCGCACTTCAGCCCTCACCATGATTGTGGGAAATGGTTCATTGGGCGCGCTTTTCCCTGACCATAAGCGGGGGCCTGCAAAATGGCCTGTCTGACGTAGAGGCGCGCACGCGCCACTGCACTTTCCACGCTGAGACCCTGAGCAAGACCGGTCGCAATGGCGCTCGCCAATGTGCACCCGGTCCCGTGCGTATGAAGCGTTTCCAACCTCGTATCTGAGTAAGGATACGTCGCATTCTGCCCGATCAGAATATCTGTAACGTTTGGCCCAACCAGATGACCACCTTTTGCCAGGATCCACTCAATCTCGTGGGTGCGTGCGAAGGTGTGCGCTGCATCGGCCATCTCTCTTTCGGTCGAGAGCGTCTTCCCACTCAGAGCCTCGAGTTCAGGAAGGTTAGGGGTGAGCATGAAACACCGCGCGTAAAGACGCGTCAGCATGGCCTCGCCATCTGGCGTCATCAATCGCGCACCACTGGTGGCCACCATAACCGGATCCATTACACAGGGTATCGCTGGGTAGGAACTCAATACGTCGTCGACGGCTTGCATGATCGCAGCATTGCCAAGCATACCAAGCTTGATGATATCTGCGCCGATATCGTCGAGCACCATCTTCATCTGCTCGGCCACCATCTCGGGTGACATGTAGTCGATCCGGCTGACACCGAAGGTATTTTGTGCAGTGACCGCAGTAATCGCTGTCGTGGCAAAACCACCAAGGGCTGTCACGGTCTTGATGTCGGCTTGAATCCCGGCCCCACCCCCGGAATCACTTCCTGCCACGATCAGCACCCGACCTTGCATCAGACGGCAACCGCTCTGTGCACGGCATCACAGATCAGTGCGACGACTTCCTCCACCAAGGCGGAATCCTCCGCTTCAGCCATGACTCGAATCAGGGGTTCAGTACCGCTCTTGCGCAGCACGAGGCGCCCCTTGCCCTCAAGACGCTTTTCCGCCTCCAGCCTTGCCTGTGCAAGAAGTTCCGTCGAGAGCGGATCTCCACCCCGATAGCGCACGTTACGGAGCAACTGGGGAAACGGCTCAAAAACACGCAAAATCTCGCTGGCGGGTCGCCCATCCTCGACCAGCACAGCGAGGACCTGCAACGCAGCTATAAGCCCGTCACCAGTGGTCGCGAAGTCAGACAGGATCATGTGACCGGACTGCTCGCCACCAAGTTTGATAGCATGCTGACGCATTTTCTCGACCACGTAGCGGTCTCCCACCGCTGTACGATGCAGCGTAATCCCATGCTGGGCGAGCTTCCTCTCGAGGCCGAGATTCGACATGACCGTCGCGACCGCATCATCACTGCCAAGACGATGATTTTTCTGAAGGGACAGGACAATCAGACCAAGAATCTGATCACCATCAACAATTCGTCCCTGTTCATCGACGATTATGAGGCGATCAGCGTCGCCATCCAGCGCGATACCAAGATGGGCCTTGTTTTCGAGCACCGCCTGCTGAAGGGCCTCGGGATGAGTCGATCCACACCCAGCGTTGATATTTACACCATTTGGCTCGCACCCGATCTTGATGACTTCCGCGCCGAGTTCCCACAAAGCCGTTGGCGCGACGCGGTAAGCCGCGCCGTTGGCGCAGTCCAGCACGATACGCAATCCATCAAGTCGTGACCCTTTGGGGAAAGAGGCCTTGGCAGCCTCGATATAACGCCCGGCAGCGTCATTAAGCCTTGATGCCCGCCCCACTTCCTCCGGGGACGCCATCTGATCCGTCAGATCCTGAGCCATCATGGACTCAATTTCCGCCTCGACCTCATCGGAGAGCTTGAAGCCGTCGGGACCAAATAGTTTGATCCCATTATCACCGAACGGGTTGTGAGAGGCGGAAATCATCACTCCCAGATCGGCCCGCAAGGAACGCGTCAGCATGGCAATGGCAGGTGTAGGCAGCGGCCCTACAAGGATGACATCCATACCGGCTGACAGAAAGCCTGAGACCAGGGCGCTTTCGATCATGTAGCCCGAGAGTCGCGTGTCTTTACCCAGCACCACGCTGTGGCGATGGGCACCACGACGAAAATGGAGTCCAGCTGCCTGACCGAGCCGAAGAGCCACATCCACGGTCATTGGGAAGCTGTTCGCCTTTCCACGGATTCCGTCAGTGCCAAACAGCTTGCGGCCTGGATTGGATTGCTTGCTCATAATCGCCCTTCCTGTCGCTTGCTTGCGCGCAAGACATGACGTTCTTCAAGCACACCGCGCCATACGAAAAAAGGGGGCTTGCGCCCCCTCTCCTCAACCGTTGAACGGCTCAACCCGCCTGCGGAGACGGATCCAGCGCTTCTGTCGAGCCCGCCGCCTTGGCTTTGACCGTCGGGACTGATGAGCGACGGTTCTCAGGGGCCGCGTCATCCACCTCTATGCGGGTAATTTCCTCACCACGCAGCACACGCGCGACCTCATCACCAGACAGCGTTTCGTATTCCAGAAGCGCCTTCGCGATCCGGTGCAGCGCGTCGATATGCTCCAGCAAGAGCGCGTGAGCCTGCTGATAGGCGGTATCGATCAGAACCCGGATCTCACGATCGATTTCCATAGCGGTCTGTTCGGACACGTTCTTGTTCTGGGTCACCGAGTGCCCCAGGAACACCTCCTGACCATTGTCTCCGTAAGCAACCATGCCGAGCTTCTCGCTCATGCCCCACTCAGTGACCATGCGGCGCGCGTAATTCGTCGCCATCTTGATGTCACCAGAGGCACCGGTCTCAACATTTTCGGCGCCGAAGATGATCTCTTCAGCAGCACGGCCACCCATGGCCAGCACGAGCTGCGCCTTGAGCTGGGTCCGGCTCATGTTCAGACGATCACCCTCTGGAAGGATCTGAACCATACCGAGAGCACGGCCACGCGGAATGATGGTCGCCTTGTGAATAGGATCGGAACCGGCAGTCAGCAGCGCACAGATGGCATGGCCGCCTTCATGGTACGCTGTCTTCTTCTTCTCGTCCTCGGTCATGGCCAGTGAGCGACGTTCGGCGCCCATCAGAACCTTGTCCTTGGCATTGTCGAATTCGAGCATTGCCACGGTGCGCTTGCCCAGACGGGCAGCGAGCAGAGCGGCCTCATTGACCAGATTGGCAAGGTCGGCACCAGAAAATCCCGGCGTACCACGTGCAATCACTTTGGGATCAACATCCGAAGCCAGCGGTACCTTGCGCATATGGACGCGCAGGATCTTCTCACGCCCCGCAACATCCGGGTTCGGCACCACAACCTGACGATCGAAACGACCGGGGCGGAGCAAGGCAGGGTCGAGCACGTCAGGACGGTTTGTCGCTGCAATAAGGATCACGCCCTCATTGCTCTCAAACCCGTCCATCTCCACCAGCATCTGGTTGAGGGTCTGTTCACGCTCGTCATTGCCGCCACCCAGACCTGCGCCACGATGACGGCCAACGGCATCGATTTCGTCAATGAAGATGATGCACGGCGCCGATTTCTTCCCCTGCTCGAACATGTCGCGCACACGCGAAGCACCGACACCCACAAACATCTCGACGAAGTCCGAACCGGAGATCGTGAAGAACGGTACATTGGCCTCGCCAGCAATAGCGCGTGCGAGCAGGGTCTTACCCGTGCCCGGCGGGCCAACAAGCAGGGCACCCTTGGGAATTTTGCCGCCCAGACGGGTAAATTTCTGCGGGTCCTTCAGAAACTCGACAATCTCCTCGAGCTCTCCCTTTGCCTCATCGATACCGGCAACGTCATCGAACGTGACGCGCCCCTGCTTCTCGGTCAGGAGACGGGCACGCGACTTTCCGAAGCCCATAGCCCGGCCACTGCCCGACTGCATCTGCCGGAAGAACAGGATACCGATACCCAGGAGGAAAATCATCGGCAGCCAGCTCGTGACGGCGCGCAGGATAGGGCTGCCATCCGCATCGAGCGGCTTGGCAACAACCTCTACGCCCTTGCCTGTCATTCGTGGCACCAGGCCAGGGTCGACCGGTGCATAGGTCTCAAAAGACGTGCCGTCCTTCAGGGTGCCTGTGATGTTCTGGTTCTGCACGACGACAGAGCGCACCTTGCCTTCATCAATATCCGTCACGAAATCGGAATAGGCGAGTTGCTGCGCTGCGTGCTGGCTTCCCGTCGGCTGAAACGCCAGGAAAAGCAACAACGCCAGAACGATGATGATCACCCAGAGTGCCAGATTGCGGCCAAAATTGTTCATCACGGTCTCTATTGTTTCCAAATAACAGGTGCCAGGCCATGCGACCGGCGCACTCTCTAGGAGAAACGTCGGCTTCGGTAGCCTCGTCTGCTGCCTTAAACCGACAACAGCGTTGATCTTTCTCATAACATAAGCATTTGGGGGGACGTTCCCACCCCCTGCCGATCAAGTTTTCACGGTTTCCCGGTATTCAGGCCATCTTGACCGGTCACTCAGACTGGCGGCGGGCTCAAACACGAGTTCAAAACCGGGCCAGCCTCGTGAAATACCCTCACCCAACGTCGGCACACCCACGACACTACCCCCTCGCCAAAGTGCCGGAAGGGCAGCCAGCACGCGCGAAGGAAGTGGATGGTGGCGATAGCGGCAGGATTCCGGCCCTAGGGCGCCGACACTCAGCCCGGGCTGCAGGGGCACCCCCCGCACCTTGAAGCGCCTGTCCCACCAGAGCCCCTGACACAAAGCTGACTGCGCACGGATCGCCGCCGCCTCGCGTGCAAGGATCCATCCGTCGCCATACCGTCCTGCCTTGAACAGGATAGACCCTGATCGCGTCAGCGGACACGGCGAGGCGATCAATGCGGCCATATCCGGTGGAGAAGGGGGATAAGCCGCGCCAGATATCATCTGCCAGAGCTGCCCCAGGAGGCCCGGGTCATCGGGTAAAGCCGCCATGACGGCATACCCGGCAGGATCGAGGCGGATCGAGGCAAGCCAACGCGCAACGGCCTCCGATCGCCTGTTGCGTAGCACCCCGTAAGGGCCTGCCTCGATCAGCGTATCGCGCCGCGTCGCAGCATCCATACCCTGCCGGATACGGACACGCTCGAAGCAGCGCTTCTGGTTACTGGGATCTTCCACCCATTCTATCTTATGCGCCTGCAGTGTGGCACGAAGCCGCTCCGGCGCAATCGACAGCAGAGGGCGAAGATAGCGCAGATGCGGCGTCTCACGACTGAGCGCCATGGAAGCAAGGCCATAGGGTGTGCTTCCATGCGCCTTGCGCATAAGGAAGGTCTCCGCCTGATCGCCGGCATGATGCCCCAATGCAAGGTCGAGGATACCATGAGCGGCGCAAGCCTCGGCGAGGATCTGGTAACGGGCAGCCCTTGCGTTCTCCTGCAATCGTCGCGTGCCATCAAGCGCCTGAATGCGCAGAACGCTCACAGGGATATCGAGCGCTTCAAGTCTGGACGCTGTCAGCGCAGCCTCGGCTGCGGAGGCTTCCCGCAAACCATGATCGACAACAAACGCCCTGACGGCACGGCGCCAGCGTCGCAGCAACCAGGCAAGACAGAGACTATCTGCACCACCCGAAACTGCGACACCTATTGGAAAGCGGGGGTCATCGAATGGAAAAGCCCCGAAACCCTGCATGAGGGCCGCAAACTCCCCTGCCACGATGGGCCCTGCACCCGGCTGGAATGACCGGCTCGCAGTTTCATCTTCAGGCATCAGCCCGCTCAGTGACAGTTGGCACGGCCCTTGAAGCTTGTGACGGCAGCCTTCACGCGTGGTGTGGGCGAAGGAAACTCGGAATCGAGCTTCTGCAAGGCCTGACAGGCCGAGTTCTTGTCGCCCATTGCCAGCATGGAGGCAGAGACGCCAAGCAAGGCTTCCTGCGCGCGTGCGGACTTGGGGGAGCGATTATAAGCGTCGTAATAAGCCACAGCGGAATCGCGATACTGCTTCTGCCCCGCAAGAGACTGGGCGAGCAGGAATTGCGATTCGAGCTTCCCATTGGCCGTCTTGGCCAGTTTCAGCGCCTGCTCGGCATTGCTCTGTGCCGTGGCATAGTCACGGCTCTTCAGGGCAGCCTGACCGGATTTGAGCAGATCCAGCGCAGTCGCCGGTTTATCCGCGGGCGCTGCGGGTGGCGCACTGGGAGTGGCTGGCGCAGTCATGGCGCCAGCACTGGTTGCAGCGCCTGCCGCAGCGCCACTGGCTCCATTCTGCGCGGCGAACTGCATATCGCCAATCTGCTTGGTGAGCGTCGCATTCTGCGTCTGGACCTGATTGGTCAGCTGATCGAGCTCTCCGCGCATCTCCCGGTTTTCGTTCTCAAGCGTCGAGACACGCTGCAGAAGCTGGGAAACGAGATCGCCGTTGCCCGAACTGACGGCAGGTGCGGCATTGCCACTCACCGGCACGGAGGATGCACTGGACTGCACCTGCTGAAGCTGCTGCGAGAGCTGCTGGATCTGGTTTTGCAGCGCGATACCCTCGCGGCTCGTGACCTGAGCCTGAGCAGGTGAGAGCCCAAGCCCTGTTGCAGCGGCGACGGTTGAGAGAATGAGGAAGCGGGAAACTCGGGCACCGCGCATGGCGCATCCTTCGGTCAGATCGTGATGGCTGGCATCATGCCGCGCATGATCCTTCGCCGTATAGCTCAAAAGAACTTGTAAATCAGACGTTCCATAAAACAAAACCGGCTGATGCCAAAGCACCAGCCGGTTTCGCCAGATCCGAATTCATCCCCTGCAGGACACAGAGGAGAATCAATCGTCAGACTTGGCAGGTTGTCGAGGCGCTGACGTGAAAAATCAGGTCAGAACCACGAACAACCCGGCAGTCTCGAACCGATTACTTGACCGAGGTGATCGCGTTACGGTTCTGAGCCCATGCCTGCTCGTCGTCACCATCAGCGGTCGGACGGTCCTTGCCGTAGGAGATCGTCGTGATGCGCGAAGGAGCAACGCCCTTGGCAACCAGATAGTCACGAGCCGCATTCGCACGACGCTGGCCGAGCGCAATGTTGTACTCTTCCGTGCCTCGGTCATCGCAGTTACCAGCGATTTCGACGCTGACCTGCGGGTAGCGGGCGAGCCATGCTGCCTGCTTGTCCAGAGTTGCCTGTGCATCGCTGGAGAGCGTGTTGCGGTTCAGGTCGAAGAAGACGCGATCGCCGACATTGGCAACCAGATCGGCTTCGCTACCGGGCGCAGCGCCGGTTTCCTGAGCCGTAGCGCCTGCACCGGTCGATGCACCCTTGTTTGATTCATCCGAGCATGCAGCCAGAACGACTGCAAGGCCAAGCGCACCGAGAAGCTTGAAATTCATTTTTGCCAACCCTGAATATAGTCCCCATCCGGGACCAGGAAGCGTGACGACAACTAATTACGAAGGTCGGAGTTCCCGTTTTGCTTGCTGGTTACCATAACCATTGGGCCTTACCGATCCCGACGACCAAGATCGGCCATACTCATTCCCGCGAAGCGCGGTCAAGCGGCATGAGTACCATCGCGCGCCAAGTCGCGTGGATTTCATTAGAAATTCAGAATTAGTGTCCCCGACGCCACAAAAAGCGGCATCAGAGACACAGCCTCACGGCTTTGTTCAGCCCTGAAGCGGCGACCAGGCCGGATCAGAAGCACCCGTGCTGGTGCGTATGGGACGCTCATGGAATCCGGTGATATCGATCGTGCCGATTCCACTGGAGAACCCGGCGCCCCCTGCCCCGGCTGCCGACTGACGGCAGAAGGCGATCACGCGACCATTCGGACAGAAGGTCGGGCTCTCGACCGTGAAGCCCTCGGTCAGGATGCGTTCTCCCGTTCCATCAGGCCCCATCACACCAAGCAAGAAGCGACCATTGGCAATACGGGTAAAGGCAATCACATCACCACGCGGCGACCAGACCGGCGACCCGTATGTGCCGTGACCGTAGGAAATACGACGCGCGCCGCCACCCGAAGCGCTCATGATGTAGAGCTGCGGCGATCCACCACGGTCGGAGTTGAACACGATCTGGCTGCCGTCAGGGCTGAAGCACGGGCTCGTATCGATCGCACCGGAATTGGTGATCTGACGCTTGGAGCCCGATCCGAGATCGACAACGAAAATGTCCGACCCACCACCGCGCGTTGCAGAGAGCACAACCTGGCTGCCATTGGGGGAAAAACGCGGGGCAAAGGAGATACCCTCAAATTCGCCCAACATACGCTGGCTGCCCGAGCCGAGATCGAACGTATAAACGCGCGGACGGTTATTGGCGTAGGACATGAACGCAATCTGGTCGCGCACCGGGTTGAAACGCGGTGTGAGCGTCAGCCACTGACCCGAGGTCAGCATGTGGCTGTTGGCGCCGTCCTGATCCATCACAGCAAGACGCGTGATCTGGTGATGGCGCGGGCCAGTACGGGCGATATACGCAATGCGCGTATCGAAATAGCCCTTCTCACCCAGCATGCGCTCATAGATCACGTCAGCAATCGTATGGGCAATGCGACGCCAGTTACCAGCCGAGGCCGTATAGGCTGTGCCCTGAATCTGCTCGCCTGTCAGAACGTTCCAAAGACGCATCTCGACGCGCGTGCTGCTCGAACCCGCAGCACTCCCGGTGACAGCAGCGCGTGCACCCTGCGCCTTGAGCGCAGCAAAATCCGGCGTGCCAGAGGAGCCGGGCAGGATCGTGAACAGGCCGGTACTGTCGAGATCGGCAGAGACCACACTGGTGATCTGCTCACCCAGCCCGGGACCAAAAGACGGGATGGCGATGGGAATAGGCGCTGTACGGGCCTGATCGACTGTAATCTCCGCCTCACCGGGCGCATTGCCAGCGGCATTCTGCGCGAAGGCGCCAATCGGCGTGGCCAGCAAGCCACCAGCAGCAAGGGACGCGCCGAGAACCGAGCGTCGTGAGAACAGGGAGGAGAGGCTCTGCGCCTGGTCGTCGGTCAGCAGGGGCCTGTCGAAACTGAACGTATCGCGTGACATGAATGCGGGTCTCTTGCGGTCTGGGAGGATCATGAACCTGAAAACCTCAGGGGCGGAACACGAATTTGAGCTCGTGCGTCTTGCCCAGAAGGTTCGAGGGGATGGGAAGTTTCGAGCAGGTCGGGCTGAGCACGGCATCACGTGCACGCTCGGCCAGCGCCCGATAGGACGGGTCGGAAGCTGCCTTCGCCTGGGTATCGGGAGCAAAACGCGCCATTCTCGCCTCTCCGGTCGCATCGATCGTCACGATCAGATGCGCGCTAAATGAGGCATAATTACGCGCTTCGGTATCTTCCGAATAACACCGGCGCACCGAGCCACCAATTGCCTTCTGCTGGGCAGAACTCAGCGCGTTCGTGATGTCGCCATTTGGCGCACCACCCCCGTTGGGCGCCCCGCCCTGCTGCGGGTTGGCACGCGCCTTCGGCGGATGCGTCTGCTTCTGGTCAGCACGCAGGGCGTCGAGCGTCGCGAGCAGCGAGTGCGAATCCGCCTGGGTCTTCTTCGCCGCGTTGGGCTGCGTGATATGCGAGAAGGTGGGCGTTTCAGGCAGCTTGTCCACTGGCTGTGTCTGCGGCGAAGGCGGCGCGACCTGCTTTGATGCGGAAGGGGGAGACGGCTTGGGCGGCGAGGCCTTGATAGGCTCGGCCGAGTCGTCATCCATTTTCTGCGGTGTCTTCACGTCAGGCAGGGGCGGCGTCTTGCTCTCCGCCGGTGGCGGAATAGGCGGCGGCGGCGGTGCAGGCGGCGGCGGCTCCTCAACAGGCTGAGGAGTCGGCGGCGTAGGCGCCGGCGGCGCATCTGTCGGCGTCGGGGCTGGCGCTGGCGCTGGCTTGGGTGCTGGCGTATCGGCCTTGTGCGGCGTGGCGGGAGGACCGGAATCCTCGAAAGCCATTTCGATTGGCGGCGGTTCGGGGGGCTCGGGAGGCTTGCTCATGGGCAGCCGCACGAGAAGGAAGCCGATGAACAGCGCATGCGCTGCAACCGACGCTCCCAGCGCATAGCGGAAGCGCCGGACATCGGACCGACGGGGACGCAGCAAGGCTGCTTCTCCTCTGGTTACTGGCCCGCGGCGGGCTGCTGGGCGAGCAGCGCCACGTGCGTGAAGCCACCTGAGGTGATCTTCCCCATGATGTCCATCACCTGTCCGTAATTGATATGAGCATCAGCGCGGACGAAGATGCGATGCTCCTTGTCGTTCTGTGCGGCCTGCTGAAGCTGGGCGACGAGCTGGTCGGCCGAAACCGGATCATCTCCCAGATACGTCCCGCCATCGGCCTTGATCGAGACCGTTATGGGTTTGGTATCAGCATTGAGCGGGCTGGCATCGGTCTTGGGCAGATCGACATTCACACCGCTCGTCATCATGGGGGCTGTCACCATGAAGATGATGAGCAGCACAAGCATGACGTCCACCAGCGGTGTGACGTTGATTTCCGACGCCGGGCGTCGCCTGCGGCCGCGTGCGGGGCCGCCCCCTGCAGACATGCCCATGGGTCTTAGCTCCGCTCTTCCGACTGTCGCGACAGGATCGCGGCAAATTCGGTACCGAACGCATCCATGCGCTCGGCGAAATGATCAAGGGCAGAGCTGGTCACGTTATAGGCCACATAGGCCGGAATTGCTGTGACAAGGCCGATTGCCGTTGCAAAAAGGGCCTCGGAAATACCGGGGGCCACAACAGCGAGGTTCGTGTTGTGCATGGCCGCGATCGAGCCGAAGGCGTGCATGATGCCCCACACCGTGCCGAACAGACCGACAAACGGCGCGACGGGACCAATCGTGGCAAGCGCCACCACGCGACGGCTCAGCCGATCCATTTCACGGGCAACCGTGATGTTGATCGCGCGATCCACGCGATCACGCACACCACCGCGTGCAAGATCAATCCCCGTGATGCGGGCGGAGCGGCGCCATTCGCCCATGGCCGCACCAAAGACGGCAGCCATCGGGTGGAGCGGCTTTGCACCGTCGGAATCATAAAGATCCTCCAGGCTGCCACCGGACCAGAAGCGATCCTCAAATTCTGTCGCCTCGCGATTGACGCGGCGAATCAGGATGATCTTCTCGATGATCACGGCCCAGACGAAGGCGCTGCACAAGATCAGCCCCACCATGACCAGCTGCACCACAATGGATGCATGCAGGAACAAGTCCAACGGTGACAAACCAGAAGCGGCGGCCCCAAGGTCAGCCGCATTTACCGCTCGATCCAAAAAAACCTCCTGAGGCTTCGTTCTGCGTCACGCCTATACAGTGCATGCCTCATACGCGCCTATCCCGAATCGTCACGCATCATCACATGCCGCCTGTCCTCAGGTCTGGCTCGACAATGCCTCCAAGGATGCACGCCATCGCGGCGGAATTCGGGCAGGTCGCCCGGAATTCTGCATGATGCATGCCAGCTCGACTGTCAGCGTGGCGGCATGCATGTCGCCACACGACACGATCTGACGCAACTGGCAACGTGCAGAGCCAACAGATTCAATCGTGGTTGTGATCTCTGCCCAGTCATCCAGACGTAACGGGCGCAGATACTCGACCGTAAGCTTCGTTACGACAAAGACGAGACCCGTTTCTTCCTGCAACATCGAAACGGGTGTGCCTGACATACGCAGGGCCTCGGTGCGTGCCCGCTCGGCAAAGGCCAGATAGCGGGCATGGTAAACAATCCCGCCCGCATCCGTGTCTTCGTAATAGACACGATAGCCGATCTTATGAACCTTCATCGCTCTCCCTCAACAGATCGAACTGTGCCGCGCTGGCCGAGGCCGGCGCCGTGAGGCCGAGATGGGTCCAGCCACGCTCTCCAAGCATGCGCCCCCGCGAGGTGCGCAACACAAGCCCTTCCTGAATCAGATAGGGCTCGATCACATCTTCCAGCGTGTCACGCGCCTCAGCCAGCGCCGCAGCCAGGGTCTCGACTCCGACAGGGCCACCGTGATGATGCTCCGCAATGCGCTTGAGATAGCGCCTGTCCATGGCATCCAGCCCGACCGAATCGACCTCGAGTCTCGTGAGCGCGGCATCAGCCATCACGCGCGTGATCGCCCGGTCATGTGGCGCCCCCACAGCGGCGAAATCACGCACGCGGCGAAGAAGCCTGCCCGCAATACGCGGCGTACCACGCGAGCGCTTCGCGATTTCCTCTGCCCCTTCCTCGGTCAGGTTCATGCCCAGCTTGGCGGCTCCACGGGACACGATCAGCCGCAGTTCCTCGGGCGTATAAAACACGAGCCTCAGCGGGATACCGAAACGATCGCGCAGAGGTGTCGCAAGCAGGCCAGCCCTCGTCGTGGCCGCGACAAGGGTAAAAGGCGCCAGATCGATACGCACAGAGCGGGCGGCCGGCCCCTCGCCGATAATCAGATCGAGCTGGAAATCCTCCATCGCCGGATAGAGCACTTCCTCGATGGCGGGTTGCAGACGATGAATCTCGTCAATGAACAGCACGTCATTGGGCTGCAGATTGGTCAGAATGGCTGCGAGATCACCCGCGCGCTGGATCACCGGCCCCGATGTGGCACGAAACCCCACGCCAAGCTCGCGCGCCACAATCTGCGCCAGCGTCGTCTTGCCGAGGCCCGGTGGCCCATGCAGCAGGACATGGTCCAGCGCCTCGCCCCGGCTGCGGGCCGCCTGGATGAAGACGGACAGGTTTTCGCGGCTGGCGCGCTGTCCGGTGAAGTCATCGAGCGTCTGGGGACGCAAACCGTGATCGGTATCTTCCATACGACGCTCGGGGGTCAGCGGGCCTCTATCCGTGTCACTCATGCTCTTGCCCCCATTCCCCTGCTGCTGGTCTCATTTGACCGGGCCATGCCTTGCGTCATCGCGCCAGATCCTTGAGCGCCAGACGGATGACCTTGTCCAGCGTTGCCCCTTCATGATCGACCAGAATGCGGCTGAGCACCGGCCAAGCCTCGGCGCGGCGAAAACCGAGACCGGCCAGTGCCTGCAACGCGTCGCTTTCGACAGAGCCTGCATTGCCCGTGACGCTACGCCCGACAGCAATCGCGCCACCCGCTGGCATCTTGCCCACCTTGCTCTTGAGTTCCGTCACGATGCGCTCGGCCAGACGGGTGCCAACGCCTGCCGCCCGGGTCAGCGCCGCCTTGTCGCCAGCGCTGATGGACAGGACCAGATCACCCGGTGTCGCCACAGAAAGAATGGCCAGCGCCACCTTCGCCCCGACCCCCTGAACCGTGGTCAGCAGACGGAACCATTCCTGCTCATCCGCGGTCAGGAAGCCGAAAAGCTGGATTGCGTCCTCGCGCACCACGGTCTCAATGAGCAGTCGTGTCTTTTCAGGGGCCGCAGGCAGATTCGCCAGGGTCCGGCTCGACGCCGAGACAAGATAGCCCACGCCATTGACGTCGAGAATACAGCGATCCGTATCCGTGCTTACCACGATACCTGTCAGTAGCCCGATCATGCCCACCTCACTTCACGCGTCATGGCATCCTGCCCCGAACCCTGTTGTCTTGTTATCCGTCAGGCCAGAAACCTGATCAGGCCATCCGTCTGCCAGACATGACCTGCCGCGCCGTCTCCCGATGATGGGCGTGGCAGATCGCCACCGCCAGCGCATCGGAGGCATCCGCCTTGTGAATGACCGCACCCGGCAGCAGGCGCTTGACCATCATGGTCACCTGCTCCTTCGTGGCCGCCCCGGTGCCGACAACGGATTTCTTGACCATCATGGCGCCGTATTCCGCCACGGGGAGCCCTTCATAGGCCGGTGTCAGCAAGGCGACACCACGCGCATAACCAAGCTTGAGCGTCGAAGCCCCGTTGCGGTTGACATATGTTTCCTCAACCGCCGCCTCGGCAGGCTGATAATCGCGTATCAGCTTCTGAAGGGCACCATGAAGCTCGCACAGGCGCAGCGGTACGGACTCGGCGCCGTCAGTGGCGATGACGCCGGAGGCGACATGCTGCAACCGGTTGCCTTCGACATCAATCAGACCCCAGCCCATGAAACGCAGGCCGGGATCGATACCGAGCAGACGGATCAAGCAGCGAGTGCCTGGGCAACGTCGTCGGGAATGTCGAAATTCGCATAGACGGCCTGGATATCGTCATTGTCGTCCAGAACGTCGATGAGCTTGAGCACCGAACGTGCCTTTTCCTCATCCAGTGTCACGGTGTTCTCCGGGCGCCAGTCGAGCTTTGCCGAGCTCGGCTCGCCAAACCGTGCTTCGAGCGCATCACGCACTGCAAAGAGGTTTTCCATGGCGCAGGTGATCTCGTGGCCATCGGCCGTGAGCTCGGCATTGTCGGCACCCGCCTCAATGGCCGCATCCAGCATGTCTTCCTCGGAAGCCGCCGCGACCGGGTAGGTAACGACCCCCAGACGCTGGAACATGAAGGATACCGAGTTGCTCTCGCCCATCGACCCGCCATGCTTGGAGAACGCAGCACGCACTTCGCTCGCGGTACGGTTGCGGTTATCCGTCAGCCCCTCGACGATCACGGCAACACCCGCCGGGCCATAGCCCTCGTAGCGGACTTCCACGTAATCCTCACCGCCACCGGCACCACTGGCCTTCTTGATGGCGCGCTCGACATTGTCCTTGGGCATGTTGGCTTCACGGGCCGCAATCATGGCGGCGCGCAGGCGCGGGTTGGATGACGGATCAGGCAGGCCCGAGCGCGCAGCAACCGTGATTTCACGCAGGATCTTCGCAAACTGCTTGGCACGCTTGGCGTCCTGCGCACCTTTGCGATGCATGATGTTCTTGAATTGCGAATGACCGGCCATCAGAGCCTCCTAAACCGTATGACTGTTCGTTCTTCTTCAGGCCAGACGGCCATGACAATGCTTGAATTTCTTGCCCGACCCGCATGGGCAGGGTGCGTTGCGCGGGGTTTCCTGCGCATAACCACCCTCGGCCTCCGGCACATTCATGCCCATGCCTGACGGGGTCTGAAACATCCCGCCTGGCTGCAAGCCCACCTGTCGCGGCTCAAGCCCGTCAGATGACGCCCCCTCATCGGAGGACGCAAAGATCTGCTGCCCCTCGAAACCGGTATGACCATCAAAACCGGGGAACGGATCGGCCTGCTGAACCACCTCGATGCGCGACATGGTCGAGGTGGAACGAATACGCATGTCGTCGAGCATGGCGGTGAAGAGCTGGAATGCTTCGTGCTTGTATTCGTTGAGCGGGTCACGCTGACCATAGGCGCGCAGGCCGATGCCCTGACGCAGCTGGTCGAGTGCGTGGAGATGCTCTTTCCATACCCCGTCGAACGAGGTGAGCAGCACCTGCTTTTCGATATGACGCATGATCTCCGGGCCGATATTGGCAGCGCGCGCAGCCTGTGCCTGCGTGGCAGCCTCTTCCACGCGCTGGATGATCAGATCGGCATCCATACCGTCTTCCTTCGCCCATTCGCGAATCGGCAGGGTCAGATTGAGCAGCGACAGCAGATCGGCTTCGAGCGCCTCGCTCTCCCACTGCTCGGCAAAAGCCTTTTCGGGCACACGGGCATGGACCATCTCTTCGATGCTCTGCTCGCGCAGCTCCTGCAGGATACCCGACACGTCGTCCATCGCCATATACTCACGGCGCTGGGCATAAACTTCCTTGCGCTGGTCATTCATGACGTCGTCGTATTTCAGGACGTTCTTGCGCATGTCGAAATTGCGCGCCTCGACCTTCTTCTGGGCACGTTCAAGCGCCTTGTTAAGCCAGGGATGAACAATGGCCTCGCCTTCCTTCATGCCCAGCTTGGTCCAGAACGCACCCATGCGCTCGCCGCCATAGATGCGCATCAGGTCGTCTTCAAGCGACAGGAAGAAGCGTGATGCCCCCGGATCACCCTGACGGCCGGAACGGCCACGCAGCTGGTTGTCGATACGCCGACTCTCATGGCGCTCGGTACCGATCACATACAGGCCGCCAAGCTCCTTGACCTTGCCATGATTGACCGCGATTTCCTCACGCAGACGCAGGATCTCGGCTTCATGCGCTGCCTCATCCTCAATTTTCTCGAGGCTCTGGCGGATCAGCATATCCAGATTGCCGCCAAGTTTGATGTCCGTACCACGTCCCGCCATGTTGGTGGCAATGGTGATGGCACCCGGCGCACCGGCCTGCGCGACGATCTGCGATTCCATTTCATGGAAGCGGGCGTTCAGCACGGAATGAGGGATTTTCTTGGAGCTGAGCAGGTTGGAGAGATGCTCGCTCTTTTCGATGGAGGTCGTTCCCACCAGCACCGGCTGCCCTGATTTCGCAACCTCCTGGATCAGGTTCGCTACAGCCTCGAACTTCTCGCGGGCCGTGATGTAGACCTCGTCATCCGTATCCTTGCGCGCGACGGGGAGATTGGTGGGAATCTCGACCACATCGAGCTTGTAGATCTCGGCAAACTCGTCAGCCTCGGTCATGGCCGTGCCGGTCATGCCCGAAAGCTTGGGATAGAGACGGAAATAATTCTGGAAGGTGATTGAGGCCAGCGTCTGGTTCTCAGGCTGGATCTCGACATGTTCCTTGGCCTCAAGCGCCTGATGCAACCCGTCGGAATAGCGACGACCATCCATCATGCGGCCCGTGAACTCGTCGATGATGACGACCTTTCCGCCACGCACGATATATTCGACATCGCGGGCAAAAAGCGTGTGGGCACGAAGGGATTGCTGGACATGGTGCATGACGGCGATGTTGTGCACGTCATAAAGGCCGCCCTCATGCAGGACGCCGGCCTCACGCAGCATTTCCTCGACCATGTCGGAGCCCTGTTCGGTCAGGATGACCGTACGCAGCTTCTCATCCCTTTCAAAAGCCTCGGGATGCTTGACGAGATGAACCACCACATCATCCACCCCGCGATAGAGCTCCGAGCTGTCATCGGCAGGACCGGAGATGATGAGCGGTGTACGCGCCTCATCGATCAGGATGGAATCCACCTCATCGACGATCGCATGATAGAAAGGACGCTGGACCATTTCTTCCAGCGTATATTTCATGTTGTCGCGCAGATAATCGAAGCCGAATTCGTTGTTCGTGCCGTAGGTGATGTCCGACCCATAGGCAGCGCGGCGCTCATCGTCCGACAGATTGGGAATGATCACGCCCGTGGTCAGGCCGAGGAAGCTGTAGAGCTTGCTCATCTCCTCGGCATCGCGCTTGGCCAGGTAGTCGTTCACCGTCACGACGTGCACGCCCTTGCCGGCCAGCGCACTAAGATAGACCGCAAGCGTCGCCACCAGCGTCTTGCCTTCGCCTGTGCGCATCTCGGCGATACGGCCGGAATGCAGCACCATACCGCCCACGAGCTGAACGTCGAAATGACGCATGCCGAGCACACGGCGCGATGCCTCACGGCACACGGCGAAGGCCTCGGGCATGATCTTGTCGAGGCTCTCACCCCCGGCGATACGGCCTTTGAATTCCTCGGTCTTTGCGCGCAGTGCATCATCGTCGAGAGCCTGAATGGCAGGCTCAAGCGCGTTGATTTCAGGCAGGCGCTTCTGATAGCCCTTCAGTGAGCGATCATTGGCGGTGCCGAACATGGCGCGGGCAATACGAGCGAACATGACTGTCCTTCTGGCGAACTGGTCCGCTAGAAGCCGGACCGCGAACTGGAGTGCGGATCATCCCGACCCGCCTGCACCGATGAACCTGCCCTACCAAGAGGCGGAGATCGGTCAAGGCGGTCACGCGAAACATCCGCCGAAGCCGGATCGGGATTGTCCACGCGGGAAATGAGATAAGGCGCGCCCTTGCCCCGGTCAACCGAGCAGCAGGGCGTTCAGCCTCGCTTAAAGCTCTGCAATGCACCTTTTCTTCCCGCAGCGCGCCATCAAAACCGGATATCGCACAGCAGTCGGCCTTGCCGAGCGCCCAAGCCTGCGCCATGCTGGACGAAGTTCCACGAGTTTTTCGAGGTTATTTCTCCATGCGGCTTACCCGCCCGGCCCTTTTCTGCGCCGCTCTCATCTCCGGCACGACTCTGGCGGCTCCGGCTTTCGCAGCCCCCGCCCCTGCAGCCCCGGCGAATGCGGCTCCGGCCGCTGCCCCGGCTGATGCCAATCCGCTGATCGCTTCTGTCAACGGACAGAAGATCTATCTGGATGACGTCAAGCACGCTGCTGCCAACCTGCCCCCGCAGGCCCGCCAGCTGCCGCCGAACACGCTGGTCAACATTCTGTTGAACCAGCTTGTCAGCCAGAAGGCTATCCAGATCGACGCACTCAAGGAAGGCCTCGACAAGAAGCCGGACGTGAAGGCCCAGATGCAGGATGCCGCCGATAACGCGCTGCAGAATGCCTATCTGCAGGAAAAGGTTGCGCCGCTGGTGACGGAAGACGCCATCAAGCAGGCCTATCAGGCAAATTACGCCTCCAAGAAGGGGGAGCAGGAAATCCATGCCCGCCACATTCTTGTGGCCGACGAAGCAACCGCCAAGGACGTGATCAAGCAGCTCGACAAGGGCGCGAAGTTCGAGGATCTCGCTAAGAAGCTCTCGACCGACAAGGGATCGGGCGCAAGCGGCGGTGATCTTGGCTGGTTCAAGAAAGACGACATGCTGCCGGAATTCTCGAAGGCCGCTTTCGCCATGAAGCCCGGCACGATCAGCCAGACCCCGGTCAAGACCCAGTATGGCTGGCACGTCATTCAGGTTCTGGCCTCGCGCGAAGCTCCTGTGCCGCCGCTGGACCAGGTGCATGACGAAATCCGTCAGCAGCTGATCCGTGACAACGTGCGCAAGATCGTCGAGGATGCGCAGAAGAAGGTCAAGATCGTGCGCTACGACGCCCAGGGCAAGCCCATCAGCGATGCCCCGGTTGCAGCCCCGGCGAAGAAGTAATCGCCACATGGAGGTGAGCATCTAACGCTCACTTTTCACTCAGAATTCCGGTCTTTTCGCCCCATTGCGGGGCGGGGGGCTGGACCTGAGCCCCAAGCCGTGCATCCTCCTTCCGACGTTTCAAGCTCGGAGACAGATCATGGCAAAAGCCCTCCCCCGCTCCCCCCTCGCCCAACCCCTGCCGCGCCTTCTGCCGGTGGCTGGCGTCAGGCTGGGCGCTGTTGCCGCACAGATCCGCTACAAGGATCGCACTGACCTCATGATGATGGAGTTCGTGCCTGGCACAACGGCGGCGGGTGTGTTCACGCGCAGCAAATGCCCTGGCGCTCCCATTGACTGGAGCCGTGCAGCTCTGGCGCAGGGCAAGGCCCGTGCGCTGGTGGTGAACTCGGGCAATGCCAACGTCTTCACCGGCCGCGCAGGCGTCATCGCCACGCAAATCTCGGCTGCCGCCGCCGCGCGTGTTGTGCACTGCCCGGCAACGGAAGTGTTTCTTGCCTCGACCGGCGTCATTGGCGAGCCACTCGACGCCGAGCGCATCAGTGATGCGATGCCTCAGCTCTATGAGGCGCTTTCGCCCGAAGGCTGGGAAGACGCCGCCCGCGCCATCATGACCACCGACACCTTCCCCAAGGCTGCCACAAGGCAGGTCGAGATCGGGGGCAAGACCGTCACCCTGCAGGGCATTGCCAAAGGCAGCGGCATGATCGCACCCGACATGGCCACCATGCTGGGCTTTGTGGTGACCGATGCCGCAATTTCCCATGATGTGCTGCAATCGCTCCTGCGCGAAGGCACAGAACGCAGCTTCAATGCCATTACGGTCGATTCCGACACGTCGACGTCAGACATGGTGCTCGTTTTCGCTACCGCGCAGGCCGGTCATGACGAGATCACGTCCCTGACCGATCCTGCACTGGCGGCTTTCCGTGAAGCCCTCGATTCCCTGCTGCTCGAACTGGCCCTGATGGTCGTTCGTGACGGTGAAGGGGCAACGAAGATGTTCACGGTGCGTGTAAGCGGTGCCGTTTCAGACGAATCGGCCAAGAAGATCGCCCTCGCCGTTGGCAACTCCCCGCTGGTCAAGACGGCTATTGCCGGTGAGGACGCCAACTGGGGCCGCGTCGTCATGGCCGTTGGCAAGAGCGGCGAGCCAGCCAATCGCGATACGCTCTCGGTCGCCATCGGCAATGTCTGGATTGCCCGACAGGGAACGGTTGTCGAAGGCTATGATGAAACCCCCGTGGTGGCCCATATGAAAGGTCAGGATATCGATATCCAGCTCGATCTCGGGCTCGCCAATGGCCATGCACAGATCTGGAGCTGCGATCTGACTCACGGGTATATCGACATCAACGGCTCCTACCGAAGCTGAACCATTACCGCTGGGCCTGCCAAACGGGCCCGGCATGGCGGCCTTCGCTCCAGCGGTCCTGTCCTGAGGGACCACTGGAGCCCGAGCGCAGAAGCGCACCCTTCCCCGAATCCAGCGGACGGGCCTCTTCTCAACAGCGTCTGCGTCCTTTCTCTGTGCCTGCGTGCGGCATTGCGCCTCATCATTTTCTGATTTAGTACCGTAGTCGTCCTTTTTTGATCGCTGCGACGCATCTCGCGTCTGGACGATCGCGTTGATTGCTCCCACATTGTGGGTTGAGAGCGAGACGCGCTCACAACAAGAGCAATCATATCAGTGTCGTAATTCCTGCCCGGACGACACTGCGGAGGAAACTTCATGGCTAATGGATTTCGCGTGGTTATCATCGGCGGCGGTGTTGCCGGGATGGAAACAGCGATGACCCTCGGTCGCGGCCGCCATCGCAACATCGAAACCACGCTGATCGACAAGGGCGCCGTCCATTACTGGAAACCCATGCTACACGAATTCGCAGCGGGGACGGGTGAGGAAACGCGGGATTGTACGACCTTTATGGAGGCCAGCCGCCGTTTCGGCTTCCGCTTTATCCAGAGTTCGCTGAGCAGCGTTGACCGTGAGAAGCACGAGATACGCCTCGCGAATGACGAGATCGTACCCTACGACATGCTGGTGGTCTCGCTTGGCTCGCGCTCGAATGATTTCGGCATTACGGGCGTCATGGCCAACTGTACGTTCATCGATTCACTGCCCGATGCAAGCTCGTTTCATGAAAAATTCCGGGCGGCTTTCCGTGATGCAGCCGCCAGCAATCGCAAGCTTGAGGTCGGTATTGTCGGTGGCGGTGCAACAGGCACGCAGCTTGCTGCCGAGTTGTGCAGCGCCATCGATCTCGCCCCAGGTTATGGCAAGGATGCAAGACGCAACGTACTGCGCCTCTCCCTGATCGAGACAGGCAAGCGTATTCTCCCCGCATTCCCCGAGCGCGTGTCAAACGATGCCCGCAAGCAGCTTGAGGCTCTGGGCGTGTCGGTTCTGACCGAGGCCATGGTGACGTCGGTCGATGAGGAAGGGTTTCACCTCAAGGACGGGCGCGTCATCCCGGCCTCGTTGCGTGTATGGGCTGCCGGTGTGCGCGCCAGTGCTGCCACCGAACTGTTCGAGGGGCTGGAAATCGCCCGTGGCGGCCAGCTTGTCGTCAATCATCACATGCAGTCCACGAGCGATACGTCGATTTTTGCCCTGGGCGACTGCGCGCGTATCAACGACGCCCCGCTTCCCGCCACAGCACAGGTTGCGCGCCAGCAGGGCATCTATCTTGGCCGCGCCATACCGGTCATCGCTCAGGGCCGCGAGCCCTCGACATTTGTTTACCGCGACCGTGGTGCGGTCGTGTCTTTGGGAGACTATAACGGGTGGGGCATGGTTGGTGCCTCGACGAGTTTCGGTGGCGGCTTCCTGCGTGGCCTCGCCCCGAGATGGCTTCATGATCTGATCTTCCGTCAGCATCAGATTGGCGTCATGGGTCTGGCCCGCGGGACGGCTGCCTTCCTCAAGGCTCATCTGAACCCGACCCGCCCACGTCTGGACCAATAACACCCGATCAACGGTAGTCTCGATTCATGCCCCAGCAACGGTCACAGTCTCTCCCCCCCACCGAGGCGCAACGCCTTGATGATATGGTTGCCACGCTGCAAGCGCGTGGCTTTGCCTTCGAGCGTGGGCCCGATATGCGCTCCTTTCTCAAAGCCTTTGGTTTTGAGGACTGGGACCGCTTTGCCGAGAGCTGGAACCGGCTGGGGCTTGACCGGTACATGGCGGATGGCGGGCGCTATCGCAAACGGCGTTATGCCACCTACGCGCTGGCGGGCGGGCGTATCGACCGCAAGCGCCATCAACCTCACTATCAGAGCCGCGATTACAACCTGCTCAATGGCGGGATCGAACGCTGGTTCGGTCCGGTTGAGGATGCCATTGCCTCACATCCGGTCATGCTCTCCATTCTCAATGCTGCGCATCTTCTGGCGTTGCGCATGACGCCGGCCTCGACCCAACCCGATAGCTGGCATGCGGAGGTGCATCAGTTTCGTATTGAAGCCCAGGCCGGCAGTCAGGGGCGCCCGACTCCCGAAGGCATGCATCGTGATGGTGTGGACTGGGTTTTCGTCCTGATGGTCAGTCGCGAAAATGTCGCTTCCGGCGTCACGACGATCCACGACGATCAGCGTCAGGAAGTCGGCTCGTTCACGCTCGAGTCACCGCTCGACACTGCCCTCGTCGATGATCATCGTGTGTACCACGGGGTCACCCCCGTCGAGCCGATCGACCCCGCCCGCCCGGCCTATCGTGACGTACTGGTCGTCACGCTCAGACATGCGTAATAAACCGGCGTGAAAAAACGGCCCCTGCGATTCGTGAGGGCAAAATGAAAGACAATCCGATGCGTTTTCGTGTGGTACTGGCGGGTATTGCCATCACGGGTCTTATGGCAGCTCCTGCCCTGGCCCGGACGCATCAGAAATCGACGCCATCAGGCAGTGGGCCGCATCCAGTCATTCTCACGGCGCTGCCCGGTACCAATCTCGATCAGGAGGCCCGCCAACTGAGCGCGGGCGATCTGGCCGATGCCGCCAAACATAATGATCAGCCTGTCGTTCTGGTTGCCTCGGCACCGCTTTCCACAGACCGGGGGGATATGGCGCTCTTTGTGCAACTACAATCCGCCCGCCTTTGCGGCTCGGCAGGCTGCTCCACATCGGTCTATTTGCGCCATAAGGGTGGCTGGAAGCTTGTGCTCGACTCGGTAAGCGGAGCCATATCTGTCCTGTCGAGCCGTCATAACGGTATGCATGACCTGCTGATCGACAAGAATGATCGCTGGACCTGGAATGGAACAACCTATCAGGACGGCGCACCCGCAGCAGCTCCGGCGCCACAGAGGGCAGACAAGGACGGCAAGAACAAGGGTGACGAGACCCCGAAGAAAAAGCTTCTTCGCGGCTAGTCTCTGCACCCAGTTTTTCGGGGGAATTGGAGCGGGTGAAGGGAATCGAACCCTCGTATGCAGCTTGGGAAGCTGCCGTTCTACCATTGAACTACACCCGCAACGGCGCCCCTTCTATCCCACTCGCTTGCGTGATGCAATCATCCCGCTGCCAGTTGACGACGGACACAGCCTTTGCGCATAGTCGCAACCGTGATGCCGAAAGCGGCAGAACCCTCGCGATTTGAACGGCCGGATTGCGGCGAGGCTAAACAACAGCGCTAAAGAGGCCCGGAACCAGTTTAGTTCCAGGTTTTCCACGGCCAGAATCGCACCCTACGGATCACGGTGCATTTTGGAGCGTCTCCCTCCCATGACTCAAAATAATTTCGGCCCCTCGACACGTCTGTTGCATCAGGATGTCAGCCGTACCGAACATGGCGAAACCAGCGAAGCCATCTTCCTCACCTCGGGCTTTGTCTATGACAGCGCCGAGCAGGCGGCCGCCACATTCACCGGCGACATCACCCATTACCAGTATTCCCGCTTCGGTAATCCCACGACCGATGCCCTCCAGTCACGCCTCGCCCTGCTGGAAGGAGCCGAGGCCTGCATCGTGACAGCCAGTGGCATGGGGGCAGTCTCATCTGCCCTGCTGTCCCATCTGAAACAGGGCGACCGTGTAGTCGCGTCCCGCGCCCTGTTCGGCTCATGCTACTGGATCGTGACCAATCTGCTGCCGCGCTACGGCATTGAGACTGTGCTTGTCGATGGTGATGACTGGGCCGGGTGGGAGGCAGCGCTTTCACAGCCAACCGGCGCCGTGCTGATCGAAAGCCCCTCGAACCCGATGCTCGACGTACTGGACATCGAACGTATTGCCGATCTCGCACACAAGGCCGGCGCCCTGCTGATGGTCGACAACGTGTTTGCCTCCCCGGTCGGACAGAAACCTCTGGCCCTTGGGGCCGACGTGGTTCTGTACTCCTGCACAAAGCATATTGATGGGCAGGGCCGCGTTCTTGGCGGCGCTGTTCTGGGCCGCAAGCAGTGGATTGAGGACGTTCTCCAGCCCTTCACCCGTAATACAGGCAACGCCCTCTCACCGTTCAATGCATGGGTGCTGCTCAAGGGGCTCGAAACTCTCCCGCTGCGCGTCAACGCCATGGCTCACAATGCCAGCGAAGTGGCGAAATTCCTTGAAAACCAGCCGGGCATTGCTCGTGTTGCCTATCCTGGCCTCGCCTCTCACCCCCAGCGTGCCCTGGTGGAAAAGCAGATGCTCAATGGCGGCTCACTGGTTGCTTTCGAGGTCGAAGGTGGCCGTGAGGCAGCGTTCCGCTTCCTCAATGCGTTCAGGCTGATTGCGATTTCCAACAACCTGGGCGACGCAAGATCTCTCGCTACGCATCCTGCTACGACAACGCACTCCAAGGTCGATGCGGCCGAGCGCGCCAAACTCGGAATCACCGATGGCGCCATCCGTCTTTCAGTAGGGCTTGAAGATGCCAGCGACCTGATTGCGGATCTTCAGCGAGGGCTTGCAGCGCTCAAAGCCTGATTGCTTTTCAGCGCTTCATCGGCCTACAAGGCGGGCATGTCACAAAAGCCTGCCCCTCCCCGCCTCGTGGCCGATCCTGAAGCCAGCCTTGCCGAAGCCATGGAAGCCGCACCTCGTTACGAGGCCACAACCCAGGGGGTGACTGTCTCTGTGCGCACTTTCTGGCTCGAGGACCAATCCCAGCCGGAAGACCATCATTTTGCCTGGGCCTATCATATCCGGATCGAGAATGGCGGTAACGAAACAATCCAGCTGCTGACCCGGTTCTGGGAAATCACGGATGGACGCGGGAAAACCGATCATATTCACGGTGATGGCGTCGTTGGAGAGCAACCTGTTCTGATTGCCCAGGAAGTCTTTGAATATACTTCGGGCGTGGCCCTACCCACGCCTTGTGGCTTCATGCGCGGCATGTATCACATGATTGTTCCTGCTTCAGGCGAGCGCTTTGATGTGGCCATTCCAGCCTTCAGTCTTGATAGTCCTCATCGTTTAGGTCTTGTTCACTGACAACGAGACGCCCCCTCCCCTCAAGCTTGGCGCGATAGAGCGCCTGATCGGCCCTTTCGAGCGCTTCCATCCAGATTTCGCGAGGCGTTTCGATTTCTGGAATACTCCGCGCAAGACCAGCGCTGCATCCGATCACCAATGCACCGACCTTGGTCTCAAAAGGCCTTCCACTCAACGCCGCTAGCAACGTCTCGACACGCCGACGTGATGTAGGCAGATCTCCTTGGATAACGATGAGGAACTCCTCACCGCCATAACGGCCGATGATCTCCTCCGACTGCTTTTCCTGAAGAAGGCGCGTGCCGATTTCGGCCAGGATTTCATCTCCGATCGTATGACCGAATGTATCGTTGATCGATTTGAAATAATCGACATCGAATAGCGCCAATGTCACCGTGCGATGCTTACCCTCATAATCGGGGTGTCCAAGCCGCTCGATCAACCTCAGCACACTGGCTTCAGCTGTACGACGATTCATCAGGCGCGTGAGTCCATCCTGCCGTGCCTGCTGTTCCAGAGCAGCCTGCGCGGCACGCATCTCAACGGTACGTTCGTTCACGAGGGCTTCCAGACGCTTCTGCCGTTGCAAAAAGTAGCGGAAGCGAACGCGGTTGAGGACATAGGGCAGAACGACCACGGCAAGGATATAAGAGACGATCAGGGGCCACGCCATCCACCAGGGACGCTGCATTCTGATCAGGAGCACGATAGGACGCGAAACGATGTTCCGATTGTCGTTGATGGCCTGAACAAGCAACCGGGTATGGCCCGGCGGCACAAAATTATAGCGAATTTCACCTGTCGTTGAGGTGATCCAGTCCTGATCGATGCCCTCCAGGCGATATCTGAAATGCGTGGTGGATGCGAGCGCAGTATTCAGCGAGCCCAGCGTGACCGTCAGTGGATCACGTGTGAAGGGGACTGCGTGCTCAGGCAATACTCGATCGCCCAGTCTGGCTTCGATAAAGACTGGCCTGAGATCAACCGGCTCGAAGAAGTGCTCGGGGTGCAACAGATGCGATACACCGCGCGTCGTGGTTATCCAGATTGAGCCGTCCGGGTCTTCTGTGAGACCCTGTTGATTGATGTTGGCAGAGATCAGTCCATCATCACGGGTCAACCTTATCCATTGGTGCCCGTCATAAGCTGCCAGCCCGTTTTCAGTCCCCACCCACAACCGTCGATGCCGGTCCCAGAGCAGGCTGAAGATAATCTGCGATCCGGTGCATTCTGCACCGACCTGAGTCGTTTTTTTGATCCTGTTCCCGTCGAGATGGACATGCAGGAGACCTACACGCGCCCGCACACCACCAATCCACAAGTCATCATGCGACGAGAAAGTCATGGTCATCGGTTCGAAATCACGCCCGTTGGCCCAGTGTGTTAGCACGGGGTACCAGCTTCCTGCGCTGGTGCGTCTGTAAAGCGCGTTTCCAACGATGGCCCAGGGCGTTCCATCATCGCGAAGTGCCAGGGCGCTTGCGGTTTTGACGAGGGGCTGGCCTGCCGCATTTAAGGCGCTGTGCGGTGCAGTTGCCCCATGGGGCAGCTCAAACAACCCCTCACCGGAAGCGATCCAGAGCGTATCGTCCCGCACCGAATGAGCAAGGCCGAGGACCTGTCGTATTGGATATTTCCAGTTGCAAAGGAAATGCCCTGATTCGAACCCACAATGAACCAGATCACGGTCATCGACCGGCAGCCAGTATCCTGATTTTCCGTCTGAAACCCCGAAGAAAAAGTTGCCGCCCCTCAGGCGCTCACCAATTTCATTGTGCTGAAACGCGTAAAGACCCTGGTCCGTCAGGAGAAGCTGCTTGCCGGAAGCCGGCAGGACAGACCAGACCGAGCGGATACTCTCCGGCTCAAGATTTTCCCATATTCCCCATCCGATCAGCTTGGTGAGCTCAACCCAGTCCTGGACAGTCCAGAGCTGCTGATCACGATCAACATAGGCAAAATGGATGTCCTGCTCCCGGCCCAGATCATGGCTTGGAACTGTCCAGTATTGTCCGTTGAAGGAATGCAACCGTGTGCCGTCGAAAAACATGGTCGCATCCAGCGATCTGACGACAAAAGTCGGATGCCGGACGACGTCGTGTGGATCGATTGGCCAATCAATGGGGAGTTTTTCAACCTGCCCGTCATCCTGTGGCAGAAAGAGCGTCGTGGAGGTAAGCGCATAGAATCTGGAGTCATGCTGCGTAAGAGACGGGCTGGAGATCTCCGCCTCCCACGGGAGCCTGAGTGTACGCAACCCGCTGAGATCACGAAGAACCGTACCTCCGGGCTCGCGCAGAAAAACCCTTGCTCCAATCTGATAGATCAGGGTTCTCGCCTTCGCCGCAACGGGCTGCGTCGAACAGGAAAGCAGATCGTCTTCAGGAAGGTCGCAGAGATAA
The DNA here is from genome assembly GCF_057319415.1 of Asaia sp. A2. Taxonomy (NCBI): domain Bacteria; kingdom Pseudomonadati; phylum Pseudomonadota; class Alphaproteobacteria; order Acetobacterales; family Acetobacteraceae; genus Asaia; species Asaia sp. A2. The sequence goes on from NZ_JBXWTO010000001.1 coordinate 322,551, forward strand.
ATGCCACGGTCGCTTGCGACGACCAGGCGTCCTTGATCAATCAGGATGTTATCGACATGCTTCAGCCTGCCAAGTTTCAGGCGCCTGAACTCCAGGTGGAGCGGCGAAAGACGCGCACTGGTTGCCTGCAGCGAGACGACGAGAGCGCCGCGCTGCATAACGATGATCCGGCCATCAGGGAGAAAGCGGATACCATCAGCATGGCTGGACTGATCGGGACCATCCTGAACGTTAAGCTGATAGAAGCGCTGCCCTGAAAAGAAATAGAGGGAACGCTGAGTAAGAAGATACAGGTAGCCCTGCCCGTCTTGCGACATACCGTAGAGATACGAGTTGTCTACGCCATCACGCTGCGTGAAGTTTTGCATGGCCAGATCGGCTTCCCCCGCAAACGCGGACGTCAGCCACACGGCAGGCAGAAGCAGCATGATCAGAACGATACGGCATGCGGCCCAGCGGACATGGCAAAGGAAGGACAACACGAAACGTGTCGAACCTTCCTTGGTCGAGTAGGTGCATGAAACGGATGTCAGGTCTTGTTCCTCAAACGCGTCGATGCGCTGTGAACCATTAGTCTAGTATAACCAACACATCACGTCGTTAAAAACTCGCGATATCATGCATCACCCTGGAGGCAGGCTTTCGGGATATCCCGATCACCATGCCTCGAGCCAGCATCTAGAAGAGATACCTGTCAGACGACAGGTTCACGATTCCCCACAACACAGGCACCCGGCTGGATGCACGGATCCCATGTCTGACCCGGCGGCGGACGAGGTCCCGCATAGGCTACGTCCTGCCGGTTCTCTGCAATACAGGCGCCCGGCTGGATGCACGGATCCCACGTCTGACCCGGCGGCGGACGAGGTCCCGCATAGGCGATATCCTGTCGGTTCTCTGCAATACAGGCGCCCGGCTGGATGCACGGATCCCATGTCTGCCCCGGCGGCGGACGAGGTCCCGCATAGGCTACGTCCTGCCGGTTCTCTGCAATACAGGCGCCCGGCTGGATGCACGGATCCCATGTCTGACCCGGCGGCGGGCGGGGACCCGCATAGGCGATATCCTGTCGGTTCTCTGCAATACAGGCGCCCGGCTGGATGCATGGATCCCATGTCTGACCCGGCGGCGGGCGGGGACCCGCATAGGCCACGCTGGGCAGGGCTGAAATCCCCTTATGCGCTTCCTGAGGCAATGACGCAGAGGCCGCAACACCCAACCCAAGTAAGGAACCCGCAAAGGTAAGTACCGAAAGAGATCTTGACGCAGCGATGAAGAGAGACATGAGACCCATCCACTTACATACGAAAGCTTTATTGCTTGAGCGGATGATGGTCTCGATTTTCTATTTGGTCTTGCGTATTTATGGTATGGTTTACGGGCTGAGCAATTCCATGACTTCATATATTGTATTTACTACTTATTATCGAAATTTTATATTTAATTGATATTCCGCCATGCAATCCCGACTCCTTACGACGCATTGTTTTCTCACTCCGGTTAAATTCGCGTAAATATCGGTTACTTCCTCGCCGCCCCTTACGATTTGAACGCTATTTGTCCGGCCATCTCGTCCTCCGTACGTCGATACGGCTTAGCCGGCCTCGGCGATCGCACGGCTCATGATTGGGCATCACAACGAATTTGGTTTGAATTAACGTGATAAACTCTTAAAGATCACATGGACTTTGGGATTTACCGCGTGAACGCGACGATTCCTCTGCAGGTCCGGCCTCCAGGCTTTCTCGACTAAGGTCTTTTCATATGAGTAACGTTACATCTTCTGCACCGGTAGAAACTAAAGTTCCTCTGGTTGGAAAAATGATGCTTGCCGCCATTCTTGCGGCTGTCGCCGGATTGATGTTCGGTCTCGATATCGGCGTCATCTCGGGTGCGCTCGGCTTTATTGCCAAGGAATTTCAGGCCAGTGATACCGCGCAGGAGTGGATCGTTTCCTCCATGATGTTCGGCGCCGCCCTGGGAGCGCTCGTTGCGGGCCGCCTCTCCTACAGCCTCGGCCGCAAGAAGGCGCTGGTCTTCAGTGCAGCTCTGTTTGTGATTGGCGCCATCTGCTGCGTCGTCGCCCACTCCGTCACCCTGCTCATCGTGGCCCGTGCGATCCTTGGCCTTGCCATCGGCATCGCCAGCTTCGTTGCGCCACTCTACATTTCAGAAGTGGCTGACGAGCAGCATCGTGGCAGTCTGATCTCGGTGTACCAGCTCATGATCACCATCGGGATTCTCCTCGCCTTCATCTCCGATGCCATGTTCGCCTATTCCGGTTCCTGGCGCTGGATGCTCGGTATCGTCGCCGTTCCGGGTGCCGTGTTCCTTGTGGGCTCGCTTTTCCTCCCCGACAGCCCGCGTTGGCTGATGCTGCGCGGTCGCCATGCCGAGGCGCTCGAAACCCTGGCCTCGCTGCGCGCCTCGCGTGCTGATGCCGAGAGCGAAATCCACGATATCCAGGCAGGTCTGCAACAGAAGCAGCGCGGCTTCTCGATGTTCCTGGAAAATCCGAATTTCCGTCGTTCCGTCATGCTCGGCATCGGTCTGCAGATCGTGCAGCAGCTCACCGGCATCAACATCGTCATGTATTACGCACCGCGTATCTTTGAAGTGGCCGGGTTTGGTCAGGACGGACAGATGTGGGGCACGGCCATCGTCGGTCTGGTCAACATGCTGGCCACCTTCATCGCCATCGGATTCGTCGATCGCTGGGGTCGTCGCCCGATGCTCGTTGCCGGCTTCGTCATCATGGCTATCGGCATGGGTGCGCTCGCGATCCTGCTTTCCTTCGGCCAGGATTCGAGCACGATGATGCATTATCTCTCGGTAGCCGTGCTGCTTCTCTTCATCACGGGCTTTGCCTTCTCGGCTGGTCCGCTCATCTGGGTGCTTTGCGCCGAAGTGCAGCCGCTCCAGGGGCGTGATTTCGGCATTGCCTGCTCGACCTTCACCAACTGGATTGCGAACATGGTCGTAGGCGCCACGTTCCTGACGCTGCTTGGCACACTGGGTGCCTCGCACACCTTCTGGCTGTATGCTGCGCTTAATGCGGTGTTTATCCTCGTCACTCTCGCTTTCGTGCCGGAGACGCGGGGCGTGTCACTCGAGTCTCTTGAGCACAAGCTCAACAAGGGTATCCGCCTGCGCGATATCGGTCGCTGAGACACACTTGACGTGTGACGCACAGGTCATGGGCTCCGCAGTCACTGCGGGGCCCTTTTTTCTTGGCTTGACGCGGCAGGGACAAATCCCCATTCCCTGAACATCATGCGTATTGCTGCCATCCTCCTCGCTGCCGGTTCCGGTCGCCGCTTCGCTGATGCCAGCGCTGCGCCGGCCACCGGCCTTTCTGCCACGCCAAAGCAGTACATGCTGCTTGGTGGCAAAACCGTCATTCGCCACGCGGCCGAAGCGCTGCGCGACCATGTGACCCTCATCCAGCCGGTTGGTGATGACCCGTTGCTGCTGCAAGCCCTCGACGGGATCGAGGCACTGCCGCCTGTCGCAGGGGGACGTGAGCGTCAGGACAGTGTGCGCGCCGGGCTTGAGGCCCTCTCCCGCCTGCCTGAGCCGCCCGATCTTGTCCTGGTCCATGATGGTGCACGCCCCTATGTGCCAGCCGATGTCGTAAAGAACGTGCTCCAGGCGCTGGAAAAGCATCCGGGTGCCATACCAGCGGTCGCTGTGGCGGATACGCTCAAGCGCGGTCGCGACGGCCTGGTCGACACAACCGTTTGCCGCGACTCCCTGTGGCGTGCCCAGACCCCGCAAGGCTTCCATTTCCCACTTCTGCTCGACCTGCACCGTACGCATCAGGGGCCTGTCACCGATGACGCCGCCCTGCTCGAAGCCGCGGGGCATCCGGTCGCCCTCGTTCAGGGCGCTGAAGATAATATCAAACTGACCCTACCGGAGGATCTCGTGCGTCTCGAAAGACTGCTCGGCTCGACCCCACTCCCGCGCACGGGGCTGGGCTATGACGTTCATGCCTTCGAGGCCGGCCGTCCGCTGATCCTCTGCGGTATCACCATCCCCCATGATCGCGGGCTGGCGGGCCATTCCGACGCTGATGTCGGTATTCATACCCTGTGCGATGCCATTTATGGTGCGCTCGCCGAGGGAGATATCGGCCGCCATTTTCCACCCACGGATAATGAGTGGAAGGATATGGATTCCGCGCGTTTCCTGATCCACGCGGGCGAACGTATCCGTCAGCGCGGCGGCATGCTGATCAATGCCGATGTAACGCTCATCTGCGAGCGTCCCAAGATCGGCCCTCACGCTCAGGCCATGCGCGAGCGCCTTGCCTCGTTGCTTCAAGTCGATGTGGACCGCATCTCGGTGAAGGCGACCACCTCCGAGCGACTTGGTTTCACGGGCCGTGAAGAGGGTATTGCAGCCACGGCTGTCGCCACGGTGCTCGTCCCCTGAGCAAAATACAAAGCGTATAGACGCGAAAAGCCCGGCCATTGCGCCGGGCTTTTTTCATTGATACGCCCCAAGGGCGGCAAAAGCTGCGCCCTTGGGGCGGATCATGCCGGACGTTCTCTCCTTCCGGCGAAGGCCGGATGAGCGAAACTCAGCCTTTGATGGCGCAGATCACAACAATGACCGGGGTTGCCGCAAGGAGCAGCCAGACATTCTGGACGCAACGTGCCACGAAATGGGCAGAGCGCACCTTGAACGGAATACGACGGATGAGATTTGCAGCAGCGGCGTTCTCATCCAGTACGGCCTGAATACGAGAAGACATACCTGATCCTTGCACAAATTCTTCTGATTACCTGAAAACCCTCTAATAAATCGCGAAGAGCGGGTCGAGTAACCAATGGTCACCGAGTGTGATGACCACTGAAGGCAAGGGTTAAAGGCCGATCATGGCAAAATCATGCCTGATTCGTCTCAACTCCGTAAGAAAGCTCCAGATACCGTAACGCAATTTCCACATCTGCCGCGTTGCGATCAATCTCCTGCATTAGCGCATCATCCTCGCCCCATTGCGCCATCTGGTGCCGCTCCTCGACACTTGCCATCAGCCGTGCCGAAGCAGCGTCCACCCATCCCTCGACCAGACCAATCGCCAGAATCAGGCTTCCCGTTGCAGGTGCGCAGATTGCGGCACAAGTCAGGGCTGCGTCATCCATACGCTCAAGGGCGGCCCCATAAGCCTTCTGAAGCTCAGGAGCGATGGAGAGCGGCAGAAGACTGCGCGTGACCTGAGGCACAACACCATGCCTACTGCCAAACAGGGCAAGAACCGGGTCAAACAGAACGTCCTGCTCGCGACCAAGAGACCCGATGGCCCGGTAACAAAGCAGATCATTTTCACCATAGGCGCTGAGGCCTCCAATGATCTGCGCGCGGTCAGGCCGGATACGCTCGATTTCCGTACCCGCCATCTGCGTCATAGGCAGATCGGATGTCCGAAATGCCTCCCCGTCGGGAATGCCCCGCCACTCGGCGGCAATAGCGTCAGCAAGCCGGGCAGACGATGTGGTCAGCGTATTCCCGCCGGGCAGTCTGAAAGGGCGCCCGTCAAGCATGACAGCGTAATGCCCATTGGGTCCATACGCTGCAACTTCAACGGCTTTCCAGAAACGCTTGATCGTCTGGCTCAATGCAATATCCCCAAACCATGCAGCAATTCAGCGGCCTGCGAATGCTTCTTGCGCTCAGGGGCGGCTTCACCTGACATGTTCTCACGCGCAGCGGAGAGAATATCAGGACAGGTATCGGGCTGGCTGCCGCCGATTGTCAGCTGGAAACGCCCCCCTTCGGTCGCCTCCTGGCTTGCCTTGGGTGCATCGAGCGTTCCCGTGACCAGCACCGGGGTAGAAGCCCCCGTACCGCCGAAACCGATCCGCGGCACCAGGTGCAGATCTAGCGTCTCGTCAGCGAGATCGTAAACACCGTGGCCAGACAGGGTGAGCGCACCAGCCTCCATACCGATCGTATCGAGTTGGGCCTGCCCTCGCTCGAACCGGGCGTGAAGCCCAAGGCAGCGCACCGGCAGTTCACGATGCGAGAGCAGCGAACGCGCCGCATCGCCCAGATAGACTCCAAGCCTGCTGGTATCGATCGTGCCACCCACCATGGAAAGGCCCAGATGCCCCTGCAGGGAGTCGCGCATCGCTGCGCGTGTTTCACCCCGTGCATCGAGCTCACCCACCAGCATCAACGGCCCATGAAACAGGTCAGGGATTGAGAGCAGGGTCTGCGCCAGCGTGGCCGGGAAGAGCACTGGGGAGAAAACAACACTGACAGAGGCAGGCGACACATTCCGATCGTAAACGGCACGCCCGGCAAGCGTCATGCCATTGCCCGCCCCCTTGATTGATTCGATGGCCAGCTTTGCGTTGTTCAACGCGATATGCCCGGAGACATCGCTGTAATCATCACCATTGAAGCGCAGTTTTGCCGCAGAAACATCAATCGATGCCTGCCCCTGATCAATGAAGTGCTGCAAGCCAGTCATGTTGTCGGTATTGCCCACAGTGTCGGAAGGTGCCGTAGCCACCGTCTGAGGGGCTGCAATGCCGTGGCCGACTGCCCCGATCTGACCCGCAACTGGCATCTGCACAGGTGAGGTCGCTGAGGACGCGGGAGACGAAGCCCCCGATGCGCCCGGACCGGCGGGCACAGTGACTTGCGCTGCCTCACCGGCCCTGTCATCGCGTCGCCCCAGCCAGAGCCCCTTGAGGGCATCGAGATCAAGAGCTGAAAACTGGAGCCTTCCGTCTATGGCAGATGGCAGGGGGGCCTTCACCGAGGCATTCATCACGCCCGTCGCCTCATGGCTTGTCAGGCTCAGCCCCTCGATCTGGATCGATCCGGACGTGTCGCGCTGCACCCCCCCCTTGAACGTCACATCGTGCAGTGCCGCCTGCATGACACTGAGCGTGCGTGCCTGCCCTTCCAGAACAAGCGTAGAGTCATCCGCGCCGATCTGGCCGGAGAGATGGGCCGTAAGCCCCGAACCAGTCCCGATCTTGGACACATCCCGCAGCTCCATCGCCACCGGGAGCGGCGTTGCAAGTCCGGACTGCCAGGCCGTACCAGCCTGAGCCAGGGTTCCAAAACGTCCCTGCAGGGCGACGCCCGGTGCCAGTTCATTGATCAGCGCGCCATTGGCGACGGCACTCACCGTCAGGGCCGAGGAGAGCGTGTCGGCGTCGGCATGAACCGCGCTGGATGTCAGCCCGTGCCATGACGGGATGGAATCGGCATGCAGATGCACATGATTCACACCCAGCCGCGAGAAATCGAGCCCGCTGTCTTCGGCTTGGGGATCTGCATCGAATACCCCGATCTCACCCCCCAACCCTTTGACATCGGGCAGATTGGCATTCGGAAAAAGGGATTCGACATCCTTGAGTGAGGCCAGTTCACCGCGCAATACGCCTGAAAAACCGTGGAGATGACGCATGTCATTGATCTGACCATCAAAATTCAGCCAGTCCTGCTGTTTGCCGTCCCTTCCCAGTGTCGCGCCCAGACTGACCGCCCAGGGAGGGTTACCCCCCTGAAACAGCGAGAGCGGGCCGATATGGCCATTGACGCGAAACGGGACATCCCCGCGACGCCCATGAACATCGAGATAGGGAGCCGAGGAAGAAAGACCGTCGAATTCCGCACGCTCTACAGTCATGGCACCGCTGTAATGACCCTGTCTATCGTTGAGGGAGATCGCCATGTTGTCGAGCTTTGCAGAGCCGATCTGCAGTTTCCATCGGACCTGCGGGTGAGACACATGCCCCGATGAGGAACCGGTCTTACCCGTCATTGGATGGAAGACCCAGTTCGCCTGCCCGGCCTCATCGCGATGCAGGATTACCGCACCGCGCATCACCGTCAGGTTTTCAAGACGGATTTCGCGCCAAAGCAACGGAATGAGCGCGATCGACGCGCGGATGTCGCGTGCGCGCAGCATCGGCGTCACGCCATCGCCCCCTTCGTCAGACAGCGTCACCTGATAGGCGCTAAAGGACGGCCAGGGCAGCACACCCACCGAGAAACGCGCCATTGCGAGATCACGGCCGGTCTGGCGCTTGACCGCGGCAATCACATCCTCCTTCAGCGATGAACGATCGATCAGGACATGGGCCGTCACGGCCAGGCCTGCCGCCAGCACCAGAATGACGATGAGCGCCGCAGTAAGACGTTTCATTTGACGAGTTCCTTGGTCATTTCCTGCCGGTCTTGCCCCCGATCCGTTCGGGGCGCGGCGTCTCACCGGCGGTAAAGCCGAGATCCTTGAATGTGTCACGCATATGGGGTGGCAATGGGGCTGCTACGCGCAGGCGCCCACCGGCAGGATGCGGAAACTCCAGTGCACGCGCATGAAGATGCAACCTGTCGATGAAACCCTCCATATGCGCGGTCTTGCCACCATATTTCGGGTCTCCGAGAATAGGCGTGCCGAGAGTTTCGCAATGCACACGCAGCTGATGCGTGCGGCCCGTGAGTGGCTTGAGCGCAAGCCATGAGAGGCGTTTGCCCGCCGCGTCGACCACCTCATAATCGGTCTTGGCCACCACAGCGTCTTCGTCATCACGCGTGGCGGCAATCATGAGGGCTCCGTTTCCGGCGCCGAGCTTCGCAAGCGGCTGATCGATCACGCCTGAACCGGGCATGGGGCGCCCGACGACAATCGCCCAATAAGTCTTGTCCACATCACGCCCGCGAAAGGCTGCGGCCAGTTTAGCGGCAACGCCCGGTGTACGGGCGACCAGCAACAGACCGGATGTGTCGCGGTCGATGCGATGCACAAGGCGCGGCCGGTCGGGCAGATCACCACGCAAACCATCGAGCATCATGTCGATATGCTTGGTGATGCCGGGTCCACCCTGTGTGGGCAGGCCGGACGGCTTGTCGAGCACGATCACCTGATCGTCACGATAGACCACCATGCGCTCGATCTCGCGGGCAAGCTGCGGGTCGAGCGTGGCGGGGCGGTCGGGCTGCGCCGCCATTGGAGCAGGCAGAGGCGGTATGCGCAGGCTCTGGCCGGGGGCAAGACGGCTTGCGCCAGTCACGCGCTTGCCATCGAGACGCACCTGCCCTGTGCGGCACAGCTTTTGCAGCGCCCCCTGGGTAAGATCGGGATAATGGCGGCGGAACCAGCGATCGAGGCGCATATCGGCCTCATCTTCACTGACAATACGGGTCGTTACACTCATGGGCGACGGCTTGCCCGTATTGCGGCCTGCCTGTCCAGATTTTTTCTGATTTCACTTTCCCGACCACGGTCGGTGGGCTGATAGAGTGATACGCGCGCCATCTCATCGGGGAAGTAGTTCTGGCCCGAAAATCCTTCCTCCGTATCATGGTCGTATTCATAGCCCTTGCCGTAGCCGATCGACTGCATCAGCTTCGTAGGGGCGTTGCGTATATGGTGGGGCGGTCCGAGGCTGCCCGTTTCGCGGGCCAGTCTGCGGGCCTGGTTATAGGCACGATAGACGGCGTTCGATTTCGGTGCCGTAGCCAGATGCACGACCAATTGCGCTAAAGCCAGTTCGCCCTCGGGGCTCCCCAGACGCTCATATGTTTCCCACGCGGCCACGGCCAGCGGAAGCGCTGTGGGATCAGCCATACCCACATCCTCTGCCGCAAAGCGCGTCAGGCGGCGGGCGATATAACGAGGGTCCTCCCCGCCTTCGAGCATCCGGGCAAACCAGTAGAGTCCCGCATCGGGGTCTGATCCGCGCAGCGATTTATGCAGCGCCGAGATCAGGTTGTAATGTTCCTCGCGATCCTTGTCGTAAAGCACCGCCCGGCGGGCCACCACACCGGCCAGCCCCGCCGTATCGAGCAGCTCCCCGGCGGGCAGAGCCTGTATCTGCTCAACCAGATTAAGCAGGTAACGCCCATCGCCATCTGCCATCGCACGCAAGGCAGCGCGTGCCTCTGCGGTAAGTGGCAGCGCTGTGTCGGACAGGGCTTCGGCACGCTGAAGCAGCTTCTCGAGCCCGTTATCGTCCAGCCGGTTGAGCACCATCACCTGACAGCGCGACAAAAGCGCGCCGTTGAGAGCGAATGACGGATTTTCTGTTGTCGCACCGATCAGGATGACGGTCCCACGCTCGACATAAGGCAGAAAGCCATCCTGCTGGGCGCGATTGAAGCGATGGATCTCGTCAACGAAGAGTAACGTCCCCCGCCCTGTCTCCTGCTGGAAGCGCGAAGCGGTTTCGAAAGCCTTCTTGAGATCAGCCACGCCCGAGAAAACGGCTGATATCTGCTCGAATCTGAGCTTGGCCTCACGGGCAAGCAGCCGCGCAATCGTGGTCTTGCCGCATCCCGGTCCGCCCCACAGGATGAGGCTTGGCAGCGTATTACGGCTGAGCATCTGGCTAATCAGCCCTTTTGGGCCCAGCAGATGATCCTGACCGACGACCTCCGCCAGAGTGGAGGGGCGCAGCCTGTCCGCCAGCGGCTGCGTCTGTCGCGACGTCGGCATGGACACGGTGCCCGTTTGCGATGCAGGCGGCATCATCGGCGCAGAATGTACCGCAGGACGTCCGTGGCGTGCGGCTTCCTTGCGAGGGGAAGGCGTGCCGAACAGATCTGCATTTCCATCATCCTGCATCGCGCTGGCCTCTTCCTTCCTGCAATCCTGCTCTACCCGACTTACCGCGTATCTTATCGCGCCATCGCCCGCGCATACAGGAACGTGCACAGGCGGCCGAACGTCGCGCAGAACAGACGCTTGAGATTCATCATTCGCCGAAGCGATTACCGGCCATTCTCTACGCAAGGCCAATCACCGGGGCAAATATACCCTTGTTCAGGCCGGTACAGGATGCCCTATTTTGCGAGTTGACGCATGACGCCGGGTAAAAGCATCGCAAATGGGTTAATCGACAGATCCGGATTTCCCGCCGTTCCCTTGACCGTAAAGGTTGCAGCGAGAAAGCCGCCCCCTTTTTCCGGCGAGAACAGCTTGCCCACATTGGGCAGCCGCCCAGGTGCCGCGTTGAGGCCAAAGATCGGCACGACTGTCCCGCGCAGATCGAGCCCGCCCTTGTCCAGATCGATCTTGCCTTCCAGGGTGGCCCCGAGCGCCGGGTTGCCAAGATGCCCCTCATGAATGGTCATGACGTCGTCCTGTACCCTGACCGGCAGATGAAGATGCTGTACCTCAAACCTGTCATGGCTGGCCTGAGACCAGTTGAAGACAGAAAGATGAGTAGCGGCTGTCAGTGCCGCTGGCGGCTGCCTGAACGCGAAGGGTGAGACAGAAATCATCCCCTTGAAAGGTGGAACGCGCCCTTTATCGCCGTCCCCCACCTGACCGGAAATCTGCGCATGCCCCCCCTCCAGACGATCCGTCATGCCGGTTTCGTTCAGAAGCCGACCAAGATTGTCGATACGAAGCGTGAGCTGACGCCCTGCCTCATGCGGGGCCAGATCAAACACCACGCCAGCGGGCCTGACCGCTGTGAAACGGGCGCGGTCGAGCCGGTCATGGCGATGCTCCAGATGCGCCGTCACACCCCCCAGGAATTTCTGGGCGTTGTAGAACAGTCGGTCGGTTGCAATATCAACGGTCCAGTCCTGTCCTGCTGGCGCCGTACCTTTGCCGGACGCGCTGTCAGCAGGGTGGGTCGATGCGCTGCCGGTCACCGCATCGCCGCCCCGCTTCTCCCCGGACTTTGCACCGTCACGATGCAGCAGAGTCGCGATATCGAGGTCCTGGGCATGGATACGCACCTTAATCGCTGCGTTGGCCTGTGTCGGCAGCTCGATCACCGCATCCCCATTGGAGCGACCAATCATGAATCCGTTCAGATCGATAGCCTGGACCTGCCCTTCAATTAGTCGGCTGTCGCCCTCGACATGCAGGTCTGGCCCCTCGGCACTAATGCGATCAAGCGCAACCATCTTGCCATCGTGCAAGCCGATATGGGCAGAAGCCGTGGTCGCAATACCAGCCGGTTTGCTCCAGACGGGAATCGTCAGGGCTGCCTGCGTAAGATCAAGCGCAAGGTCCAGGTTGGCGTGCCCATCGAATGCCGCGCGATAGTCGGAGACGAGCTGCGCCGTTCCCTGAAACAGGCCGTTATTGGCAATATGCGCCTTGTTCAGGGCCTGTTCATCGAAAATCGATACCGCATGCACGGTCTCACGCAGCCCCCCTGATCGGCTCAGGAAATTCTCGTTCAGCGTCACATCGGTTGGCACACCATCGAGCGATCCGTGCCCCTGAAGAGCAAGCTTCCTTTCAGTCGCCTCCAGATTGCCGGACGCCTCGGTCAGCTCCCGCCCCAGGACAACATTGCCAAGGCTGACGTGATCAAACCGCGCCCGTGCGTTGACGTGGATCTGGTCATTCTCGATGTGGGCCGACAGCGGCAGCGTAATGGTCTCGCTCACTCTTACAGCGCCCGCGGGGTGCGTAAAAGGCAGCGGATGCCGCGAGAGCAGATGCAGCCTCGGATGGGCAAGAAGGGTGGCGCACGCGCCCAGATCACAGGAGAGATCGAGCGCGATCGTGCCCGTCTGATCATGGGCAAAAAGGTCGCTGATCAGCATTGACCCACCATCGAGATGGATAAGGCCAGCACTGGCCACATCGGATGCGGGCTGGGTGCCATGCAGAAAGTCGATACGAAGAACATCTGGCGCAGCAAAGCTGAACCGCGCAGCGACATCACGGGCGGGCGGCACGGGTCGTAGCCAGTTCACGGTTGCATGTTCAATGGTCAGCGACGCGTCGGTCTTGCGGGGGCGTAGATGGTCCCATCCGGCATCACTGCCGAGAATGGCATCGAGATGCAGCGAATCTGTCGTCCCGGCGCTCAGATTATTGGTGACCCAGCGGCGCGCGCCCTTCATCAGGAAGCGTGGCCAGATGGAACCAAGATGAGGCACATCGAGCGGCGTCGCCATCAGGGAAACACCCCCCGAGATCCGCCGGGCAGAGCGGAGCGAATCCGCTTCGAGATGGCCACGCGCCTGGAATGTGTTGGTTCTGCCTGTATCATCGATAAGCGCGATGGCTGCCTCGGTCCTGTCGACGATAAGGCGCCTTTCAGGCAGGTCGATATGGGCGGAGACATGACCCGACTCCACGTTCAGAGAATCGCCTCCTGCCTGATCGATCGTGCCCTTGCCGAGAGAGAGGGCAATCTGCCCTTCCATGACCGGGACACCCTGTAAGGGCCCATCGGTCGCAAGGCGTGGTTTTCCGGCACTACCCTTGACCAAAAGAGAGGCCTGCAATCCGACCGGCACATGCCAATCACCGGCATAGGGAACGAAACCGCGCAAGACATCGGGGGGGAAAGGGGTGATCGTCACGCGCCAGGAAAGATCCCCCGCGACCGGTGTACTGGCGGCGCTAAAGCCGATCGACGGTTCGTGACCCGGGCCTAACTTGCCCTCAATCGATCCGTTCCATGCATAGTCGGATGTCCGTGGATCGTGATGCAGCGCGACATGATTCAAAAGCAGCGTGGCATCGGCACGGTTTGGGTAAGCCTCAAAACCATTGGCTGACAGCGCATGACGGACTTGCACCGTCACAGCATTCAGGTCGAGTACCGCCAGATGGTCGAGCGAAAGTGGATTGGAGGCGTTCTTGCGATGTCGCGCATCAGGCCAGTCCAGATCGATCGATCCATCTTCATGACGATCAAGGATGATCCGCCCCGATTGTGAGGCAAGACGTGTGGGCTCCACGCGCCCGCGCAGCAAAGGCCCCATGCGCAAGGCCAGATCGACCCGTGACAGCGCCAGCGTTGCGCTGCCGTCCTTGCGCAGAATACGCAGATCCTGTGCCTTGAGCACAAGTTCAGGATGAACATGACGCAAGCCAGGCTGCCAGCTCAGGAACAGACGCCCCCAGCTCAATCTGCCGGCAGGACGCCCCGTCTCGTTGCTGGCCTGAATTGCGACCGGCGCAAAGCGCGAGGCGACGGCAGTGACATCCAGCGGGCCGAGCGACAGTCGCCATAAAAATGCCAGCCCAGCCACTGCAATGACAGCGATCGGCGTTACGATAATGAGCGTCCCTAGACGGAACGCCCGCCAGGACGCACGATGAAAGGGATCGTGCGGCACGATATCCTGAGAACGCTACAGTTCGGCGGCGGCTTCAGTCACCAGCGCCACATGTTCCGCCGGTTTGACCTTGCGCCATACGGCCCGGATGACACCCTCGGCATCGACCAGAAACGAGCTGCGTTCCATGCCGAAATAAGTCTTGCCGTACATGGTTTTCTCAACCCACGTACCGTACTCATCCGCAAGCTTGTGGTCCGCATCGCTGACCAGAGTGAAATCCAGCCCGTATTTCCGGGCAAAACGATCAAGCTTCCCGACCGGATCCGGGCTGACCCCGATCACACGAAGGCCAAGCGAACTGAGCGTCTGTTTCTGATCGCGCAAGTCGCAGGCCTGTGTCGTGCAACCCGGCGTATCGGCCTTCGGATAAAAATATAGCAGATAAGGCTGCCCATTCAGGGCTTCGCTTTCGACAACCTGACCGCTTGCGTCAGGCAAGGAGAAAGCGGGAGCCCTGTCACCAATGGAGACCATGATGGATGCTTAGCCTTTGAACTCAGTATGCCGGATAGGCGGGGTAAGACGGATAAACTGCAACCGGCGGCGGGTAAACCACTCGCGGAGGCGGCTGATACACAACCGGCGGCGGCGGCGGCGCATAGACGACCGGAGGCGGCGGCGGCGCCACATAGGGCCGTGCAATCGCACCGATAACGGCACCACCAACAAGGCCGCCAACGAGGCCGCCGACAAAGGCATTACCGCCGCGATGCCAGCCGCGATCGCCGCGCCAGCCACCACCACCACGCCAGCCACCGCCGCCATGCCAGCCGGGACCACCCCAGCCTGGACCGGGATGAGCCTGTGCCAATGGAGCGCCTCCCATGAGGCCGATCAGGGGCAGAGCCGCAAGGCCAGTTTTCAGGATATGACGCATGAAGAAACCTCCTCGTCAGATCGGCCTGAAACGAGTGGCCGATCTGATATCCAGTTTATACCATCCATATGGTGTCGATTTTGGGACCAAACAGGACCAAAACCGGGCTAGAATGTAACATAATCGCGCAGACGTGTTGCGGGATCCCACGGCGGGCATGGCCGTAACAAAAAAGGGGCGTGCCGACGAGGCCGCCCCTTTCTTGCTTTATCTGAAAGTCAGAATAGCAAATGATCAACCCACCCGGTGTCGCCATATTCCGTGCCCTGATCAGGCCTACCCGGATGCCGGAGCCCCTGAAACGCAGCGGCATCCTGACGCACGCGGGCAGGTCGTCCCGTCATAAGAGATACAGCTCGCGTCCCCCTACTGATGGTCAACCTTTATGGGTTTGGTTTCATGGAAGCCTTCCGGCTCCTTGAAGATTTCTGGCCCTTGGGCAGTCATCGCGTAGGAGAGCGCCTTGATCACCTCCAGACCGTTATGGCTGGCGGATAACAAGACGCCGTTGTCATCGTAACAGAAATCGCCGACCTGACCGTCTGTGTCCGTGGTGGTCCAGTGTGTGCACCCCTGCCCCGCGACACGATCTTGCGTTCCACGTTGCCAGTGACCGGCAGCCGGGGTGCCGGGCGGGGCAAACTGCGCATCCGGTGCACCGGAGACCGTATAGGTTTTGGTGCGCGTATCAATCACCGAAAGACGATGCGCCTTGTAATCCGTCAGCATGATGAGCCCGGTCGTCTCCATATCGAGACGCTGCTGCCAATGGGCAGCGTTCCAGCGCATACGTTGACGATAGGCCTGACCATCGGGCCCCTTGGCTTCATAGGTGACATCCACATCCACGCGAGGTGTGACATAAGGCGTCGCCTGCACGTCTTCAGCGTGCGCCATGCCGGAATGGCCGGTCAGACCAAGCGCACCAATACAAAGGGCGGTCGGCAGCGCCCTGCGAAACGTGGCGCAGATACTATGGCGCGGGCTGACCATGAGCGCTTGTTGGCTCATTTGGGCGCCGCAGAGCTCTGCGGGCCAGCGCCGTGCGGAATAGGTATCTGCGCCGTGATCTGCTGATAATCGGCAGGCGGCTGGAACTGGGTATCGGCAACCGGGCCGTAAGTCACCTTCTGGGCTTCAAGCTTGCCATGCAGCCCGTCTGCATCCACGCCCTCCTCGCTCAGGATAACGCCGTCCTCGGTCACGCAGGCTGCCGCTTTGCCGTGGGTCGTCGTGATGGTCCACTTGTTGCAGGCAAGCCCGGCCACCGTTGCGGTACCATCCGGCGCATATTGCATGGACATGTCGAGCATGAACGGGTTGCGCAGGCCATGCTTGGGGGCAAAACTCGTATAGACGCGCTGCTTGTGCATGATCAGCGTCACGCGCTGGGCAGGACGATCGAGAATGGTCGAACCTGCATGGTCAGGCGAATCGATGCGAAGCTTGTCTCCCTCAGCCTTGAACTGCACGATGGCCTGTACCGGCTGGGGCATTTTCTCGGGCTGGACAGAATAAACCACCGTCACGTCACGCGCTGGCGAAAGCCGGGGGTGGGCGCCCGTGCTTTCCTGCGCCAGCGCTGTGGCGGCACCGGCCGTCATTGACAGGGCCAGCGACAGTAACGCCGCATTTCTTACATCGAATACCGACATGGTGTTCCCTCCTTCATGCCTCAGCGAGCCTCTATACCATCGCGCAGACGGATGACTTCATCTCGAAGTCTGCCCAGTGAAACATCCTTGTTCCACGATGCCTCAATCCCGAGGGCATGGTCCAGTAGCAAGCGATAGGCGTGGTCTGGAACGGTCAGGCAGCCGAATGTTTCCAGATGCCGTGTGGGAAACTGGGCATCGAGCAGGGCGAAACCCGAGAGGCGCAGTGTCGCGACGAGATGCACCAGCGCGATCTTGGACGCATCCGTGCAGAGCGAGAACATGCTCTCACCAAAAAAAGCCCCGCCGATCTGAACCCCGTAGAGCCCGCCAACTAGCACATCGTCGCGCCATGTCTCGATGGAATGGGCATAACCGAGCTGGTGCAGCAGGGTATATCTGGCCTGGATACGCCCGCTGATCCATGTCTCGTCACGGCCGGGGATTTCAGCGCAAAGGCGAATGACATCATTGAAACAACGATCGGTCGTCACCTCAAATCCGCCCTGCAACGCCGTGCGCGCCAGACGGCGCGAAAGGTGGAACCGGCAATCCAGCGGCAGAACGCCACGCTCATGCGGACGATGCCAGCTGATCTCATCTGCTTCGCGCCCGTCCGACATAGGAAAAATGCCGTTGCGGTACGCTTCGATCAGTAGCTCCGGTGTGATCGGATCCGTCATCCTCGGTCCTGCTTTACAGTCTCAACGCAGCATAAAGCCTCTTTGATAAGCCTCTTGTAACCAGTTCCCGGCAACTCTCGCGCGAGCCCGGATTTGTCATGGCCAGACAACATGACGCCATGATAGGCGACCTGTCGTCGCATCCTGCCGGGAGGTTCACCATGCCACTGACTTTTGTCTATCTCATCGGTATCGCGCTCAGCGCCGTGCTCGCGTTCGTGGCCCCACATTATCGTGGCCTCTGCTTCGTCATGACCGCCATCTTCTCATTGCAGATCGTTCCGGTCGGGTTGCTGGAGACCTTTACTTCCCCGCGTGAGCGCTGACCTCACGCAAGTCCCGCTCTCGTCAGACCGACCGGGGGTGAGAAACGCGCCATGACGCGACGTCGCGTTCCCGCACCTCACGCCCGTCAGGCCGATGCGGCGTCAGCGCCTGTCTGACGCATGTGCTGGGCGGTATCGCGCACAATTGGCCCATGCTGACGCTCAAGGCGTCGAATGGTGAAATGCGCCCGGGCGAGCGCCCTGTAATGCGAGAGGAAAGCCGCGTTGAGCGACGCGCCGCAGAGCGCACCGGCGACCGGCACCATCTGCAGGGCAAACTTGCGCGAAAGCCCGATGCCGTAATGTGACGCGACCTCCGCAATAAGAAGGACAATCGGCTTGCCGCGCATCAGGGCGCGGGCAGAGAAAAAGCCCAGTTCGCTCTCATCGGCATTCTGGCCTGCAAGAAATCCCTTGAGGGCAAACACTTCGAGGCAGGCGCGGCGGGTTTCGTCGTCGCTCAGATCCTCACCTTCCTCACGGGCGATGCGAGCAATCTCGCGCATGATGGTAAGTGTGGTGAAACCGATATCGGGCATCAACCCGACCACGCCACCGAAACCGCCCAGTGCCCCCGAAACTGCAACCGCCGCCTGAGCCGCCGGGTCACGCCATTTCGGAGCCTTGGTCACCGCTTCCTGCGTCATGCCGAGCACCGCAATATCGAAAGCACGGGCAATCGAGGCTTCGGCCAGACCCTGAAGCTTTGTCTGAATCGCCGGGGCCATGCCCAGCCCCTGCATGCCGATACGGGTCGCCTGCCCCACAGCACCACCCATCAGATCCGCCAGACGCACGAGCACGCCGCGCCCATGCTCGACCTTGGCCAGAGCCGCCTGAAGCTGAGCGAGCGACTCGCTATCGAGATTCATCGGGGCAATCTCACCGATTCCGGGGATCGTCGATCCGTTTGCTGTAGCCATGGGTCATGTTCTCCCTGCACTGGCGTTCGGGCCTCGGGCTCCTGCTTTCGCGGGTCGCCTGCACAGCCTGCGCCGAATTCGTTTCATGACGGGCAACGCCCGACGGGTGCGGCAGTCACCAATAATTGTGACGAAGCCTGTTTTTTTACATCTTACAGGTTCATAGAAAAACGAAACAGACGCGCCCCTGTTAGCACCCTACAGAGGCAGGCAGGAGCACGGACATGCCCGGATCACGTTTCACCACCCCACTTACCCGCGCCTTCACCTCGTTACTTGTCATGGCGCCACTCGGTACCGGCATGGCGCTGGCCGATCCGGCCTCGCAGCTCAAGGCGATGGAACACCCCCTCACCCCGGTTGAAAAAGTGGCCCTGCCCGATGGCGGTGCCCCGCCGCCGCCGCATGGCTATGTCGTAACCGAGGATTTCGACAACTCGCTGCGGGACTATTCGTACAAGGTCCGCGCCCATCCGGCTCTGGGTCTGCCGAATTCGGAGGCTCACCAGAGCACCCAGATCCCCAATGACGCCCCGTCCCATTTCTCGTTTCTGGGCTGGCCGGTGAAATTCAATGCACCCGTGCGACCACCTTATACCAACGGGGTCTATCACAACTATGCCGGCTCACCCGGCAACGGTCAGACCGATGTCGTGGCGCAATCCGATGCGGCAGGCACGGCAATGTGGCACAACAACCAGAGGTAAAGATCATGACCCATCCTGCGTCAGGTGATTGCGTATTCACGGTCAACCCGGCCAACGGAGAAACGCTGGGGCGCTACCCGTTTCTCTCGGAGCAGGCGGTTGATGACATGCTGGCCCGTGCCCAGGAGGGTTTTCTGTCATGGCGCGCCAAAACCCTGGGCGCACGGCTCGACCTGCTCCACCGTCTTGCGGCAGGGCTCCGTGCACGCAAGGAGGAACTGGCCCGCCTAGCGGTCAGTGAAATGGGCAAAACCATTACCTCAGCGCGTGCCGAAGTCGAAAAATGTGCCTCGGTTATCGACTGGTATGGCGAACACGCACCGGCCCTGCTGCGGGACAAACCCATGCCCGTACCGATGGGCAAGGCCCATCTGAGCTATGCGCCGACCGGCATCGTGCTGGCGGTCATGCCATGGAATTTTCCCTACTGGCAGATCATTCGCGCCGCCGTGCCCATTCTGGCCGGAGGCAATGGTTTTATCGTCAAGCCCGCCGAAAACACGCTGGGCTGCGGCGCATTGCTGAACGAGATCGCGCAGGATTTCGATCTTGGCGATGTGTTCATTTCCGCCAATCTCGCCCGCGAACAGACGGCACGGGTCATCGCCGACGAACGGATTTCGGGCGTGACGGTTACGGGCAGCGTCAGGGTCGGACGCCTTCTCGCTGGCATGGCCGGTGAAAACGGCAAGAAGACCGTCCTGGAACTGGGTGGGTCTGACCCGTTCATCGTGCTGGCTGATGCCGATCTGGACAAGGCCGTTGATGCCGCCGTGACGGCGCGCTTCGCAAATTGCGGACAGGTCTGCATTGCCGCCAAGCGGATCATCCTCGAAGCACCGATTGCCGAGGCCTTCACGGAACGGTTTCTCGACAAGGTAAGGGCGCTTCGCCTCGAAGACCCCATGAGTGATAGCGCCTTTATTGGCCCGATGGCACGCACTGACCTGCGCGATGGCTTGCACAAGCAGGTGCAGCAAAGCATCGCGGAAGGTGCGCGGCTTGTGGTCGGCGGCGAGGCTGTGAACCGTCCCGGTGCATGGTACGAGCCAACCGTGCTGCTGGACGTCACCCCCGGCATGACCGCCTTCAGGGAAGAGCTTTTCGGGCCTGTCGCCTGCCTGATCACCGCGCGGGATGTCGATCACGCCATTACGCTGGCCAATGACAGTGCCTATGGCCTTGGCGCAAGCCTGTGGACACAGGACGAGCGCCTTGGTCTTGCTCTGTCACAGCGCATCGAATCGGGTGGCGTATTCGTCAACCGCATCACGGCCTCGGACCCCGCTTTGCCGATCGGTGGCGTCAAGGCGAGCGGCTACGGGCGCGAACTGACCGAACTCGGCCTGCATGAGTTCATGAACATCAAGACCGTCTGGGCCTGTTGAGCCGGTTGAGCTTTTCTGTCCGGTCCTGACGCCATTGGTGTTCCTACGGCTCCCCCGGTCTCATTGACCGGGATCAGGACCGGGACCGGTAAGAACCCTCGCTCTCTCACCGTTGCATCCGGCAATCCGAGCGCGCGCATAACGACACGCCTCGTTCTTTCCCCCACTACGCACAGAGCGAATCAGTCTTACGAAAGTTCTTGCGTTATATCTTAAGATAGAACAGTCTAAAGATATAACGGAGGATATAAATGTTTTTTCGCCATCATCTACGTCATGCCCTCAATCGCCATGACGGTTTCGGTCACGGCTCGGACCATCGCTCTGGCGGTGGCATGGGCGGGGGGGGCGGGGGCCGCTTTGGCCGTCGCCGGGGCGGTGACATTCCCGGCGGTCGCAAACTGAGCGCCGAGGAACTGCAACTGGTCATTCTCGCCCTGCTGGCCGAAAGTCCGGCTCACGGCTACGAAATCATCCGCCGCCTCGAGGAACGGACGAACGGTTTCTACAAGCCTAGCCCCGGCATGGTGTACCCTGCCATGACCTATCTGGAGGAGATCGGTCAGGCTGAGGTCACTCAGGAAGGAACCCGCAAACTCTACACCCTGACAGATCAGGGACAGGCTTACCTGACGGACAACCGCGCAGAAGCCGATCGTATTCTTGAAATCCTGACACGCATCGGCAGCCGCATGAGCGAGGTTCGCGAAGCGTTTGCCGGGCTGCATGATGTCGATCCCGAGGCCGCAGACGGGCTGCACAAGGCGCGTCATCACCTCAAGGCAGCGCTCTACAAGCATCGTGGGTGCAGCCCTGTCGAAGCCAGACGGATCGCTGCCATCCTGACGCGCGCTGCCGCTGAAATCATGGGCAAGGAATCATCATGACCAGCAATCTGCCCCCTCTGCCCCCTCTGCCCCCCATCAAGATCCGCCATCCGCTTCGCCTGAGGCAGATCGAGGTGGCACGAATCATCCCGCTATCCGACACCATGCAGCGCGTCGTCTTTACGGGTCCCGACCTGCATGATTTCGTCACCGCCGGGACCGATGACCATGTGAAGCTGTTCTTTCCCCAGCCCGGCGAGACCCATCCTGTCCTGCCTGACATGAAGGCCGACCGTACGGCACCGCGTGATCCGCGTATCATTGCCCGCGACTATACCCCGCGGCGCTTTGACGAGGAAAACGGCGAACTCACCATCGATTTCGTGCTGCACGACTCAGGCCCGGCCACCCAATGGGCAGCCCAGGCCAGACCGGGGCAGCGTCTTGGGATGGGCGGCCCCAAGGCCTCGAATATTCCGCATGAGGGCCTCACCTCGCATCTGCTGATTGCCGATGACACCGGCCTGCCCGCCATCGCCCGTACACTGGAAGAGCTGTCGCCCGAACACAGCGCGGTGGTGGTGCTCGACACGCAGGAAAGCGACAAGACCTACCCGCTGACGAGCCGCGCCTGGGTCGATCTGTTCCGCTGTGACAGGGCCGCTGGCCAAAGCCTTGCCGATCTTCTGCGCCTGGTCGTTCTGCCCGCGAGCGAAACGCTCAATGTCTGGATCGCGGCCGAGATTGATACCGTGCGTGCCCTGCGCGACCATCTGGTGAATGAGGAAGCCATCCCACGCAGCCGGATCAGGGCAGCAGGTTACTGGCGTCGTGACACCGAGGCGGGTGGTGCGCGGGTAGATGACTGACAAAGCCCTTGGAGAGCGCGGCTCTTGCATCATTCCTGCCATGCTGGATATCCGCGCTCAGGCTCGCGAGAGCCCTTCGCCGGGATTTCCCATCCCTTCCCGGTGATACGTCGCTGCGCGCACCGATCACGCCTGCCGATGCCTTGCCATGTGGTCAGGCAGCTTGCGGCAAGCCAGCCAATGGTGGCTGAGAGAAAAGGCTCACCCGCGAGGCTGCGTGTCCCACCACGGATCGCTGTGGAGCAGTAAAACTCCAAGCCTCGTACCCGGCTCGGATTGCGCGACAGAGGTTTGATGCGTGATGCTGCGAAGCCTACGGCCGGTCTCTCCCTCGGCCAGCGCAACTCGTGATTGCGCTCAGCATGGGTTACGCGGCACCAACCAGCCTCCATACTGCCTGCCCAACACTTGAAATCGTCAGACACTCAGGCTTACTCGGCCATCGGGACGCATCAGAATCAAAGAACCCCAAGAACCTTGTTTTCCAAAGACGCGTCCACGACAGGGTTCACTGCCTGATCAGGCCAGAAATTTTGCCTGTGCCTTGCGCAGCGACGCGGGAGGCAGCGTACCTTCCGGGGTATGGCCATCCTGCACACCTGTCCCTAACGCGGTCACAACCGGCACCACGCCGCCCCACTGCGTGGAGGGCAGATCGGCATCATCCTCAACCGGGCCGCCCGTTCTGATCTTTGCGCTGGCTGCCTCGATGTCCAGGGCAATGACGCCTGTAGCCTTGCGTTCCTGCGCCGTCATGGCCCGCACCTCACCCGAACGGCCCGGCAGGAGATGATCGGTTATGGCATCGAGCGCCAGTTGATGCTCCTCCGCCAGAACCTTCCTCGCGGTGCCATGCACAACCGCACTGCGGTAATTGACCGAGTGGTGAAATGAAGAGCGGGCTACGACGATCCCTGTCAGTTGGGTCACGGTCAGGCAAAGCTTCTGGCCATCCAGCGCCATGATCCGTGTCTTGGAAGCGCCATGCAGATAGAGCGTGCTGCCGATACGGGCATAGGCCATCGGTATGACCATTGGACGCTCATCGGCCACAAACCCGACATGCCCGACCAACCCCGTATCGAGAATGGTGTGGAGGGTCGCTTCATTATAATGCGCGCGCCGTGCCTGCCTCGCCCTGGCGTAATCGGGAATCATGGCTCGTTTCTCCTTGCTCGGCATACGGCCCCTGACTTGGCGCCTGTCGCAAAGGCGTTAGCGCAGGAACTGGACTGATTCGAGAACCGGTTTTATGGTTTTTTTCCATGCCAGTTTACCTGCCCGCCCTGTTCAGCGTTGATCCCCACACACCAGACCCCTTGCCTGTTCAGCTCTTCGCAGCTCTGAGTCGCGCCATTAAATCGGGCAAACTGGCACATGGCGAAGCCTTGCCCTCGACTCGACAGGCCGCCGCCATGCTCGGCCTGTCGCGCAGTTCGGTCGCCACGGCCTATGACCTGCTTCGGGCGGAAGGTATTCTCGATATGCGGGCCGGACGACGCCCGGTTGTGCATTGCACGAACCTCCCCTCACCCCGCACAGTTACGGGCGGCACGACCACCCTGTCGGACAGAGGCAGGATTTTGGCCCAGGACCCACGGGCTGCAAGCTATCAACGCGATACAGGCCGCTTATCCCCCGGTTTCCCGGATGAGGCACAGTTTCCCGCCAATCTGTGGGCCCAGACGTTGCGTCGTGTTGCGCGCCAGAATCACGGCGATGAAGCCGCCTATGGCGGGTATCACGGGGCTCATGCCCTGCGTGAGGCAATCAGTACCCGCCTTGCGAGCGATCGCGGGCTGCATGTCAGCCCCGGGCAGATCATCATCACGCCAGGCACTCAGGCATCGCTCACGCTCATCGCGCAGGTCATGACCGACCCCGGTGATGTGATTGCCGTGGAGGATCCCGGCTATCTGGGTGCCCGTGCGAGCTTCATGGCATCGGGCGCACGCCTCGTCCCCGTGCCGGTTGATGATTACGGGATGCAGGTCAGCCAGCTGCCCCCCGAAGCACGACTTGTCTATATCACGCCATCGAACCAGTTCCCTTTGGGCGGTCGCATGGGGCTGGACAGACGTCTCGCCCTTCTCGACCGCGCCAGAGCTCAGGGCGCGCTGGTACTCGAAGATGATTATGACAGCGAATTCCTGTGGCATGGTCGCGAAATCGCCGCGCTTGCCGCGCATGGCACGGGGTGTGAATGGCTCTATCTCGGCTCCGCCTCGAAAGCCATGCTGCCGGGACTAAGGCTGGGCTGGATGGCCGTGCCCGTGCCGTTGGTTGCGCCCCTGCGGGCGGCACACCGCACAATGGGTCTGGCCGCCAATCTGCACGCCCAGCTTGCCCTCGCGGCCCTTATGGAAACAGGACAATACCGGGCGCATCTGCGCCGTATCGCGCGTCTTTACCAGCAGCGGGGCATGGCCCTTTATCATGCCCTCTCAACCGTGGAAGGACTGCATGTCACGCCGCCGCATGGCGGGGTTCAAATTGGTGCGATCCTTGAACGTGCTGGTTTCGAGACAGCCTGCCTGACAGCGCTCAGTGCAGCGGGCTATCGCATAGGGCGTCTGTCAGCCCTTTGCCAGCAAGCATCGCTAGAGGGGCTCATCATGGGCTTTGCCTCGCTGCGAGAAGATGACCCGACCAGACTTGCCGCCCTTTTGCGAGGCGTCCTTGAAGGTGCGCCGGGCGTTTGAGTCCGTTGCGGCAAGGTCAGCCCTTTGGCTTGTGCCAGCCCCCCATATGACAAAGATGATGCCATTCGTCTTCGGTGACAGGCGCTACCGAGAGACGTGACTGACGCAAAAGCGCCATGTCAGCCAGAGCCGGATCAGCCTTGATGGTCGCGAGAGAGACCGGATTTTCAAAGGCCCCACAGGCTTGAACATCCACGCACACCCATTTGCCGCCCTCGGCGCTCGGATCGGGATAGGATTCACGGACAACCCGGACCACACCCACGATCTCCTTGTCCGAGACCGAGTGATAGAAAAATGCCAGATCGCCACAACGCATGGCGGCGAGATTGTTGCGAGCCTGATAATTGCGCACCCCGGTCCAAGGCTCGATGTCGTTGCGCACCTGCTGCTGCCATGAAAAGGCCTCGGGTTCGGATTTGATCAACCAGTACTGCATTATCGTCTCTCTCTTATCGGCATGACCTGTCTGAGCAATCGGAAGAAACTGCGTGATGCAGGCTCCCTGCTCGGCCCTGAATCCCCTATCAGAACGGCGCCCAGTCAGAATCTGCCTTGGATGGCAGCCGATGCGGGCTATATCATAACCGCACTCCAGGGAGAGAGAAGCACGACGTGACAAGCACTGCGCAAGACGCCACGGCAGGTAAAAACTTGGAACGACCCGCACGAGGAACGTTACTGCATCGTTATGCTAATCCGGGACGTTTCCTGAAGCTCTCGCGATGGCTGCTGCCACTTCTGGTCCTTTTGTCATGCCTGACGCTTGGCGTTGGTCTGTTCTGGGCGCTGGTCTGGTCGCCGGCGGACTGGCAACAGGGGGATGCCGTGCGAATCATGTATATCCATGTCCCCATGGCGATACTGGCCTCGGGTGGCTATGCCGCGCTTGCCGTATGCGGGGTTCTGTCCCTCGTCTGGAAGCACCCGCTGGCCGACCTTGCCGCCGTCGAGATCGGGCCGCTCGGCGCCGCCATCACCGCACTGTGTCTGATCACCGGTTCGCTCTGGGGCAAGCCCATGTGGGGGACATGGTGGGTGTGGGATGCACGGCTGACGTCAGTTCTGGTGCTGTTTTTTTTGTATCTCGGTCATATTGCACTGATTCAGGCTTTCGACGACCCGCAGCGCGGGTATCGTGCCGCAGCTGTTCTGGCCATCGCCGGTGTCATTGATCTGCCCATCATCAAGTTCAGTGTCAGCTGGTGGAACACCCTGCACCAGCCAGACAGCATCACGCTCACCCATGCCCCTGCCATGCCGCCCTCCATGCTGCTGCCGCTATCATGCTGTATGGCCGGCTTTGCCTTTGGTTTCGCTGCACTCGTGACAGGGCGCGTCAAGGCGGCCATTCTCGAAGCCCGGGCCCGACAGATCATGACCCGATCGCTCATGCATGAGGGACCGGCTGCGTGACCCATCTGCCCTATATCGTTGCCTCCTATGCCGTGACGCTTGTGATGATCGGTGCCTTTACCCTGCCCCTCGTGATGCGGCTGCGCCGCGCCAGAGCCCGCCTTGCGCTGCTCGAACAGCGTCAGGAAGCCAGACAGCGCAGCACCGGACGCCGCGGTACCGGATCGCTCCCCGATCAGGGGGCGACTTCATGAGCGATGCGCTCTTTCAGACGCGCCCGAAGCGTCGCATGACCCGCAAATCCCGCCGTCTATGGCTGGTCATCAGTTGCCTCGCCTGCTTCGCTGTCGCGACGGCGCTGGTGCTGAATGCGTTTTCCTCCAGCATTGTCTTCTTCATGGCGCCCTCACAGCTTGTGCAAAAGCCACCTGCCTCCGATCGGGTGATCCGTCTTGGCGGCATGGTCGTGGCGGGATCGCTTCGACGCGAGACGGATGGCAAGACACCGGTCAATTATTTCAGGGTCACGGATGGGCAGGCCGCCGTCGAAGTGCGCTTTGAGGGCATCCTGCCGGATCTGTTCCGGGAAGGGCAAAGTGTGGTCGCCCTTGGCAGCTATCATGCCGGCGCACCCTTTACTGCCTCGGAAGTGCTGGCCAAGCATGACGAGACCTACATGCCGAAAGAGGTGGCTGAAGCCCTGCAACGCAGCGGCAAATGGGATCCGCGCTTTGGCAAACCACCCAGTTCCGAAAGCTGGACAAGCATGATCCGTGACGATGCCAAGGGTCACACAACACCATGATTTCAGTCCTGGGGGCCGAACAGGGCCATTATGCACTGGCTCTGGCCTGCGTGATCGCACTGGCCCAGTTCATCCTGCCGCTTTGGGGGGCCGCACGCGCCAGAGTTGCGCTGCTCGATCTGGCCCCGGCGCTGGCTGTAGCCCAGCTGCTGACACTGGGCTTTTCTTTCGCAAGCCTGATTGCCTGCGCGGTGAGTGATGATTTCTCGGTTCAGAACGTGGCCGCGAATTCTGCCCTGAGCAAGCCGTTGCTGTACAAGATCACGGGCGTCTGGGGTAATCACGAGGGATCGGTTCTGCTCTGGGCGCTTATCCTTGCCCTGTGCGGGGGGGCCGTGGCCCTGTTTGGCCGCAATCTGCCGCTTGTGCTCAAGGCCCGTGTGCTGGCCATTCTGGGTGGCGTATCGACCGGGTTCCAGCTTTTCTGTCTGCTCACCTCGGACCCATTCGAGCGCATCTGGCCAGCACCCGATGACGGGCAGGGCATGAACCCGCTTTTGCAGGACCCCGGCCTCGCTTTCCACCCGCCCATTCTCTACACTGGCTATGTCGGGTTTGCCGTGCCCTTCGCCTTTGCTGTCGCCGCGCTGATCGAGGGCCGTGTGGATGCGGCCTGGGGCCGCTGGGTCCGTCCCTGGGCCGTGGCGGCCTGGGCCTTTCTCACATGCGGCATCGCGATGGGCTCGTGGTGGTCCTATTATGTGCTGGGCTGGGGCGGCTACTGGTTCTGGGACCCGGTGGAAAATGCCTCGCTTATTCCCTGGCTGACCGGAACGGCCCTTGTTCATTCGGCCATCGTGGTCGAAAAACGCGATGCCTTGCGTATCTGGACCGTCCTGCTGGCCATTGCGAGCTTCTCGTTCTCGCTTTCAGGCACGTTTCTCGTACGCTCGGGTATTCTCAATTCGGTTCATGCCTTTGCCAATGACCCCGCCCGCGGCATCTTCATTCTGGGTCTGCTCGCGCTCGTCATAGGCGGGTCACTTGTGCTTTTTGCCTGGCGAGCCCCTTCGCTCACTTCGGGGGGCATCTTTGCACCGTTTTCACGCGAAGGCGGCCTTGTGCTCAATAACATCCTGCTTTGCGCCCTGTGCGCGGTGGTGGTGACTGGCACCATGTACCCCCCCTTCATGCAGATCCTGACAGGGCGGACCCTCTCGGTCGGCAAGCCGTTTTTCGATGCCACCACCATCCCGCTGGCGCTGCCCCTTCTGCTTGCGATGGGTATCGGTCCTTTGCTCTCCTGGAAGCGTGCACGCCCCTCGCCGGTGCTGCGGCGCCTCTTTCCAGCGGCCTGTTTTGCGGCGGCTGGGCTTGCAACCATGCTCGTTCTGCTCGACGGCCTTCTGCCTGCGCTCTGTGCGGCGGCGGGGCTATGGGTCATTGCGGCCAGTCTTTCCGATCTGGCCGTCCGTCTTGGCGTCACCACGACCCGCTGGAGTGCAATACCCCGGACCATGCGCCAGCGCGTGGCAGGACTTCCCCGCGCCGTATGGGGCGGGGCTCTGGCTCATATCGGCGTAGGTGTGACGGTGCTGGGTCTCACTGGCATGTCTCAGGCGAGTCATTCCGTCGTGGAACTCGGCGTCGGAGAGACGATCCAGCAGGATGCGCTGGTCTGGCGGCTCGATGGCGCCAGACAGGAGGACGGTCCGAATTACCGCGCGCTCGTAGCCGACCTGACTGTCCTGCACGCCGGGCGTGTCATTGCCCATCTGCACCCGTCGCGCCGCGATTTCACAAGCCAGCATCAGGTCACGACCGATGTCGCCATAAGAACCAACCTGCTGCGTGACCTCTATGCTGCACTAGGTGAGGCTCATGGTACAGGCGCGCAGACCCGCTATGTGCTGCGCCTTCACAATAATCCGCTTGCCCCCTGGATCTGGCTTGGCGGTGTGATCATGGCTCTCGGGGGGGCGCTTTCGCTGTCGGATCGGCGCCATCGCCTCGGTGCGCCCGGCCGAGGCCGCTCAGCCCCTGCACTGCCGGACGCGAGGGAGATACGCCTATGATACGCCTGACAAGACGCCAGATGTTCATGGCGCTCCCTGTAGCTGGGGCGACACTGGCAGGGCTGGGATGCTGGAAGATGCTGGCGGCGATGCAGGATGGCTCCTTCGACCCTCATGCCATCCGCAACGATCAGGCGATCGAGACGATCCCGGATTTCTCGCTGCACGGTCTGACGGGGCAGAGTGACGGTTTCTCAACCGCTGACCTCAAAGCCAGTCCTGTGCCTGTGCTCGTGAATTTCTTCGCCTCCTGGTGCATTCCCTGCGTCGCAGAAATGGCCGCCCTGCGGGCGATCAGCCGCGACATCGCTCTTTGGGGTATTGCCTACAAGGACAAGCCACAGGACGCCCGTCGTTTCATCGAGCGCGATGGCTCGCCTTATGCACGCACCGGCCTGGATGACAGTGGCATGACCGCCATTGACTGGGGCGTGACCGGCGTACCCGAGAGTTTTCTCGTCATGCCGGGTGGGCATATTGCCTGGCATGGCGCGGCCGCGCTTGATGACGCCCTGTTTCATCAAACAATCCTGCCTCTCGCCACGCAGGCATCTGCCCCATCTACAGGTGATGGCAGGTCACCATGAGCCCGTCAGGATTGGCCTTACGTTCTCTCGTTCCGGTGTGGCTTGGTGTTGTTCTGCTGACAGCGCTGCTGGCTCTCACACCCCTGATATCCGGTCGGGCTCTGGCGCTGGACGATCCGTCCGAGATGCTGCACGACCCCGCACAGGAAAAGCGGGCGGCTGCCATAGGGGCCCAATTGCGCTGTCTGGTGTGCCAGAACGAATCCATCGAGGATAGCAGCGCAGGGCTGGCGCGCGATTTGCGCCATGTCGTGCGCGAGCATGTGGCAAAAGGCGAGAGCGACGTCCAGATCATGGCATGGATGACCCATCGCTATGGCGAGTTCATCCGGTTGAAGCCGCAATTCTCGATGGCCACATTGCTGCTCTGGACCATGCCGGCTCTGGCGGTTGCCGTAGGTATTGGCGCAGCCCTTATGATGATGCGCCGCAAGCAGGAAGAACCTCCCCTGACTGAAGCCGAAGCCACGCGTCTGGCCAGTCTGCTGCGTGAGGAGAGCAAGCCATGAGCTGGCCCGGTTTCCTGCTTGTCACGCTTCTGGCCCTCTCGCCGCTGCTTTGGCTGATATTCCTCCAGTCGAAGCGCCAGATCCCACCCGTCGGGCCACGCCTGTCAGCCCTCGCGCTGTATCGCGAGCAGTTACGCGAACTCGATAGGGATATGGCCTCCGGGCTGATCGACCCCACTGAGGCGGGCAAGGCACGGCTGGAGATACAGCGTCGCATTCTCGCCGCCGACGCGCTGCCTGATGACAGATTCACAGCCCGCGCCCTCCCAGCAGGACGTGTGGATGGCGGCTCTCCTGATAATCGCGAGGGCCGTCCGGCGCAGGTTTCACGAGGTATGCGGCGCTGGAAATCCGTGCTCTGGCTACCAGTGCTGCCCGTCGCAGGGCTCGCGCTTTATCTGGTGAACGGTCATCCGTCACTTCCAGCCCAGCCGCATCAGGACCGCACGCGCAGTGTCTCGCCGGAACTGCAGGCGCTTTTCGGCAAGCTGGCCCGGCAGGTGGCAACACTCTCCCCTCAGGACCCGGATTTCATCCGTTCGGCCCTGCTGCTGGGTCAGGTGGATGAGGCCATGAATCGCCCCGATGAGGCCATCGGCCTGTATCGTCGTGTTCTGGCTATACGGTTCATCCCCGATCTGGCCGTGCAGGTGGCAGAGCTTCAGACACGTCGCGACGGTCACATTTCACCCGATAGTCTCGCCCTGTATCGGCGCGCTGTGGATGAAGCCCCGGCAGATGCCCCGTGGCGTCTGGCGGTCGAGGCCCGCATCGCGACAGGCGAGCACGAGAACACGCCCTGAAATCAGCCCAAGACCTGTCGCCACACTCCCTGCCCGAATGCAGCGCGCCTCAGAGCCGACGTGCAATCGCCGCCCGAACGCGCTGCCAGGTTCTACGCAGCCCGTAAAAACGGGTCTGCTCAAAAGCGGGCCTGACCGTGCAGCTATTGCCGAATTTCGGGGCAAAATCGACGAGGGCTCCTTCGCGCACATATCGCCGGTAAAGCGCTTGGGTCTGATCGGTCTGCCAGCCTGCTGCCTGGCAGAGCACAGCCGCGAAAGCCTGCGAACGTGGGGGAAGGAGGTCAGCCGCATGGGATGCATAGCTGACGGCAAGCCAGCGATAATGATAGCGCACATCGGGCTTGACTGCGCTGCTGTCGAAACGGGCGATTTCCTGCGCCGTGACGAAGGTTCTTGAGGCAGGCGGCTTCTGGGCTGCTGGACCTTGCACCGAGCGAGGATCGATGTTGGCACCCCAGCCATAAGTCCCGCCCCAGATATGATAATCTGGCCCCAGCTCCGTGCCGGTCAGCTCCATGCCATAGAGCTTCGAGATCCGTGCCGCCAGAAACCAGGCCTCAGCGCGACCTGCCCGGGTCCAGCGCGATTTTGCATCCGAAAGCGCCTTCGCATAGGTCTTGATCAGTTGATCATAGGTCAGATTAAGCGGCTGGCCTTCCGCGCTCTCGAGCGCGAACCCCGCAATGTGGTCGTGATCCGTATAATTCAGGGCTTCTGCAAAGTGGTTTTCGCGAATCAGGCGTCTCACGAGGAGCGAACGCATGACATCCGGCATCGTCTCTACGGGCGGCTCACCCGCAGGTTCGGTCTGGCCATTCTGCACCCTGGATGGTCTGGCACCGGATGCGTCGGCCGGCGTTGGGGGCACGTTGGCATCCACAAACTGCCTGAGTTCATCGACGCTCAGAACACGCTCAGCGACATAGGCGGCATCGATCCCGACATCGCTGCCCGGTCCGGCCTGCTGCGCGGCTTTATAAAGCCAGAGAAGCGCCTGCACATATTCGCCACGCGATAGCGCCAGCACGCCCTGCTCGCCCTGCATACGCACGGCAATGGCAGGGTCTTGCGCAGGCGATAATGTTGGGAATCCTTTGGTCGCTTCGGCATAAGCAAGCGTTGCGGCTTTTGTGTCATTGGCACGGACAGCCAGCTTGGCGCGCACCCAGGCAGCCAGAGGGGACGGATTCTGTTTAGCGAAATCCCGCGCCAGATCGAACTGACCCTGACGATAGGCCGCGGCCGCCAGCACATCGGTTCCGTCATCCGGTTTGACGCCCTGCTCATGCACGGCAGTCGCGAGATTTTTCAAGGCTGAATGGGCGAGGTCATTGTCATAGTCGAAAGACAGCGCATAGGCGCTGAGCAGCTTGCGTGACAGCGGATCAGCGGCGAGCCCTCTCACCAGATCGGGATATTGCGAGACCCAGGCCAGGACGTAACGCAGGGAGTCCTCACCGGCGTAGGATCCGGATTCGACCTGATGCACATAAAGAAGGAGCGCCTTGCCAATCAGATCCTTCCTCAGGCTGCTCGTGCACGGGGCACGGTTTTCCATTTCGCGCCAACCACACAGACCATTGGCACCGCGCAGATAGAGCTTCGCCTCTTCACCCCATGAGGCCTTGGCCAGGGCGTCAGGATCATATGCGCCTGCCTCGACCAGCGACCGCGTCTGGGCAAAGGCCCGGGCGGCTTCAGTCAGGTCATGCTCCGGATCATTCCCTGACGCGAAAGCCGAAGCACTATACGCCTTCCCCAACATGAAGGCCGCCATGACTTTCTCATGAGCGTTGCTTGTGTCTGGAAGCGCGAGAACCGCCTTGAATGCGTCAATCCCATGATCGGCGCTATTGGGGTCGCGATAGGCCTGCGCGCCGCTTTGATAAAAATCACGCGCCCGGGCTTCTGTTGGATGATCCTCATCCGAGGGCGACACAGCGCCTGACCCTCGCGACGGCTCTGGCGTTACCTTCTGTCCGGGATAAAGATGTCTGATTGCATAGGAGAACGAAAAAGCAGGTAATTTCTCTAGCGTGTGTGCACGGTCATTCAGCAACGGCTCGGGGAAGAACGGACCGCACGCCATGACCCCGACAAGGCTCGCAGGCACCAGAATCATCACGCCGAGCAAGGCGCCCTGCCTTGCTGTCAGTCGCTTTCGGCGGGGTGCACGGTCTTCAGAAGCGTCGGGTAACGTCCTGCGCTGAGACATTGATCTGATCTTTCTTTTTCTGGCAGGTCAGCCAGCCCGCAACAATTTCCTGCCCGACCGGCAGAAGCGCCTCACCCGTTCTGACAAGAACCGGGCCAGTCTGGTCGTAATCAAGACGATAAGGCCCTTGCGCCCCCATACCGGCGCAGTCCTTGTCAGCATGGATAATGAGCGGCAGCTTGGCGTCAATCGTGCCGTCATTTCTCAACACGATATGATACAAAGCTGTCCCTTGCGGGTTCAGGCCAAGCGAGAGCGCCCGGCGCAA
The DNA here is from genome assembly GCF_057319415.1 of Asaia sp. A2. Classification (NCBI taxonomy): domain Bacteria; kingdom Pseudomonadati; phylum Pseudomonadota; class Alphaproteobacteria; order Acetobacterales; family Acetobacteraceae; genus Asaia; species Asaia sp. A2. Next base: position 356,142 of record NZ_JBXWTO010000001.1, read on the forward strand.
TGGCTCGTGCCTGACCAGCGTCAGCCACGCAGGCAGGCTCCAGGCGCGTCGGTCACCGGCAACCGGCAGGCGGAACCAGATCCATCCAACCAGACCGGCTGGCGGGGCGTGTTCGATACGCTTCATGAACCGCGCAACCTCCTCCGGAGCAACGGTCAGTTCCTGCCCCGCCCCTCTGGCAAGGCCGCGTGCCATCTCGCTTTCAACCGCGACCGGCTGCCCCGCCTCGCCCCAGATGATTTTCGTACCGTAGCTCGGCAGCGCAATCCGCCACGGAACGGGCGAAATCCTGCCAAAGCTTGCCGCGTCGCGCTGGGCCTCATGAGCCCTGAACAGCCCGCCTGCCGGGTTGCTGACGGCGTGAAGCTGCAGCACGACGCCCTCGACATGGGACAGGACTGAACCGAGCGCCGGTGCGCCGATCCAGCTCGGCAAGGCTGTAATCGTCAGACGGTAGCGCCCTGGCAGCCTGCGATGAAGTGCATCAAGCCATGAGTCATAATCGGCAAGTCGGGCGGTGGGGCAGTCATGATCGATCTCGATCCCTTCCGGCGTAAGGCCAAGCGATTGCCATCGGGCAAGCACCTGCTTGATATGGTCGCCTGTCTGAGCTGGATCGAGCACCAGTATTCGGCCACTGAGGCGAAACACGGCAATAACGTGATGCGACGCCAGAACCTGTCTTGGGTTGAGCAACGCCGTGTCATGCCACTGGCCGGTCTGGTCGAATTCGGCGGCGAGAATGTGCCAGGTCTGGATAGAGGGCGCAGCCTGCACGATGGACTGGGTCAGATCCTCCCGCCATTGGCGCTGCCAGATATAGGCATCCGACGACAGCTCGACTGCCGGGCGCCTGTCGGATCGCATGGTGAAGACTCCGGTGACACAAACTGTCGCCGCCAGAAGGAAGAGGATCCCCGCGAGAGCATGACGCCGTATCAAGATCGCTCCACCTTCTGCACTCTGATGCGGGCATTCCGACACAGATCCCTGCCAGGGGCCTGCCCTGAGATTTGCTGCCACAACTTATCCGGGTGGCATGTCTTCTGCCAAGACTGGCTGCTTCGCGTTGCCAGCTCTCTGCCTTGCTCTGCTGCGCTCTGTCCTAGGGCACCCCGACCATTGCAGAACGCCTCCAGTTGTGTGCCTGCCGGGATGTGGCGTGGCGTATCGTGGCGTGGGGCACTGAACTACATCATGCGTGAGACAAACGCCTGCGCCGTCGTGACTATCATATCGACGGCTGACGGATCGACGGTCGGCGCGCACCAGCAGGGCTGGGTTGCTTGTACGGGGTGCCACCTCTTAACCCCTGCCGGTCGGCTGGCCCGCTTTTCATGTTGCACTCGCCCCACGCTTCGCGGCATGTGCACATCATGGCACGTCTCTCCCCCCTGCCCCGACAACGCTCGGTCATCACCGGCAACTATCTTCCTGTGCCGCGTCCCCCGGCGCAGGAAGCGATCGTTCTGTGCCCGGTATGCCGTGGCAAGATGCAGCGTACGGATGAACAATGCCCTACTTGCCGTGCCGAACGTCATTTCGGGCCAACCCGTCGTGAAACTGTCCTCAGCACGCTGATCGGCCTGGTAGCAGCGCCGGCCCTGTCACTGCTGCTGATACGCCCTTCAGGCTGGACTGTTGCGTTTGCCGTCGCCGGCCTGCTGGCGGGTTTTTTTGTGGCGCATAGTCGTCATACAGGCGATCGCTGGTTACGCGATCCGCGCTGATCCGGAAAATCCGTAACAAGATGCAGCTTTCGGCACGTCCGGCGAAGCGCTAAGGGCAATACTCATGTCTGCTACGGCTTCACGCCCCAAACATCGTTCTCTTCTGCTCCTGCGCGAACGCTACATCCTGCGTCAGCTTTTTCTCGGCCTGGTAGGCATTACCAGCGGCGCCATTGCGTTGATCTGGCTGATGCAGTCACTGCGTTTCGTGTCACTGGTAGTGGATCGCGGCCTCTCGCTCAGGGTATTCATCCAGCTCACATCGCTGATGATTCCCTCCTTCCTGGCCGTCATCCTGCCGATCACGACCTTCCTCGTGATTCTCTTCGGTTATCAGCGTATGTCTGGAGATCGAGAGCTCAACGTCATGCAGGCAGCGGGTCTCTCACCCTTCCAGCTGGCTCGACCGGCAATGGCCTGTGCCCTGATCACGACCGTTATCGGCTATATTCTCAATTTATGGCTCGTGCCCGTCTCCTACCATGCGTTCCGACGCTACGAATTCGAGATCCGCAATCGAATGGCTGCCTTTCTGCTGCAGGACGGTGTCTTTGCGCAGCTTTCCAAGGACATGACCGTCTATGTGCGCAAGCGTGACCGCGATGGCGAGATGCATGGTGTGTTCGTTGAGGATGACCGGCAGCCCGAGGCCCGTGCCACAATCATTGCCGAACGCGGAACGATGGTCGTGGTCGACAACCAGCCGCGTGTCGTGTTGTTCAATGGCTCACGTCAGGAAATTGATCACCATACCGGCCGCCTTAACGTTCTGACTTTTGACCGTAATTCGATCGATCTTTCCAGCAGCAAACAGGCCGATACTGAAGTACGTGATGCCTCTGAGATGTCTCTTGCCGAGCTGTTCCATCCTGACCCGCGCTATGTCTCGCAGCGCGACTGGGGCAAATTTGCCGTGGAAGGGTGGAGGCGTCTGACTTCACCGCTGACCACCCTGTCATTCAGCATGATCGCACTTGTTGCCGTACTGAGCGGTGCTTTTTCACGCCACGGCAACATCAAACGCCCACTGGCCGCCATCCTCTCTGTCGTGGGGCTGATGGCCATGTCACTCATGCTGCAAAACCTGGCCGGACGAAACCTTGGGCTCGTTCCGCTGCTATGGGGCGTGGCGATCTTGCCTGCGCTCGGTTGTGCCGCCTGGCTGTTCCTGCCCAGAGGGCTGAACTCAGGCCGGAAAACCACTCATGGCGCGTAATACCCTGGCCCTGTTCCGGGGCACATCGGCCGGCGTGTCTGTCACGCTTTCGGTCTATATCTCGCGTATCTTCACGCTTTTTTCTCTCGCAATGATTGCAGCGCTCACAGGGCTCGTCTCCCTGTTCGACTTCATCGATCTGCTGCGCCGTGTCGCAACCAAGCCTGACGTGCCGACCAGCCTGGTGACTGAGATTGCAGGCCTGCATGTGCCGTATTTCATGATCATGATCATGCCCTTCGGTATCCTGCTGGGCGGCATTGTGTGCTTCTGGCGTCTGACCCGTTCATCCGAACTGATCGTCGCACGCGCGGCCGGTATTTCAGCCTGGCAGTTTCTGGCAGCCCCCCTGGCCTGCGCCATCCTGCTCGGTGCCTTTGGCACCATGGCCCTCTCGCCACTCTCCTCCTCCATGTTCCGAAAGGCGGAATTACTGGATGAGGCCTATCTCAAGACGGGCGGTGGCCCGCTTTCACTCAACGGAGGCGCCCTGTGGTTGCGGCAGCTGGATGACGAGCAGGGCGGTCAGGGCGTGGCCATTCTGCACGCCCGGCATGTTTTTCTGCACGACCGCAAGCTGACGATCAACGACATCAGCATCTTTCGTCTGGACGCGCGTGACCAGCTGGTAGTCCGCATCGAAGCACCCCGCGGCGAGCTGGTAGAGGGCGCGTGGAAACTCGAAAATGCCGCCACCGTCAGGCCAAACCACCTGCCCATACATATTGGCGATTATCTGCTGCCCACCAATCTCTCGTTGAGACGTGTGGAACAGAGCTTTGCCTCGCCTGACACGCTGTCAGTCTGGACACTGCCAGGTTTCATCCATCTTCTCGAACGCTCGGGTTTTTCCTCCATCCGGCATCGACTGCACTTCCAGACTCTGTTAGCTCTTCCGATCCTGTGCGGTACGATGGCACTGGTCTCTGCCGGTTTCTCGATGCGTCCCACGCGACGCGGCGGCGTCGCCCGGATGCTGGGCTCGGGAATCGCTGCGGGCTTCGCGCTTTTCACCATCTCGAAGGTGGCGGCGCAATTTGGTGAATCCGGTGCATTGCCGCCTGTCATGGCGGCATGGGCACCGACTGGCGCGGGTCTTTGCTTGGCGGTAGCCTTGCTTCTGCATCTGGAGGATGGTTGATGTCGAAACGGCGCGTTGCGCATCACAGGCGCAGGTCCTGGCTTGCTGCCTCCATGCTGGCGGGCACGGCGACATTCGGCTCGATTCCCGAGGCAGATGCGACCATGCAGCGCCAGACAGGGCCCAAGGTCGCCGTAGGAAAACCCTCCTCGCAATCCGACCCAGTCACTTACCTGGCTGATAACGAGAGCTATACACGCAGCGGCGTGGCAACCTGGACCGGCAATGTACAGGTCTGGCAAGGCGAGCATGCGCTGCGTGCCGACAAGATTGTCTTTGATCGCAACACGGGTGTTCTGACGGCCACAGGTCATGTTGCCATGGTCGAACCCGATGGCAGCACCAGCTTTGCGGACTATGTCGAGCTCAGTAACGGCATGCACGATGGCATTGCACGCGGCATCTTCCTGCGCATGGAAGACAATGCGAAGCTTGCCGCGAACGGCATGAGGCGCACCAACGGCAAGATCAACGACATGGCCAAGGCTGTTTATACAGCCTGCCAGATCTGCGCCAAGGATCCCTCACGGCCACCTTTCTGGCAGCTGCGCGCCTATAACGCGACACAGGATGCCGAACACAAGCGCATCGAGTTCAGCCACGCCTATCTTGACATGTTCGGACTACCGATCATCTACCTGCCGCTGTTCTCGATGACGGACCCCAGTGTCAAGCGCCAGAGCGGCTTTCTGATCCCGGGTATCAACCCGCATGACCGCTATCTCGGCACCTATTTCACCATCCCTTATTTCTGGGCCATCGATGACCAGCAGGATCTGACTGTTCAGGGGCTTGTCTCGACCCGCACCGGACCGCAGATCAGCGGGCAGTATCGAAACCAGCTCAATTTCGGCAAGATCAACTTCACCGGCGGCGTCGCGTACAGCACCCACAAGGAGGGCAGCTACGTCAACACCTTCGGTAATACGGTCAGTGGCACCAACGACAACGGTATCCAGGGCTATGTGCGCGGCGGCGCCGTTTTCGACCTCAACGATCACTGGCGCGCTGGTGCCAATGTGAACCTTGCCTCATCAGCCAACTATATGCGTGACTACCGCATCACCGGCTATGGCAATGAAACGCTGCAATCGACCGCCTATATCGACGGTTTTGGCGTGGGCTCCTATACGCGTCTGGATGGGCAATTCTATCAGGGTCTGAACCAGGGCGTTATTCGCAACTCGAATCTGCCTTTCGTACTGCCGCGCTTTACCTATGCGTTTCAGGGTGAGACGGATCCGCTGGGTGGCACGTTCTCGCTCAGCACGAACGACTTCAACGTCTATCGTCCTGAAGGCACACGCGACCAGCGCGGGCAGATCCAGATGAACTGGAACCGCCCGTTCCACAATGTCCTGGGCCAGATCTGGCTGCTGACGGCACGTCTCGATGCCACGGTCTATCAGGCGAGCCATCTGACAGAGCAGCCAACCTACTATACCGATACCGGCACGCACACGACCGGCTGGGTCCTGCCAACAGTTGCCTTGAAAATGAATTGGCCGTTCATGCGCAGCTTTGCGCATGGTCATGGCTCTCAGGTGCTCGAACCCATCGTGCAGGCCATTGCTGCACCGAATATGGGTAATAGTGCCACGCGCATGATCCCAAATGAGGATTCGCTGCAATACGAATTTACCGACAGTACGCTGTTCTCACTCAACCGCTATACCGGCACGGACCGCCTTGATGGCGGGCTGCGCGGCAATATCGGCGTGCATGGCAACTGGACATGGCGCGGTCACGTGGTCGATTTTCTGGTGGGTGAAAGCATCCAGCAGCATGTTACGCAGAATCGTATCCCCTATTCGGGTCTCTCACATCATCTCTCATCGCCTGTTGCGCGCGTCCGTGTCAGTCCGAACCGTTATCTCGATCTGACAGCGCGCGGTCGTTACGATCCCTGGCGCAAGAAATTCGATTATGGTGAAGGACTGGTCAGTGTCGGTGTGCCCGTATTCCATGTGAATGCCGGTTATATCTATGAGCCCGTCACACCCTATTACTTCTACGCAACGAACTATCGCCTGAACGGGCCAACGCAGGTTTACTACACGCCGACAAATGAAGTGACCGCTGGCGTCTCGACGTCCTACAAGCAGTATCATGCTTCGGTCTATGGCCGCCGGTCGCTCTCGCGTCATGAGTTTGTCAGCCTGGGTGGCGATATCGGCTATTCGAACGACTGCTTCGGCTTGGACATCCTTGCGATCAAGCAATATACCTCGATCGGTGGCCAGCAGCGTAATACGACGGTGCTGTTCAATCTCACCTTCAAAACAATCGGTACCTTCGGAATCAATGGCTGACGGACGCGCAATGACCCTTACCGCCCCCTTCCTCCGGGCTGCCCCGCCATCCGGCCATGTCAGGCCCCTGCATGCAACACTCATGGGTTTTGCCACCTACCTTGTCCTGCCGGTACTGACAGCACAGGCAGCCACCGCGCATCACCCGTCCCACGCCCATCCAGGACACGGCAGCGTTGCCCCAGCAGCAAACCCGCCGGAAGATGCCATTCTCGGCACGATCAACGGCCAGGTTCTGACCGAGCGTGATGTTGATAACCGTGGCAAACTCTTTGCGTTATCGACCGGTCTCAATATCAGCGCCGATCTGATGCAGCGCCTGCGTCCGCAGATCATCCGCCAACTGGTCGATGAGCGCATCAAGACACAGGAAATCCTGAAGCGTCATATCAATGTCGAGCCGCAGCAGATTGCCCAGGCCATCAACAACATCGAATCCCGCAATGGCATGCCCAAGAATGCCCTGCGTGACCGACTGGCGCAGGACGGGGTGTCGCTCACCACCCTGATCGACCAGATCCGTGTGCAGATTGGCTGGATGCAGGTGCTGCGTGAGGAAATTTCGGGACGTGGTCGCATCACCGCGCGGGAGATCGCCCAGCGTGAGGAAGCGCTCCGCGCCGAGGAAGGCCGCCCGCAATACAATGTGAGCGAGATCTTCATCCCGGTGGCTGATCCGCGCCACTCTGAAACAGAACTGGAATTCACCAAGACCATCATCACGCAGCTGCGTAACGGCGCCCCCTTCCCCATCGTGGCTGCACAGTTTTCGCAGGCCCAGACCGCGCTTGATGGCGGAACGATGGGCTGGGTTCAGGAGGACAGTCTTGATCCGCCAGTGGTCGAGATCGTGCGCCAGATGCCAAGCGGCGCCATTTCAAACCCGATCAAGGTGGCAGGCGGCTATGTCATCGTGACAGTGAACGGCAAACGCACCATCGGCCATCAGAACGTCACGATGGTCTCGGTACGTCAGGCCTTCTTCCCGTTCTCCTCGCCACTTAATCCCCAGGCGCCGACAGATCAGCAGAAGCTGACCCTGCAGAAAGCCACCTCTGCAGCTCAGTCGGTTCATGGCTGTGACGCAATGGAAGCGCTCAATCGCTCTCTTGGTGAGAAGCATCCGTCCGACCCCGGCGGTCAACTTGTCCTTGAGCGTCTGAATCCGCAGATGCGTCAGGTTCTGGCCGATCTGCCTATCGGGCAGTCAAGCCGCCCGTTGGTGTCGTCCGATGGTATTGCTCTTCTGACTGTCTGCTCCAAGGGACAAAAGAATATTGCCCAGCAGAGCCCGAGCGAAATTGCCGACAGCCTGATGAATGAGCGTGTCGAGCAGGCCTCGCGCCAGCTGGAGCGTGATCTGGAGCGTCGCTCCGTCATCGAGATGCGCAAGGACGACAAGACCGCTTCGGCCAAGGCAAGCGATAACGCTGCTGTCGATGATGAGGCCCCCGCCAAGCCTGCCCATCAGGGGGCGGGGCAAGGCGGTGCGACAAAGGGCGACAAGCCCCACGGCAAGCCAGTGTCGGACCAGGGATGACCCTTCCATCCCTGCGTGACGCAATCCGGATTCATGGTCTGGATGCGAAAAAATCCTTTGGCCAGCACTTCCTTCTCGATCCGGGAATCGTTGCCCGGATCGCCGCACTGGCTGGCGACATGGCTGGACGGCAAGTGGTCGAGATTGGCCCCGGTCCCGGCGGCCTGACGCGCGCCCTGCTGGATACGAAAGCCGATGCGGTGCATGCTGTGGAGATCGATCAGCGTGCCTGGCCCCTGCTGGATGAACTCGTCGCCCACGCGCAAGGCAGGCTACATCTGATCAAGGCCGATGCCACATCACTGGACTGTGCCACACTCTGCCCGGCCCCACGCAAGATTGTCGCCAACCTGCCCTATAATGTCGGCACGCCTCTTCTGGTCGCCTGGTTGCGTCAGGCAGCGTCCTGGGAGCGCATGACGCTCATGTTTCAGCTTGAGGTGGCTGAGCGTATCTGCGCCGCGCCCGATACCAGTGCCTATGGCCGTCTGGGTGTGCTGGCGCAGTGGTGCGCAACCTGCAATGTCGTCATGAAAGTCCCTGCGGGTGCCTTCTCGCCCCCGCCCAAGGTAGAATCGGCTGTGGTCGATATCGTCCCGAAGCCCATCCAGCCTTCAGCCTCACTTTTCAAGGCGATGGAGCATGTGACGCATCTCGCCTTCGGGCAGAGAAGAAAGATGCTTCGTGCCTCGCTGCGTCCCATCGGCGGCGAGGCCCTGCTTGAAAAGGCAGGAATCATCGCGACGAGGCGGGCCGAGACACTGTCGATCGATGAGTTTGCCACGCTTGCAAAATTGGTCTGCAAAGAGGGCTGAGCCGCGCTCAGTGCTTGCACTAGGCTGAGCGAACGCCCATACAGAGTACACGCGGGTGCTTTTGGCCGGGAATGCGGGTGCATGTGGCGCCCGAAACAGATCCACGAGAGCATGTTTGCACGCATAATTCTTCTGCGTGGCCGCTATACTATCAAGGAGCCTTGCTATGGCAACAGGCACCGTCAAGTGGTTCAACTCAACAAAGGGCTATGGCTTCATCAAGCCGGATGCCGGTGGCGACGATGTGTTCGTGCACATTTCTGCCGTTGAGAAGGCCAACCTCTCCTCCCTCAACGACGGCCAGGCGCTCTCCTACGAGACCGAAGTCGGACGCAACGGCAAGACCTCGGCAGTAGCGCTCAAGCTCAGCTGAATCCAGCCGTTACAGGTGCCGGATTCCGGTCGAGGAAAGCGAACAGATCCAGTCGGGCTTGCAAGAGCCTTCTTTGGTGACCGTTCACGTCTCGCCGGATCTGCCCTGTCTCTGCACGGGGAGGACCATTTCCTCCCCCTTGGGTGGCCTTCGAGCCCCCGCTTCCCCCTCAGAATGCAATCGATGTCGCGACAGCGAAGCTGCGCCCCTGCCCCCAGCTATTGCGGTAAACAGACCCTGTCGGAGCGATGATATAACCCTGGTTGAGCAGGTTGACCGCATTGAGTTGCAGGTTGATCTGCCGCGCGAACAGCTGCGTCACCGTCCATGATGCAAAGGCATCAACCGTGCCGTAACCGGGCACCTGGAAGCTGTTGTCAAGCGCTGCCGAGCGCGTCCCCACAAGATGGACACCGCCACCTGCACGCATCGACACGGCGTGCCACGGCAAGACACCATTCCACGTCAGGAACAGGCTCCCGCTGTTTTTCGGCACGCCAATCAACTGGCGCCCCTCGGTGGCAGGCGTATCACGCAGCGTCCGGGCATCGGTCCACGCATAGGCAAGCACAGCGCTCCAATGGGCAGACAAGGCCCCTGTTACACTTGCCTCCAGACCTTTGGACCCGGCCAGACCGGTAAGACGCTGTACGATATTGCCATCACGATCCTGCCCTGCAGTCTGGAGAACGTTTTTCTTGCGGATATGATAAAGGGCGAGATCGGCTGTCAGGCCGCCATGCGCATAACGTGCCCCGACTTCAAATTCCCGACCCGTCGTGGGCTTGTAGCCTCCCTGCAGCACGCTGCCGGCGGAGAGCTGATTTGCGCCGAAGGATTGCGAATAATCGCCATAGAACGAAACGCTCCTGAATGGCTGCCAGACCAGCGCAGCAAATGGCAACGGCTTTGTGTAGGACGCGTCGGTCGTCCGGATGAAGGGAATTCCACTGCCATAGCGCAAACCAAACCACTGATAGCGCACGCCGCCGCTTGCAATCAGGCTGCTTGTCAGGTGGATATTGTCCTTGAGATAGCCAGATGCCGAATTGATGTTCTGCTGTAGATTGCTGTTCGCCGGATTGGGGCGCCCGACGGGTGCCAGTCCCCCATAGACCGGATTGGCCGGGGTAAAGCCACCCTGATTGGCTGACTGATAGAACACCCCCTGATTCTGATTCCGGTTTTCGTAGTCGATACCCGCCGTGATTTCGTGACGCATCCCCCACAGATCGTGATCGCCCAGATAGTCGAGGGCGACACTGCCATTGGCACGGATTGTCCCACCATTGGCACGATAGCGACGTAGCAGAATGCCGGTGCGCGCCGAGTAGCTCGAAGGATCGGCCTGTCTGTCATGATAATCGTCGCGGTTATAGCCACCAGACAGCCTGAGCCTGTCATGCATCCCGATCCGGTAGCCGAGATGACTGGCAATGAGATGACGGGCACCAAAAGACGCGGTCCAGGGTTCATCGAGACGCCTCTGAGGACCGGAAACCGGATTATTCCCGACAAAAACGGCGCCGCGATCCAGCACGTTGTCGTAATCGACATATTCATAAGACAATGCACCATCCCAGCGTTCGTGATGCCAGCTGAGTGTCGGTGCCACCAGGATCTGCTTGTTGGCGCCAAAATTACGCCAGTAATTCTCGTTGCGGTAACTGCCAATCAGACGGAAAGCCAGCGTCTTTCCGAGCGGCCCGGTGACATCGACATGACCATTTCCACCTCCCAGAGAGCTCCACTGGGTCCCCAAAGCTGCTCCCCAGTGCCGGAAATCGGGCGCCTTGGTGATGACATTGATCACACCGCCTGGCTCCTGCATGCCGTAGAACAGTGAGGCTGGCCCTTTGAGGATCTCGACGCGCTCGGCAGTATCACCCTGATAATTGCGTCCAATGGGCATCCTCACCCCGTCGCGCAGGATGGACCCATCATCAATGGCCCCAAAGCCACGCTTGATGAGGGCATCCTGTGTGCCGCCGAAATTGTTCCCGATTGCCATGCCGGGCACGTATTTCGCCATGTCTTCCATGGTCTGCGGCGAGAAATCCACGAGCGTCTGATGGGTGACGACATTGGTGGTCTGCGTCTGTTGCAGAAACGGGGTGGCGCGCTTGTCCCCCATAGCGCTTTCGGCAGCGGCATAACCACCACGTGCCCCCATTACGGTCAGCACCTCATGGTTCCGATGGTGCCGCGCGCTCGTCTCGCCTCCCTGTCCTTCTCGGTGCGGGCGGGTGATATGGCGCTTCGGTGCGCCACGCGTGGCGATATCATCCCCTGTCCGCCCGGGGCCAACAGCATTGTCGCCGGGTTTGCCCTCCGCCAAGGCATCAGGCGGCAAGGCCATGCCAAGTGCCGCAATGAGGACGATTCCGGGGCCAGACAGGCTCACCCCACTATATGGGTTGCGAATGTTTCTCATTCGCCAATCGTTGGCACAAAGCGTTACGTAACGAAACCGTGAGTCACGGTTTCGAGAGCCTATTTTCTTAACAAAGTATGAGCTGACACGTCAGTAGGCTGACCAGAGGCCAGCCGCGCCGCGCAAGATCTGTTTCAGCGTCCGGCCATATAGTCACGAGTCAATGGAACAGCGTCGATATCGGCGGTCAGCTGAAGCTGAAAGTTCATGTGGCCCTGTAGCCGGAAAGACAGTTCGGCCCCAACGAGGTAGAACTCGAACATACGGCAGAAGCGCTCGTCATAAAGCGCCTTGATCTTCTCACGATTGGCCGCAAAACGCTCACGCCAAAGCCGGATCGTTTTCGCGTAGTGCAAGCGCAGGATCTCGCAATCTGTCACCCAGAGGCCGGCCCGCTCGATTGCGGGAAACACTTCGCTCAAAGCTGGGGAATACCCACCGGGGAAGATATATTTGTCGATCCAGGGGTTGGTGGAACCCGGCTCATCCATGCGTCCGATCGAGTGGACGAGCGCCACACCGTCAGGCCGAAGCGCCTTGCGCAGGGTACGGAAATAGGTGTCGTAATGACCTATGCCGACATGTTCGAACATGCCGACCGAAACGATACGGTCATACTGCCTGTCGAGCTTGCGGTAATCCATAAGCTTGAAGGTTACCAGCCCCTCAAGCCCCGCCGTACGGGCACGCTCGCGGGCAACCTGAAGCTGCTCCTGCGAGAGCGTGATGCCTGTCACCTTGGCGCCGTAGTCACGCGCCAGCGTCAGGGCCATGCCTCCCCAGCCGCAACCGATGTCGAGCACATCAAGGCCTGGCCGGTCGAGTTGCAGCTTGGCAGCTATATGATGCTTCTTGGCGAGCTGCGCCTCTTCCAGTGTCATGTCGTCAGATGCGAAATAGGCGCATGAATACTGACGGTCTTCATCGAGGAAGAGATCGTAGAGTTTTCCGTTCAGATCATAGTGATGAGCAACGTTGCGACGTGAGCGCCTCTGCCCGTTCCATTGCCGAAGAAACCGAGTGACGAAACGGGCCTTTTCCTCGACCCGATTGAGCAGATGGTGACTGTCGTGGATGTTGAGCATCAGAACGCTCAGCACATCCTCAAGCGAGCAGTCCACGGAGACGATGTCGCCATCCATCCAGCCCTCACCGAAGGCGAGCCCGGAATTCAGAAGCAGCGCTCTCAGCGCCTTGTCTGTCTTGACATGAATGGCTGCGCTCGGACCGGGACGCGTTCCCTTGTAGCGGCGTTTTTCACCACTGGGCAGGATGACGTCGAGTGCTCCGGCACTGATAAAGCGCTTCAGAACACGGTCCAGCAGAAATATCATGGTCAATCCCGCTCTTCTCACATCAATGCAAGTAATTGAACGAGGAAAACCTGAGATCGTCAACTGGCCCCAATAACACAAAACCCGACTGCCTGAGGCAGCCGGGTTTTGCATTCAATCGCTAAGCGATGCGTCTTTTCAGACAGCAGCGCCTTCGACTTCACCTTCAGCCGCGGCGTCTTCACCCTCGACTTCGGTTTCGAGAACGTATTCGTCCTCTTCAGCGACGATGGCTTCGCCACGTGCCTGACGCTCGGCTTCTTCTTCCGAACGGGCCACGTTGACCGTAACCGGGATCGACACTTCCGGGTGGAGGGCAACGCGTGCCTCGACCAGACCCAGCAGCTTGATCGGCTCGGCAAGGACAACCTGGTTGCGGCTGACGCTCAGGCCAGCAGCCGTCACAGCAATCGCAATGTCGCGCGTCGTCACGGAGCCGTACAGGCTGCCGCTGTCACCAGCCTGACGGATGATGACAACGCTCAGGCCGTGCATACGCTCGGCAAGACGCTCGGCCTCTTCACGACGCTTGAGGTTCTGAGCCTCAAGCTGTGCGCGCTCGGTCTCGAAACGCTGGCGGTTCTGGGCGTTGGCGCGGAGCGCCTTGCCCTGGGGCAGCAGGAAGTTACGGGCATAGCCGGGCTTCACGCGGACGATATCGCCCATCTGGCCCAGATGCTCAACGCGCTGCAGCAGGATGACTTCAGTCTGTGACATGCCTGTCTCCTCAGTTCATCACGTAGGGGAGCAGGGCAAGGAAGCGGGCGCGCTTGATCGCCTGCGCCAGCTCACGCTGCTTCTTGGCCGAAACCGCCGTGATGCGGCTCGGAACGATCTTGCCGCGCTCGGAGAGGAAGCGGCTCAGCAGACGCACGTCCTTGTAGTCGATCTTCGGCGCGTTGGGACCGGAGAACGGGCAGGACTTGCGGCGGCGATAGAACGGACGACGGGCGCCGACGGCAATGCGACGGGCGGCCGGGTTGATTTCGTTGGTGTTCTCGTCAGACATCGCGATTACTCCGCATCCATCTCGGCACCCTCACGGGCGCGGTATTCTTCACGATCGTCGCCACGACGGCCGCCACGGCCGCTGTCGAAACGACCAGCAGGCTTGGAGTTGCCACCACGGAAATTGCCGCGATCGCCACGATCATCGCCCTTGCGGGACAGGATCGGAGACGGGTCCTGGGTGATTTCCTCAACGCGCAGCGTGAGAACGCGCAGAACGTCTTCGTTCAGGCTCAGCTGACGCTCCAGCTCGCGGATCTGGTCCGGACGGGCATTCAGGCCGAGAAGGACGTAGTGGCCCTTGCGGTTCTTCTTGATGCGGTATGCGAGCGAACGCAGACCCCAGAATTCGCGCTTCTCGATGGAACCGCCATCCTGGGTGAGGAGGGTTTCGATCTGCTCGACGAGGGTTTCGACCTGCGCCTGCGAGATGTCATTACGTGCGATGAGCACGCTTTCGTACAACGGCATATGAGCTCCCTTCGGATTGCTTCAACCCAACCACCCGACCGGGACCGGTCGGATCAGCGCCTCTTCCACAAGGCTCGGGTATAGCCGGGACGATGCCTTCGTCCGGCAGGGAAAGGCGGCATAAAGCACATACGTCCCTACGGGGGCAAGAGTTTTCCTGCCTCGTAATGCTTCCATGCGAGCGACAGCCTGCTTTCCCGCCTATTTGTCCAAGCGATGGGTGCGCTCAGGGGCGGAGCAGATGGGCCGGCAGGGTGAGGCCAAGATCGTCGGGCACCGCCCAATGCTCTTCCTCGACCATGATCGGCACGAAGCCCGCAGCCTTGTAGGTGGGGAGCGCATTGGGGTGATCGGCCGTGCAGGTATTGACCCGCATGACCCGCGTGACCTTGCGCCAGCCATGAGAGATGGCAGCCGCCAGCAATTTGCGGCCAAGCCCCTTGCCCTGCGCGCCCGGCACGAGGCCGAGATAGGACAGATAAGGGGTTTCCGGCTTGTGCATATCAAGCTCGAAAAAACCGGCCACGCCCTGCGGCCCCATCAGACGCCAGATTTCCGTACGGCGTGAAGCGATGATGCGATGAAGGGTATCAGCAGGCATCATGTAGCGCATCCACCAGCAATGTGGAGCACCGATCAGACGGTAGAGGGCCAGATAATCATCCACATCCGGATGCCAGCGCTCGATATGATAGCCTTCGGGCCAGCCGATATGGACCGAAGGTGGTGGCCTGAGACGTTCGAGGAACGTCACCTCGACCGTGACTTCGGTCGTGGGACGCTCCGGAATCGTCTCAAGCCAAGGCTCCATGAGCCGTTCCCCCCGATCAGTTATCGTCGAGGAAGGAGCGCAGCTTGCGGCTGCGGCTCGGGTGCTTGAGTTTGCGCAGTGCCTTTGCCTCGATCTGACGGATACGCTCGCGGGTCACGTTGAACTGCTGACCCACCTCTTCCAGCGTGTGATCGGTATTCATACCGATGCCGAAGCGCATACGCAGCACACGCTCCTCACGCGGGGTGAGTGAAGCCAGAACACGCGTGGTCGCCTCGCGCAGATTGGTCTGGATCGCGGCATCCAGCGGAATGATAGCCGTCTTGTCCTCGATGAAATCACCCAGGTGGCTGTCTTCCTCGTCACCGATTGGCGTTTCGAGAGAGATCGGCTCCTTGGCGATCTTGAGCACCTTGCGCACTTTCTCAAGCGGCATACCCAGCTTCTCGGCAAGTTCCTCGGGCGCGGGCTCACGTCCAATCTCATGGAGCATCTGGCGCGAAGTACGCACGAGCTTGTTGATCGTCTCGATCATGTGCACCGGAATACGAATGGTGCGGGCCTGATCGGCGATCGAACGCGTAATGGCCTGACGGATCCACCAGGTTGCATAGGTCGAGAACTTGTACCCGCGGCGGTACTCGAATTTATCCACCGCCTTCATGAGGCCAATATTGCCCTCCTGAATCAAATCCAGGAATTGCAGGCCACGATTGGTGTATTTTTTGGCAATTGAGATCACGAGGCGCAAATTGGCCTCGATCATTTCCTTCTTGGCGCGGGTCGTGTCACGCTCACCACGCGACACCACGGCATAGACACGACGGAACTCACCAACCGGCAGACCTGTGCTATGCGCAAGATCGGCCACCTGATTGCGCAGATCGATAATCTGCTCGGCATAGCGCGTGGTGAAGTTCTTCCACGACTTGCCGGGCAGCGCCGAAACGGAGGCCAGCCAGTTGGGGTCGAGTTCGTAGCCGCGATATTTCTGCAGGAAGTCATCACGCGAGACGCGGCAACCCTCAGCCATACGCAGCATACGGCCTTCAAGGTTGTTGAGGCGCTGGAACTGAACCTTGAGCTGGGTCACCAGCTCCTCAATGCGATTGTTGTGCAGATGGACCTGTTCGACCATCTTCACGAGCTCCATACGAAGTGTCTCGTATTTCTGCTCGGACGAGCCCGTGGTCTCAGAGCCGCTGGTCAGTGTCTCGATGCGCCCCACCTGGAGCGCGCGCAATGTGTCATAGAGCGGCTCGATGGCCTCGAAATGCGCGAGGATCTCGGGCTTGAGCTTCTCTTCAAGGGCAGAGAGCGACAGGCCGGAGCTTTCCGGGTCGCCACCTTCCTCGTTTGCGGGCTCCTCGTCGAGATTGTCCTCGTTCTCCTCGGCGTTCTCGCTCTCGGCAGCTTCCTCTTCAGAGGGGCCACCCTGCATCGCTTCAAGATCGACGATGTCGCGCAGCAACATCTCGCCTTCCTTGAGCTTGTCGTGCCAGGAGATGATGGCGCGGAAGGTCAGCGGGCTCTCGCACAGCCCGCCGATCATCTCATCGCGGCCCGCCTCGATCCGCTTGGCAATGGCGATTTCACCTTCGCGCGACAGCAGCTCGACCGAGCCCATCTCGCGCAGGTACATACGCACCGGGTCATCCGTACGACCGGCGCTTTCGCTCACATTACCAGTGGGAGATTCTTCGGATTCCTCAGCCTCTTCCTTTTCCTCGGATTTCTCCTCGGCTTCGTCAGACTCTTCGTTTTCCTCATTTTCGACGACCTGAATCCCCATTTCGGAGAAGATCGCCATGATGTCCTCGATCTGCTCGGAGGACATCTGATCCTGCGGCAGGACAGCGTTCAGCTCGTCAAACGTGATGTGACCGCGTTCACGTCCCTTGGCGATGAGCCGCTTGACCGCACCGGACTGCGTGTCGAGGACATTGGTATCGCCGTCCTGGTCCTGCGCGTTCCGCTCCGTTCCCGTGGCTGCTTTCGTCGCCATACCCTACTCCCTGCTCCCGCACGCCCTATCGAACGCCACGCTAAAAACCAGCCATGAAAGAAACGTGCTTGGCCAGCGCTCTGCAAACACAGAACGCCGCCCCACCCGTCAGCCTGAGGCTGACCTGTCTTTCATTTGCGATCCACCAGCGCGAGCGCCAGCAATTTCGGCATCGTGCAGGTGGGCGATACGGGCCACGAAGTCAAGGGCCGGGGGCGCTCTTTTCGCGTTACGAAACCTGCATCGTCAATCTGCGTCATCGCCCTCTTCGCCGCGGCGCAGGCGCTCAAGAGTGCGCAATCGCACCATCAACGCTTCAGGCAGCCCTTCCAGGGCGGGATTAGCCAGCGCCGCCTGCATGTCCTGCTCAACCTCGCGCATGAAGGCAGGGAAATTGACCAGCGCGAAGAAATGCCACCATTGCTGAAGCGGGGCCTGATTGAAAAGTCCGCCCGTCTCGGCTTGCGCGGAAGGCACGACACCCCGCGCAATCAGTTGCCGGGCCTCATCGCCCAGCCCCTCATAATCGAGCGCCGCAAGGGCATTCTGTTCTGTCAGGAGGTCCGGCGAACCGATTTCGGCAAACCAGTCGAGAATCGTGTCGCGTATCTCATCAAGCGGATGGGGCAGATCGAGGCGGCCATAAGGATCCTCGATCTGCGACAGAATGGACGGGTGACGCAGCACCAGAATCGTGAGTACCCGCAGACGCTCTCCAGCCCCGTCCCCCACGGCAATAGTGCGCACCGGGCTCTTGCCGGAATCAGGCCGTGAGGGCCCACCCCGCCCCTTGCCCCGACGTGACGATGCGAAAAACCGCTCCATCAGGGCACGCCGGTACTCAGCGGCAAGGTCCCTGTCCGCCACCAGAGCCGCAGCGGCCTCCAGCCGCTTTTTCAACGCTGCACGCTGCTCGGGCACATCCTGCTTCACACCGGCCTGCATGAGCTGGAACAGTTCGTCCGCCAGAGAGGTTGCCCCATCGAGCACCTGACGCATGGCCTGAGGGCCATCGCGCCTGATCAGGCTGTCAGGGTCATCCTTGGCATCAAGGCGGCAGAATTGCAGGCTGCGTTCCGGCGTGAGAAGGGGCAGGGCCAACTCAGCCACACGAAGCGCCGCCCGCGCCCCGGCAGCATCGCCATCGAGACACAGGATGGGATGCGAGGCCTCGCGCCACAGAAGCTCGAGTTGTTCAACACCCATTGCCGTACCGAGCGGCGCAACCGCCGCCTCAAACCCGGCTTGGGCAAGTGCAATCACATCCATATAGCCTTCAGCCACAACCAGCTTCTGCGCCGGGTCGCGCAAGGCATTGCGGGCCTGATCGAGATTGTAAAGCGCGCGGCGCTTCGAGAACAACGCCGTCTCGGGACCATTCACATATTTCGGCTGGGCGTCGCCAAGGGTGCGTCCACCGAATGAGATCAGTCGACCTCGCCGGTCGCGGATAGGGAACATGACACGAGAAAAAAACAGCTCCCCTCGTGGCGCGCCATGCTCATCCACACGCATCAGCCCGGCCTGAAGAAGCTGTTCGGCCGTGATATCCTGCCCGCGCAACGCCTGAAGCAGCGCCCCGCGCCCCTCGCCCGCCCAGCCAAGGCCGAAGCGCTCAATCGTTGCCTCAGTCAGGCCTCGTCGCCTGAGATAGGACAGCGCCTGACGCCCTTCAGGCGCATAGAGGGCCTGGCGATAGACGCTCTGCACGGCCTCGAGCACATCGCCGAGAGATCGCGCCTCGCGCGATCGGGCCTCCTGCCGTGGGTCCTGCCGGGGCATGTCGAGCCCGGCTTCATTCGCCAGTTGCTCGACAGCCTCCGGAAAGCTGCGTCCCTCGCTTTGCATGACGAAGGAGATCACATCGCCATGGACGCCGCAGCCAAAGCAATGGAAGTGATCGTCATAGACATAGAAGGATGGCGTTTTTTCCCCATGGAAGGGGCAGCACGCCTTCCAGTTGCGGCCTGAACGGCTGAGCTTGGTGCGGCGCCCGATCACCGCTGCAATCGGGGTGCGGGCACGCAGCTCGTCCAGGAAACCGGGATCGAACGCCATCGTTCAGCCTACCTTCAGGACAGACGGGCTTTGACGACAGGATTGACGCGACCCATATCAAGGGCGCTGCCAAACTTGGCCTTGAGCACGCCCATGACCTTGCCCATCTCCTTCATGCTGGTCGCGCCAGCCTCGGCAATCGCCGCATCGATCTCGGCATTGAGCGTTGCCTCGTCCATCTCGGGCGGGAGATAGGTCTTGATCGTCTCGATTTCGGCTTCTTCCTTTTCCGCCAGTTCGGGACGACCGCCTTCGCGATACATCGTGGCGGATTCGGTGCGCGACTTGATCATGCTGCGCAGCATCGGGAGGATGTCCTCATCACCGACTTCCTTGCCGTTGGCACGTGCTGCAACATCCAGATCCTTTATACGGGCCGTGATGCCACGAATCCGGGCCACGCGATCCATCTCCTTGGCCTTCATGGCGGTTTTGAGATCGGCCGAGATCTGCTCTCTCAGGGACATTGTGTTTCCTTCCTTGACCCTTGATCATTGCCTCGCGCCATGAGGTAGGGAAATTTTTTCCCACCGCGCAGCGAATTCACGAGGTTGGGAAAAAACTTCCCATTCCTGCGCCGAAGGCTTATCACGTTCCTACCACGCGAGCGTCCCGGACAAAACCGAGGACGGGAGGAAACGGTATGGATATCGAAGAGATCATCGAGAAGGCCGGTGGCGCCGAGGCGCTGGCAGGCCTGACCGGCGTCGGCACCGAGGCCATTCGCAAATGGCGCCAGTCTCGCGCGATTCCCGGCAAACACTGGGCCGCATTGCTGCGCCTGCCCGGCATTTCCCTTTCAGACCTCGACCCGCAGACGCCTCAGGAGGAAACCCCGACAATGACAGAGACCTGCCCTGACGGCGCGAATGCCGCCCTCGTTCTTGCTGATGGCACCGTTTTGTGGGGTGTCGGCTTTGGCGCCCATACGGATGGCGCAGCCATTGGCGAGCTCTGCTTCAATACCGGCATGACCGGCTATCAGGAAACGCTCACCGACCCGTCCTTCGCCGGTCAGATCGTGACCTTCACCTTCCCCCATATCGGCAATGTCGGCACGAACGCCGAGGATGACGAGGCCCAGCGCGTGGCCGCACGAGGCGTGGTGGTGAAGGAAGACGTCACCCTGCCTGCCAACTGGCGCTCGACCCAGAAGCTCGCGCAGTGGATGATCGGCCAAAACCTGCCTGGCATTGCCGGCATCGACACGCGCCTGATCACCCGCCGCCTGCGCGATGGCGGCCCGCAGACTGCCGTGCTCGCCTTCCCGAAGAATGGCCAGTTCGACCTCGCCGCCCTGCGCGCCCAGGCTGTCTCCTGGCCCGGCCTTGAAGGCATGGATCTGGCCAAGGGCGTGACCTGCACCCAGAGCTACTGCTGGGAACTCGGCGTCTGGCAGAAGCCCGCAGCAGAGCGCAGCACGCGTCGCCGCGTGGTGGCAGTCGATTACGGCGCCAAGCGCAACATCCTGCGCTGCCTCGTGACCGCAGGCTGCGACGTGACCGTGGTGCCCGCCACGGCAACGGCCGAGGAAATCCTGCGCCACAATCCTGAGGGCGTGTTTCTCTCCAACGGCCCTGGCGACCCGGCGGCAACCGGCGTTTATGCGGTGCCCGCCATCAAGGGCGTGCTGGATGCCAATATCCCGGTCTTTGGCATCTGCCTCGGTCACCAGCTTCTGGCGCAAGCACTTGGAGCGAAGACGTTCAAGCTGGAGCGCGGTCATCGTGGCGCAAACCAGCCGGTCAAGGACCTCGCCTCGGGCCGCGTAGAGATCACGAGCCAGAATCACGGCTTTGCGGTGGATGACAAATCCCTGCCTGATGACGTGATCATCACCCATACCAGCCTGTTCGACGGCTCGAATGAAGGTATCCGCAGCACGAAGCTCGATGCCTTCTCGGTGCAGTATCACCCCGAGGCCAGCCCCGGCCCGTCGGATTCATTCTATCTCTTCGAGCGTTTCGTCGCGCTCATGGACAAGAAGGCAGCCTGATCCATGCCGAAACGTACAGATATCTCGTCGATCCTCATCATCGGCGCTGGCCCTATCGTGATCGGTCAGGCCTGTGAATTCGATTACTCCGGCACGCAGGCCTGCAAGGCGCTGAAGGAGGAAGGCTATCGCGTCATCCTCATCAACTCCAACCCGGCCACCATCATGACCGATCCGGGTCTGGCCGATGCCACCTATGTCGAGCCGATCACCCCGGAATTCGTCGAGCGCATCATTCTCAAGGAAAAGCCCGACGCGGTTCTGCCGACAATGGGCGGTCAGACGGCTCTGAACGCCGCCATGGCGCTCGACAAGTCGGGCTTCCTGAAGAAGCATAATGTCGAACTGATCGGCGCCAATGCCGAAGTCATCGACCGTGCGGAAGACCGTCAGAAATTCCGCGAGGCCATGGACGAAATCGGCGTGGAATCCCCGCGCAGCACCATCGCCCACACGCTTGAAGAAGCCCGCGCGGCGCTGGAAGCAGTGGGTCTGCCCGCCATTATCCGCCCTTCCTTCACCATGGGCGGCGCCGGTGGCGGTATTGCCTATAACCGTGAGGAGTTCGACCAGATCGTCGCTGGCGGTCTCGATGCCTCCCCCACCACCGAGGTTCTGATCGAGGAATCAGTGCTGGGCTGGAAGGAATTCGAGATGGAGGTCGTCCGCGACAAGGCGGATAACTGCATCATCGTCTGCTCCATCGAAAACATCGACCCGATGGGCGTGCATACCGGTGACTCCATCACCGTTGCCCCGGCCCTGACCCTGACCGACAAGGAGTATCAGAAGCTCCGCGACATCTCGATCGCCTGTCTGCGCAAGATCGGTGTCGAAACCGGCGGGTCGAACGTGCAGTTCGGCATCAATCCCGATGATGGCCGTATTGTCGTCATCGAGATGAATCCGCGCGTGTCACGCTCCTCGGCGCTGGCCTCCAAGGCGACGGGTTTCCCCATCGCCAAAATCGCGGCCAAGCTGGCCGTGGGCTACACGCTGGACGAACTCGCCAACGACATTACCGGCACGACGCCTGCCAGCTTCGAGCCGACCATCGACTACGTTGTCGTGAAGATCCCGCGCTTCACCTTCGAGAAATTCCCTGGTGCCCCCGCCCTGCTCTCGACCTCAATGAAGTCGGTGGGTGAAGCCATGTCGGTTGGCCGTTCCTTCGCCGAGGCCCTGCAGAAGGGTCTGCGCTCGATGGAAACCGGGCTGACGGGCCTCGATCCTGTCGAAGCGCCGGGCGATGGCTCGCTCGATGCCTATCGCGCTGCGCTTTCCGAGCCGCGCCCCGAACGTATTCTCATGGCCGCACAGGCCATGCGCGCCGGACTTTCGCTTGAGGACATCAACGCCGCCTGCCGTTTCGAGCCGTGGTTCCTGCGCCAGCTCCACGACATCGTGGTGTCGGAAAACGAGATTGCCGCCAATGGCCTGCCGCAGGATGCCCGCAATCTGCGCCGCATCAAGGCGCAGGGCTTCTCCGACCGCCAGCTTGCCCGCCTGACGGGACAGAGCGTCGAGGAAGTGACGACATTCCGCCTCAAGCTCGCTGTGACGCCCGCCTATAAGCGCATCGATACCTGCGCGGGCGAGTTCGCTTCTGACACGCCTTACCTCTACTCGACCTATGAAGGCGGGTTCGGTGTGCCGGAATGCGAAAGCCGTCCGACGGACCGCAAGAAGATCGTCATCCTCGGTGGTGGTCCCAACCGTATCGGTCAGGGTATCGAATTCGATTATTGCTGCGTTCATGCCGCCTATGCGCTGCGTGAGGCCGGGTTCGAGACCATCATGGTCAACTGCAACCCCGAGACCGTCTCGACCGATTACGACACTTCCGATCGTCTCTATTTCGAGCCGCTGACCGATGAGGATGTGATCTCTCTCATCCGCACCGAGCAGGCTGGTGGCGAGATTCTCGGCTGCATCGTGCAATATGGTGGCCAGACCCCGCTGAAGCTGTCCCGTGCGCTGGAAGCCGCCGGCATTCCGCTGCTCGGCACCCCGGCTGACGCCATTGACCGTGCGGAAGACCGCGAGCGCTTCCAGGCCCTGCTGCGCAAGCTTGGCCTGCGCCAGCCCGAGAACGGCATTGCCCGCACCCCGGGTGAGGCCGAGGCCGTGGCTGAAAAGGTTGGCTACCCCGTGGTCGTTCGTCCGTCCTATGTGCTCGGCGGCCGCGCGATGGAGATCGTTTACGACCCGGCAGGGCTGCAACGTTACCTGCGCTCCACCCTTCTTCTGGCGGGTGCCGAAGTCGCCAATGGCCCGATCCTGCTCGATCGCTATCTGAACGACGCCATCGAAGCCGATGTGGACTGCATCTGCGACGGTCAGGATGTCTATGTTGCAGGCGTGATGGAGCATATCGAGGAAGCCGGGATCCATTCCGGTGACTCTGCCTGCTCACTGCCGCCTTACACCCTCTCACCGGCTATCGTGACCGAACTGAAAGCCCAGACCGAAGCCATGGCCCGGGAGCTTGGCATTGTGGGCCTGATGAACGTGCAATACGCCATCAAGGATCAGGAAGTCTTCGTGCTCGAGGTGAACCCTCGCGCCTCGCGTACGGTGCCCTTCGTTGCCAAGGCGACCGGCGTGCCGGTGGCCAAGATCGGGGCCTGCGTGATGGCAGGGGCCAAACTCTCGAGCTTCAAGCTCGATGGCGACGCCATCTCTCCGCACGTGGCTGTCAAGGAAGCTGTCTTCCCGTTCCATCGCTTTGCCGATACCGACACCATTCTTGGTCCGGAAATGCGCTCCACGGGTGAGGTTATCGGTCTTGACAGCAGTTTCGAGCGCGCGTTTGCGAAGTCGCAGCTTGGCGCCGGTGTGGTTCTGCCCCAGTCGGGTGCGGTGCTTCTGTCGGTGCGCGATGGTCACAAGACGCAGGTTCAGGCCCTTGGACGCAAGCTGATCGAAATGGGTTTCAGCATTCTCGCCACACGCGGCACGGCAGCCCGCCTTGAAGAGGCCGGTATTCCCGTCAAACGCGTGAACAAGGTGCTGGAAGGCCGCCCGAACTGCGTGGACGCCATCCGCTCGGGTGACGTGCAGCTGGTCATCAACACGGCGCAGGGCGCCCAGGCCGTGCGCGACAGCTTCGATATCCGTCGCTCCTCGCTGCTTGGCGGTGTGCCGCATTTCACCACCCTCGCCGGGGCGCGTGCGGCGATCTATGCCATTTCGGCCATCAAGGATGGCGGGCTGGACGTGGCGCCCCTTCAATCCTACTTCAAGCGCGCTTTCTGAAACCACGAGGCTTTGTCCCTTTCCCCTGCCCGGCTGTTTTAGGCCGGGTGGGGGGATAACGAGGCGCTGCCTCGCGCTCCGGAAAGGGGCTTGCCCCTCTCATCCCCGCTTTGATGCCTTCGAGGCGGGATGCGACATCCTTGTGTCGCGGGTTTTCAGAGGGCGACCGCCTTTTGGCGCGTTTCGGGGCAAAGCCCTGCTTCCTTCCCGAGATGATCAACTCTGTACAAAACAGGCCCTCATTTCGAGGCTCGCCTTGAATTTACCCCCCGGAAGACCTAATTTGTCTGATCAAATTGCGGGCGGGGATTGTCTCATGCCCATCCATGCCCCGTGCAGGGCCTCGGGACACTGCTGTCCTTGGGCGCTGCGCGAGGGCCGAACTCGTTTTGGGGAATGCGCTGTGCAGAAGATTCCGATGACCGGTGAAGGTTTGACCCGTCTAGAAGATGAACTGCGTCGGCTGAAAAGCGAAGATCGTCCGGCCGTCATCCGCGCCATTGCCGAGGCACGCGCTCACGGCGATCTGTCAGAAAATGCCGAATATCATGCAGCACGCGATCGTCAGTCCTTCATTGAGGGGCGCGTTCTGGAACTTGAGGAACTGATTTCGACGGCTGAAGTCATCGATCCCTCGCAGCTCTCGGGGGACACCGTGAAATTCGGTGCTCATATCGAACTGGTCGATGAGGAAACGGACAAGGAGAGCAGCTATCAGATCGTGGGCGTCCATGAGGCTGATATCAAGCTGGGCCGCCTTTCTGTATCCTCGCCGCTCGCCAAGGCGCTCATCGGCAAGTCGGTAGGTGACAGCGTGACCGTACCGACCCCAGGTGGCGACAAGAGCTACGAGATTCTGGCCGTCACTTTCAAATAAGCGGATCAGTATCAGCACGGGCTGGCGTCTGGCGGTTTCGGACGGCCAGCCCCAAAGCAAGAAAAGAAGACCGTGTCCGAAAGCCTCACCCTCACCTTCGCCGATATCCTTGCCGCTCATGAGCGGATTGCCCCCCATATTGTGCGCACGCCCAGCATTCGCTGCGCGGCCCTGTGCAAGATGACGGGTGCCGATATCTGGCTGAAGCTCGAGAATTTGCAGGCTGTCGCCTCCTTCAAGGAACGCGGTGCCGCCAACAAGCTGGCGCTGCTGAGCGACGAGGAAAAGAAACGCGGCGTGATTGCGGTCTCGGCAGGCAATCATTCACAGGGCGTAGCCCGTCATGCCAGCCTGCTTGGCATTGATGCCACCATCGTCATGCCGCGCCATACGCCCTCGGCCAAGGTCGAGCGCACACGTGGCTGGGGCGCTCATGTCGTGACCGAGGGCGAGGATTTCGCCGAAGCCTCAATGGTGGCTGAGGCAATCCGCAAGGAGAACGGCCTCGTTCTGGTTCATCCGTTCAATGATGTGGCCGTCATGGCGGGTCAGGGCACCTTTGCCATCGAGTTGATCGAGGACAGCCCTGAGCTCGATTATCTGGTCCTGCCGATTGGCGGTGGCGGGTTGATCAGTGGTTCAGCCATCGCCTCGGCAGCGCTGAGCCCCAACACAAAGATCATCGGCGTGCAGGTCGAGAGTCATGCCTCGCTCTCCGCCTTCCCCGAAGCGGCCGTGCAGGCACGTGGTGGCTCCACCATTGCCGAGGGTATTGCGGTCATGCAGATCGGCAATACCTGCCTCGAGACGGTTAGCCCGCTTCTCGACCGTGTGCTGGTCGTCACCGAGCTTCAGGTGGAATCAGCCATTGCTCATCTGGCCGAACAGGCCAAGCAGGTCTCCGAGGGCGCTGGTGCGGCGGCTCTGGCGGCAGTGATGGCCTATCCCGAGCTCTTCAGGGGCAAGCGGGTGGCCTTGCCGATTACGGGTGGCAATATCGGCACACGCATTTTCGCCAACACGCTGCTTCGCGCCCTGCGCCGTGACGGCCGCCTGCTGTCGCTCACCCTGCAGATCCCTGATCGCCCCGGTGTACTGGCTGACATCTCCACGCGCATCGGCAATGCTGGCGGCAACATCATTGAAGTCTCGCATCAGCGCCTCTTCGCTGCCCCTTCTGTGCAGACGGCGGAGCTGGAGATCATGATCGAAGCGCGCGATGGGGCTCACGCTGACCAGATCGAGGCGGATCTGCGCAGCCATTATCATCTGACTCGCGGCTGAACGGATTGCCCGCTCACTGCGAGCGGGCTTCAGTCGGAAAGTGGCTGGCCATCCAGCTCAGGCCGTCAGACAAATCATAGTCATTTGGCAGGGCGTAAAGCGTTGCCATGACCGCTTTATCATGAGCAGAGATGCCTCTGGTCGGGCCCTGCACTGTATTGCCTCGAATAAATCGAAGCAGTGTCTGCCTGTCATAGCCCTCTCGCTGATGAGGCGCGACAAACGCAATGCCTGACAACAGATCACCCAGATTTTCCCAGGATTCGTTCCTGAGCCGGCTAATATCGACGATAATCAGAACGCCCGTCAGATCCCGTCGTGTCATTGCCCCCTGCAACAGGCGGTCCTCGTCTGGAGCAGCATACTGCACAACAAAGCCTGGCGGCATAAGAATAGGCGGCCGGTCTTTCTTGCTATGGGTCGACGAAGAGGACAATCAGCGCACCGCATGCGGGCTGAGAAATTGCCTCATTTCATCCGATGTCGCTTCGATCTTGCGTTCCTTGTATTCCAGATCAGGATCAAGGCTGATGAAAAGATCGGGATTGGGTTTACCTATCCCCGCGGCCAGTTCGTTCGAGCGATCTTTGAAAAACATGAAAGGCTGCTTTCCTGCTCAGTCACGAGACAGGGAAAGGCCGAGCCCGCTCCCGATCATTCTGAGATGTTTGAACAGCATCGTCGAGAACTGGTCCTGCACACCATGGATATCGCCACAGACGCTCTGATACCAGCGGGGCAGTATGGCAAACTGGGGGGCGCCCAATGCCAGCATCAGACGATTTTCCCGGGAGTCATGGGGCAGGGCCATGAACTGTCATGGTTTTCCTGACCTAAAGCCCGATGTCTGATTGGAGAAATGCGTCACCCAATGAGGAGCGGCATTGCGAAAAACCGCGCCAGCACGGTAATGCCCATAAACCGATCCAACATTTATGTCGTATATGTTTGTAACTAATCTTATATATTGTTTTTCTGAAGCAGAAATACGCAATAAATTGTCAATCTCTATACGATTTCATGCCCCATCAAAGCGATTTGTTTTTCCGCTTTGACGAGGTCATGGAGAGGAGCGACACCGCACGGCTGCCGGAAAATGGGCGAAAGCGCGGCGCCATCATTCACTCCGGCAGAAAGCCCTCACGCTGTAGAACCGCAATGGCCGCACGGATACGATGGCCATAAGTATGTTCCTCCATCGTGCGGGCCTGAGCGCGGCGGGCCATTTCTATGCAGAGCGGTGTATTGTCAATATAGCGTGCCACCAATTGATCAAAATCGATCTTGTTCGAGAATGTCGGAATTTCATCTGCTGTGAAATACCGACGCAATTCATAAGTATCCTCGTGGAAAA
Organism: Asaia sp. A2; assembly: GCF_057319415.1. Lineage (NCBI taxonomy): Bacteria > Pseudomonadati > Pseudomonadota > Alphaproteobacteria > Acetobacterales > Acetobacteraceae > Asaia > Asaia sp. A2. The sequence continues at coordinate 384,120 of NZ_JBXWTO010000001.1, forward strand.
CCTGAAAAGCGCCAGCCGCCGCCGCTTCAAAGGTACGAGGTCCCGGCGTGGATGGTGCGATCATGAAACGCTTGTTTTCAAAATGGAGCGAACGTCCAAGGTTGAGCACAAGCTTGGAGCGGCGATACAACTCTATGAGTTGTGCTTTCTCGATACGAGCGTCAGAGAATCCAATACCAAATTCCCCCCAGCCCGGACCGATGATCTTGATATTCAGGTTGCGCAAGGTGGGCATCAGGTTACGCACGATATCCTTGCGGCTGGTAAAGGCTACCCCGCAAAAAAGGACGTCGATCGATTTTTCCACATCTGCTTCAATGGGCGCGTAATGCAGCTTGCGGCTTGCAGCCAAAGGCAAATGATAGACATGCTCTCGCTGATAGAAGTTATGACCCCAGCGATCACACGAGAAGATGACGTCAAAATCGTCCGTGATGCGATAATTCGCATCCTGCTCGTAGGGATCTTCCGTTGCCCAGAAAACGGTTGTGGCCCCGATCTTCTTTGCTTCACGGCAGACTTCGCCGAAATAGGTACTTTCTGGAAGATATGAACCAATCGCAAATACGATTGTGGGTTGGATACGCTCGATAGAGGCTGCAGCGCCGCTGATATGAACAGCGATCACATTCTCCTCACCAAAACATTCAGCCCAGCCATCCATGATGGATTCGCGGATCTGTGCATTGGCCTGGGACTCGTAGCGCCCGCCACTGCAAACGAGCACACGCTGGGTTCTGCCAGCAGTCTTCGGTCCTGCGTTTTCTGTCTCTGCTGACATGGTCTTTGCGTCCATTCCTCGTTCCGGCTTTGGGCATTGCCCCTCGCCAATTATCAGACGTGGCTGCCCGTGGGCGCCACACTCGCTTCAATGATCGACCCAAGTGCCTGACTGAAACGCGCCGGGCTGCAGTCACGGTCAATCGCTCGCAGGGCACCGGCCCTGATCATTCGCCATTTCTCAGGATTCTCGTAGAGTTCCGATAGGGCAAATGCGAAGGCGATCGGATCCTCGCCCGATGCGCTGGCCAGTTCGACCCCATCAACCCAGTCCATCTGCCTGGCGAGGAGGTGCGTTGCCACCACCGGCAGACCATGCGAGGCGGCCTCGTGCACCTTGTACGGCAGCCCTCCAGCATAGCGCGTGGGCGCGACGAAAAGACGGTGCGTTGCGTAAAGTGCGCGCAGGTCATTAACCGGGCCGACCCAGTTGATGCGCCTTGCAGCGCGCAACGCCGAGATATCAAGGGCCGGGTTGACATACCCGGCAACGGTAATCCGAACATCCTCAGGGAGATGCTCGTCAATCTCGGGGAGCACGTCATTGATCAGCCAGAACAGACTGTCGAAATTGGGTGCATCTTCGTCATGAAGGGCCCCCACGAAAAGGATATCACGGCGCGCCTCGAAGTCACGAGGGTCTGGCTGCGCAGCCAGCGCGTGACCCAATATCGAAACATTTTCGTATCCGGCCTCGCGGGCAAGAGCCGCATCGTGCGCCGAAACAACGACAATCTGCTGGCAATAATGAGCAGCCTCAAGCTCGCGTGAGACCATTTCATTCAGCGAGGGAAGCTTCTCCTTAGGCGGATGAAAACGTGCTTTTTCGATCACCCGTGGGGCAGCAATGACTTCAGTATCAAGGACGACACTATCCACCGGCAGGTGACGACTCTGCTCGGTCAGTACCGGCAGGAGGCGTGTGAGATTATGTGTGCGCCCGATCCAGATCAGGTCATAATATCCGGCGCGCTCCTCTATAAACGCATTCAGCTCACTCAGGTCACTCTGAGCCATGAGTTCAACATCGTCAGGGAAGTCGGTCGCCAGTTCGAGAAACGCGGCAGGGCGCGGCAGGACCGGGAATACAGTGACGTGAAAACCGAGCCGGCTCATGGCCCAGACAAGATCGTTGGAGCGCACATACCCTGAGCCAAGCGACCGCAGGGGAATACGATCCTCAATGAACAGGATACGGCGCCGACCGCCCCGATGGGAACGCGCAAGCACGGCATTGCGCACATGAGCCGGAAGCTGCTGCCTCAGATAGTCCTGATGCTGCCTGCCGAATACACGATGATTGATCTTGATCTGTGCCTGCGAGCCCGTGTTGCCCGAACTGCCAAATTCGAGATGCTCGACCATCACCCCGGGATCATACACGATACGCTTGCCAGAGCGGACGATACGCAGGCAGAAATCGGTATCCTCGAAATAGGCTGGCCGGTAAATCGTATCGTAACCGTCCAGCGCACGCGCGACCGAACTGCGTACCATGAGGAACGCAGCAGAGCAGTAATCCACGTCACGGACGAAATTCGCCTCTGGGATCGTTGGATTGTCCTGACGTCGATATCCATACGTTGCCCCATCACGCCATATGATCGACCCCGCCTCCTGCAACCACATATTACTGCGGATCAGTTTGGCACCGACGGCGGCAATGTCTTCTGAGGAGATCAGACGCGACAGCGCATTGCGGATGGCATGGGGGTAGAGACGCAGGTCGTTGTTGAGGTAGAGCACCGCGGGCGCGCGTACTTCGGCCAAGGCGGCGTTGCACCCGTCGAGATAGCCGATGTTGTAACGATAACGCAGCACCTTCACGCCGCGCACGACATGCTCGATACAAACGGTCTCGTCACTCGATGCGGAATCGACCAGAATGACCTGAAGCGCGCCTGCGTAGTTCGCCCGCAATGAGGCGAGAGCCTGCATGGTCAAGGCATATTTATCATGCAGGACCATGATGACTGAGAGTTGCGGCTCACCCTCATGCCTGAAGTCCGGCGCATGACGGGCAAGGATACGCTGCTGCAATGCCGCTGTTTCTTCAAAAAGACGGCGTGTCTGCGCCTCGGTGGGCGGGGCGACATCGCTCTCTTCGCCATATTTCAGGCGATGGGCCACCCAGCACGCATAGACGCTGTCAAACAAACCAGCTTTGAGCGAAGCACGTATATCAGGCTTCTCTCCAAAGGTCTTGAGATTGACACCCTCCGCCGGGTGACGGCCCTCTTTCGCGCCAAACTTGACGAAATGCTCGTAACCGTTGCGAAACGTCCCGTTCTCGATGCTCGGCGACACATCGGCATGAATGCGCAGGTAATATTGCTCGTCAAAGAAAGCCTGCGGGTTGAACTGACGCGGCGTCTGGTTGGTTAGATAATGATGAAGCGCAGACAAATACCGTCCCGCATTGATCTCGCGATCAACTTCCGGATAGCGCTCACGGTACCAGATTGGATCGAAATACCACGAGACACGATGATGGTCGGCGATCGACGGCATATCGAAAGCCAGAGCCTTGAAGAGCCCCCTGTCTTCGCTCCGCCCGGACAACACTTCGACCGAGAGTCGAGCGATGGCTTCAGGGTCCAGGAACCAATGACCTGACAGTCCCTCGGCTTCACCTGTTTCCAGAAAATGATCGTACCCGTTGACATAAAGCCCACAGGACAAGGCTTCAGAGATCAGGTGGCTGTTACTGATACGATAATGGGTTTCGCAGAAAAGCCAGTGCGGCGCATGGGTCGCGAAGCCCTTCATGCAATAATGGTCAAAACCCGATTTCAGTTCGCCGCGACATATCCCGGCGTAGATCTCTGGATAGGCCTGACGGTACCAGCTCTCGTCAAAATAACGATTGGGGGAAAACCCGTAGGATTTCCCGATCGTGTCATAGTGCTCAGCAGCATCGCGCAAACCGTTGGCAGCGATTTCGTCGGCTGCTTCAGGATGAAGACCGAGATACCAGTCTTCATCGACCAGACGCCATTTCGGGACGCGCGCTTGCTGCATGAGAAGGCCTTTCCCGAATGTCAGATGGCCGGCTCGGACGTATAGCGTGCCTCGATGCACTCATTGGTCCGGGCAACAACAGCCTCATTGACTTCTCTGTGCTCGACAGACGCAATGATGCCATCGGTGACAGTCACGATCACATCGAGCGCTTTGATACCCACCTGCTCTCCGATCGTGTTGACCAGACACAGGCGATAGCGACCCGCCATTTCTGCCGCATGGCCCGAAGCAATGGAAAGCCACCCCTCGAAACCGACGCAAAGCGGCGCATCGACAAAGATCGTCTTCACGTCGTGACGGACAAAGCGATTGAGCGCGAAAAAGAACACGTCATTACTGCTCTCGCCTACAAGCGCCACCGACATGGTCCCAGCGCGCTCGATCTGACGAAGGAAGCCCCAGCCGCGGATGAAGAGATTGCCATCATCGGTCAGCAGCGGAGCCGGGTCACCAATCAATCCACTCAGTGAATCAATATAGTGCTGGAAATCGTTTGCGCTGCGATGGGGGGGCGCCTCACGGTGGAGGCGGCTCAGCTTGATGCCGCGCAGAAGTCCGTCGGCATGCGACACACGGGCGAAATCAGCCATGATCTGCCCGTTCGACGGGCGCTCGATCTGGATCTCTTCGATCTTGCCATCCTTGACGGCGATTTCCACCGAGGTGACCATGAATGCGCCCGAACCATTGACGATATTGACCAGCGCCACACGGAAACGCCCCTCACACCACTTGCCACGCAGCGCGGCCTGGCCGGCAAAGCCGGAGCGACGAGGGGCGTTGGGGTAGATCGACAGCACATCGCCTCGCGCTTCGCGAATGCAGGGCAGGAAGATCATCGGGGTGTCGTCATCGCCGATCAGAACAGCATACATTGACCCAGCTGAACTGATCCCCGGCAGGACGTGCCAGCCACGGATATGGAACTCGTGCGACCCCGCAAAGTCCTCCGGCTCATTATCGGCCAACACGAAATGGCATACATCGTCGATGTAATATTCGGCACCCTGGATCGAATACCAGTCTGTCACAGTCTCGGGCAATTCGACGGACAGGTCACGAATGGTCGGTGGATCAAAGATATGACGCGGCGGGGCCTGATGACGCCAGGACGCGTGCGGCAGGAGATGGACCTGACCGGCATCGATCTGCATCTCGGCGGTACCCAGTTCACGCACAGGCGCAGCCTCACGGTACACGTCACGCATGTCGTTGGCGTAGGTCTCGGCCTGGGTCCACAATGCGGGCGATATATTGCCCATGATTTCGCGTCTGACACCCTCGGACGAGCGAAGCAGCTCGAGACGCTCAAGCACCATATTGGCGCGGCCTATCGGCACCTTGAACCCGTTGACACCATCCTTTACGCGGTCGCCCAACGCACCGACATCGGTCACGATGGGAATAAGCCCGTTCTGCCAGGCCTCGGAGAGGGATATGCAATAGGTCTCGGGCCAGATCGACAGGTTGAGCGCGACATCTGCCACTTGGAGAGCAGCAATATCGCCCGCCGAGTAGCGACCATACACCTTCACATTCGGGCGCGGCTTGCCGTTTATGACCGCATCGTATTCAGGGTGGATATAGCCGAAGATATGAAACTCAAAATGATCCGGATGCGCGATCTCGATCAGATTGAGAATGGTGTCGGCACCCTTTGTACGCAGGAAATTGCCGACAATGGCCACCTTGAGCGGCCGCTCACCTAGCGGCTCGTACCCCTTTGGCACGATGGGGATCGTGTTCTCTGGCGATGGTATCCCGAGGATCAGACTGCTTTTGCGGTCCAGAATCGGATAGATTTCGTGCGTCAGATTACGCGAATGCTCGGTACCGAACAGAATGAGATCCACCGAGTGGAGCATCTTTCCAATGAATGCCCGACGTGTCTGTTCGCCGCCATATTCAATGTTCTCGGCAACTTTAAGGATAATATCGCTGGCAACAACCGATTTGACCTCATCCTCGACATAACGAAGATCCTGGTTCAACAGATTGTAGCGCGATGAGATCAGCCAGAAATCATGGGCCGAAAACACCACGCCGGCTCCGCAGGCCTTTGCAATGATCGGCAGGGACAGGGCATGATGGCCCAGATGCTGGAAATGGACGATGTCGAAATTATACTGGCTGATGGCATTGGAAAACGCCATTTCTTCCGGGCCGTCGCACATGGCGTCCATCCAGCCCACTTCCGGCACGTCGTAGCGTTCGACTTCCTGACCGTTCGCCGTTGTCAGGCGGCAATGCGTACCACGACGCAACCAGTAGAAAAATTCGATCTCGCGACCGAGCATGGTGCACAGTGTCTGCTGATAGACTTCGACACCACCCCAAGCAGCCTCGTGAATGGTGGAATGTGTGCACATAAGCACACGCAGGCGACGACGACGGGGGGCGAGTTCGACCCCAGGGACCATACGCCGGAAATTGGCCTTGGTGACCTCCGCCATATAACGCAGACGATGCTCGTAAAGATGCGCTTCCTGCACGGATCGTTGCCCGGCGAGCGCGACATTGCGCCGAAGGTCACGATCATTCAGCAGTGCCGCAACAGCACTCACGACCCCATCGACATCGCGGGCCAGGAAGGTGCCCTCGACTTCGGCGAAATACTTCGTGTCCATGCTCTCGGGCGCTTCAACCACCTGAGCGGCACCGGCCAGGGCCAGCTCGTAAAAACGAGGTCCGGGTGCCGTCGCCTGGCTGATATCACCATGACTGGCGTAGTCACGGAACATGGTAAGCGTGACAGCGCTGGCATTGGCAAAGTCGATGAATGCCTCATGGCTTACAGGGCGCTGAATCGCCAGCTCGGCAAGATCTGCCGGAAGTGGCGGCAGATATTCGTTACCTGGACAGATAAGTTTGAGACGGGCCTGCGGAAACGCTGCAATGATACGTCGTAGCGTCTCGACGCGATTCGGCCACATCGTGCCGGCAAAGAAAATGTCGTAATCCAGCGCGTCAGCATCCCTGACCTCACGCTGATGGATCGTGCGGCTCGCGCCCAGCGGCAGATAGAAGCCCTTGCCGCGGTAGTGCTCGGCGCATGACGGGTCATTGGTAAAGACATAATCGAAAAGATGCGAGTTCTCTACATTGAAATCCTGCATGAAGGGATCTTCAAACGTCCAGAGAATCATCGTCTTGAAGGCAGGGCGGATGCGACGCATGAGCTGGGTATTGATGCGCTGCCCATCGATACAGATAAGCGTATCATGCTCACCAGATGCCGCAGCGGCAGCAAGTGTCATGTTATCCGCCAGGAGTATCTGGTCATGACCAAACAGAACCCGCGCAGCACGCTCGACCGCCAGGGTCAGGTATGAGTTCGGGTTATGGGTGTAGTTTGTATTATAAATAACAGCCATGAAGACCCCACCTGCGCATCTCGTCAACAAACGAGGCAATCCATGCCCGTTCACTGAACAGCCTTTAGCCTAATCGTCAGTCGGGAAAAAGTCTTCGTCGACGACTCAATCATTAAGTTGAGTGTCAATTCAACATGAAAAAATAAAAGGGCTGCCGAAGCAGCCCTTTCATAGTGTTTCTGCGTCTTAACAGCAGATTACACTTCGGTATTACGACGACGGATCGCCGCACCGAGGATATCACCGAGCGATGCACCGCTGTCGGACGAACCGTACTCGTTGATGGCTGCCTTGTCTTCCTCGACCTCACGGCCGCGGATCGTCAGGGCCAGCTTGCGCGAAGCGCGATCGACGGACACAACCTTCGCATCGACCTTCTCGCCAACCGCGAAACGCTCGGGGCGCTGCTCGGCCTTGTCACGAGCCAGTTCGGCGCGACGGATGAAGCCGGTCAGAACGTCGTCCACCTTCACTTCGATGCCGTTGGTCTGAACCGACGTCACGAGGCAGGTCACGATGTCGCCCTTATGGACGCGCGACAGGGTATCGGCTGCCGGGTCTTCCTGGAGCTGCTTGATACCGAGCGAGATGCGCTCCTTCTCAGGATCCACATCGAGCACCTTGGCCTGAACGACCTGACCCTTCTCGAACTTCGCCATGGCTGCTTCGCCGGCTTCGTCCCAGGACAGGTCGGACATGTGCACCATGCCGTCGATATCGGCAGAGAGACCCACGAACAGACCGAATTCGGTGATGTTGCGGATTTCGCCTTCGATGGTCGAACCGACCTTGTGCTCTTCGGCGAACTGCTCCCAGGGGTTGCGCTGAACCTGCTTCAGGCCGAGCGAGATACGACGCTTGGCGCTGTCCACGTCGAGAACCATGACGTCGACTTCCTGCGAGGTCGCGACAAGCTTGCCCGGATGGACGTTCTTCTTCGTCCAGGACATCTCGGAAACGTGTACCAGACCCTCAACGCCGGGCTCGAGCTCAACGAATGCACCGTAGTCAGTGATGTTCGTGACGCGACCGGAGTAGCGGGCACCCGGCGGATACTTGATCGCCACGTTCTCCCACGGATCAGCCTCAAGCTGCTTCATGCCCAGCGAGATACGCTGCGTGTCGGAGTTGAAGCGGATGACCTGAACGCGAACCGGCATGCCGATCTGCAGGGCTTCGGACGGGTGGTTGATGCGCTTCCAGGCAATGTCGGTGACATGCAGGAGGCCATCGACGCCGCCGAGGTCAACGAACGCACCGTAATCGGTGATGTTCTTGACGACGCCATCAAGGATCATGCCTTCCTTCAGGCCCTGGATCAGCTCGGAGCGCTGCTCTGCACGGGTCTCTTCAAGAACGGCACGACGCGAGACAACGATGTTGCCACGAGCGCGATCCATCTTGAGGATCTGGAAAGGCTGGGGCTGGCCCATGAGCGGAGCAACATCGCGCACGGGGCGGATATCGACCTGGCTGCCCGGAAGGAACGCCATGGCGCCACCGAGGTCAACCGTGAAGCCGCCCTTGACGCGACCATAGATCGTGCCGTTGACGCGCTGGTTGTTCGCAAAAGCACGCTCAAGCGAGGTCCATGCCTCTTCACGACGGGCCTTCTCGCGCGACAACACGATGGAGCCGTCACGATCTTCATAGCGCTCGACATAAAGCTCGATCACGTCGCCCGGACGAACGTCAGGCGCAGCGCCCGGCGGTCCGAATTCCTTGAGCGAGACGCGACCTTCGCTCTTGAGGCCGACATCAACGATCGCGAATTCGTCCGTCAGGCGGATGACGCGACCGGTAACGACGGAGCCGTCAAAGCCCGTGTCCTGGCCGAGGGTCTCGTCAAGAAGAGCTGCGAAGTCTTCGACGGTATTGGTGGCTGAAGCCATGTGTTTTCGTAATCCTGGGCCGATCGTGACGATCGGGCCAATGTCTGCGCCCGACATCTTGGCCGGACGGCTTGCTCGATGATCCTGGGCCACCCATGAGCCTTCGGGGAAAGATCACCCGCAAGATGCGGGGGAACGGACAGCGCAGGTGGCGTTACGCTGCCCGTGGTCAGACACCCGCAACGGGGCACTTGTCAACAAAAACCTGAATTTCCGGGCCGAAATCGGCTCCCAGGCATCGACTCCGAGGCAAATCGCAACGGTCGCCGGTCATGCCGTTCAGTCATGCTGTCCGCATGAAGTCGAACATTCGTGCGCGCAAGGGGGGGCTTCGCGCTGCAAGACGCCCCGGTGACCACATGAGTCCGATGACAGTGCAGGAAAGAGACCCGTATGCAGAGAGCGTTTGAGGCGCCTCTATCTTTCACTCTTATGCCGGGGGCAGGATCGATGGATAAAGCTACCCTCCCCGCCCCAGCCTGATCGCAGGTTCTGAGTTCAGGATGGAAAACGAGACCTGACGATCGACAGGGCATGGGCCAGAACAGCCCCGGCATCCATGTCATCGGTTTCAATCAGGACGGCATCATCGGCCTGACGAAGCGGGGAAACCGGACGCTCCGCATCCTTTTGGTCGCGTGCGCTGATCTCCGCCGTCAGGACAGAAAGCGCGTTTTCGTCACTGGCCCCTGTCCCATGAAGCTGCTGGTAGCGACGCAGGGCACGGACCCCGGCGCTGGCAGTGACAAAAAACTTGAGATCGGCGTCGGGAAAAACCACCGTACCAATATCGCGCCCGTCAATCACGGCACCGCTTGTTGTCGCAAACTCGCGCTGGCGTCGGAGAAGAGCCGAACGCACAGGGGGCTGTGTGGCTACTGAACTGGCGCCGCGATCAATTTCCGGCACACGCAGATCACCGCGAAGCAGATCCTCGGGCTGAAGCGCCTGCGCCGTCTGCTCGCCGCTATCGGCAGCCGGATCGAGGCCCTTGAGGATCATCTGACGGGCAACGGCGCGGTAAAGCAGCCCCGTATCCAGATGAGGCAGCCCCAGCGCCGCAGCAAGCGATTTGGCCAACGTCCCCTTACCCGCCGCGGCCGGGCCATCAACAGCAATGATAAGGCGCATCAGAGCGCAGCCCCGAGAGCCGTCATGAGTGACACGAAGCCAGGGAAACTCGTATTGATGAAGCCCGTGTCATCCACCATCACGGGCCTCTCCGCAGCCAGGCCGAACACGATGGCACTCATGGCCAGGCGATGATCCATGCGTGTCTCCACCAGACCGCCACCAAGCCCTTCGGCGCCGCCGCGTCCCTCGATGATCATGTCATCACCCTCAACACGGACAGTCGCGCCGTTGGCCTTGAGCAGTGCCACCGTGGCAGAAAGGCGGTCGCTCTCCTTCACGCGCAGTTCCTCCAGCCCACGCAGACGCGATGTGCCAGACGCAAACGCACAGGCAACAGCCAGTACAGGATATTCATCAATCATGGACGGGGCACGATTGGCCGGCACATCTACGCCACGCAGGGCAGTGGCGCGGACCACGAGGTCACCGACAGGCTCGCCACCCTCAATGCGCTCATTCTCGATTTCGAGTGACGCACCCATTTCGCGCAACGTGATGAACAGCCCTGTGCGGAGCGGATTCAGCCCGATCCCGGGCAGCCTGACTTCCGAACCCGGCACGAGGCAGGCTGCCACGATGGGGAAGGCCGCCGATGACGGATCGGCCGGCACGACAACATCGCGGGCAGCAAGACGTACAGGTCCCTGGAGACTGATGATACGACCACCTGTGGGCGTCAGCCCCACCTCTACTTCAACGCCGAAATGGCGCAGCATGTTCTCGGTGTGATCGCGCGTCGCCACGGGCTCTTCCACCTTCGTCCTGCCCTTCGCATTGAGCCCGGCAAGCAGAATGGCTGACTTCACCTGTGCCGAAGCGACCGGCAGGCAATAGGCGATGGGTGCGGCCTCACCCGTGCCAATGATGGCCATCGGGAGCTTCTCGCCATGCCTGGTGGCAAAACAGGCCCCGTTGGCCGAGAGCGGCTGCGTGACACGACGCATCGGGCGACTGCGCAAACTGGCATCGCCTGTCATGAAGCTGGTAATGGCGTGGCTGGACAGGATACCTGACAAGAGGCGGGCCGCCGTGCCGGAATTGCCCATATTCAGAACGTCGCCCGGCTCGTTCAGTACACCAACGCCCTTGCCCTCGATGACCCAGCGATCCGTCTCACGGGTGATCGTCGCACCAAGGGCGCGCATGGCATCGGCTGTGCGCAGCACATCCTCCCCTTCCAGCAGGCCGGTCACAACAGTGCGCCCGCTGGCAAGAGAGGCCAGCATCAGGGCGCGATGACTGATCGACTTGTCGCCAGGCACACGAATCGAACCCCGCAGCGGGCCGGGGTTGCGCGCTACGGAAAGAGGAATGACGGGGGCGGAGGGATGATGTTCCATGATAGCGTTCATTCCGATGCAAGCCCCTTCCTGTCAATCGCCGAGAGCGGATTTCGGACGGGTTTTGATATCTAAATTCCCGCTGCCATTTGACATTGCGGGCACAAGCTGGCATGGCCCCGTGCTTCGCGGCACAAGCCGTTTCCCTTTTCAACCGGTTCAGGATCGACAGGTAGTCATCATGGCAAAACCAGAACTCGGTCTGAAGCGCGTCTGCGTCTCCTGCGGCACACGTTTCTACGACCTGAATCGCGCTCCCGCGATTTGCCCGAAATGCGGCGCAGAACAGCCCAGCGATCTGCCCCTGCCCAAACGCGGTGGCGACATCCCCGCGGATCAGACCAAGAATGACCCCAAGAGCGATGAGGATGACATTGATGTCGATCTCGACGCCGACGAGGATGGCGACGACGATGTGATGGAAGACACATCCGACCTCGATGATGATGATGATGATCTCGGCTCCGAGATCGAGGTCACCACCGACAACGACGACAACGAAAATTGATCTCCCTGGGAAAAGCCGGTCTAACCGGCTTTTTTCTTTTGTGCATGGCTCCTTCCTTCTCTCATGCCGAGACGGCCGATCAACTGGGCCGCGCCCTTCAGGCTGAGTCTAGCGCGACAAAAGTGCTGCAAGCCTATTGCGCGCATCTGGCGCCTGGCATGGCCATCACGGCCATTCCGCTGCCCACAGGTAATCTGCCGCCACCCGCGCCCTTCAGAAGCCATTTTTCGCTGGGTACGCACGAACATATCCGGCTGCGCCATGTCAGCCTGCGTTGCGGAACCCATGTGCTTTCTGATGCCTGGAACTGGTATGTGCCTGAGCGCCTTGAACCCGCCATGAACACGCTGCTTGACACCACCACCCTGCCTTTTGGCCATGTGGTGGCCGCGTTGCGTTTTCACCGGGTGGCGCTGGAAAGCGAGCGCGACGACCTTCCGTCGGATGTCCTGCTGCGCAACACCGCCATGCTCACGCGCGGGACTGACGGTCTGCCCTTCTCTCTGGTGGTCGAAAATTACCTCGCCTCCGGGTTTGCAGGGCTCACGTCAGCATCGCATCAACCCCAGCCCTGATGGAGGCCCGGTAACAGGGCTCAGTCATCGGGGCCTGGGTACTGCCCTCCGTCAGGAGAGACCGCGCAGCCTGCGCCATTCCGCAACCAGGGCGCACCATTTCTCCCGCGTTTCGGAATCGATACGATCATCCTCCCGCATGATGGTCGCGCTCTGCTCTACATAGTCGATCGATTGCTCCGCAAAGCGTCGTTCGATCTCCTCGCGGGCTTCAGTCACACCGGGCAAACGGGAAAGACGACGCATACCGCGACGGATGTCCTCGGCAAGAGGCAAGGCGGGCTTCGGACCACCGGCCTCGAAACGCGTGGTAAAAAGGTTGAACACACCTGGGTTGTTATAGCGAAAATGCTTGGTCCTGAGCACGCCATTACCGTCATTTTCACCACGGGCGAATTTCCACACATATTCCTCCAGCGAGCGAACATGATAATGGCAGATCATCGCATTGACCGTGGGGCGGGCAGTGAAATTGATATCATGCTCCCGCAGATCGCCTCCGCGATGACATTCGCCATCGATCGTGAGAAACGGGATGATGCTCCTGTCCATCGCGTCGGGATGATGAGCTGAGGACCCGTAGAAATGGCTGGTGCGAAACACAGTCTTGATAAGCGGGTGACGCTCGGTCTCGACGAAACGCTCAGATGACAGACCGGGCGCCCAGGTCAGATGACCATTGGAGTTGAATACCCGCCAGGAAATGGCAACAGCCTCTGCCCCCTCATGCTCGCGCGCTTCCAGCAGGGGAAGAAGGCTGTAATCGACATGCGCTCCCGGCAGCACCATCTCATCAAGATCGACTACCAAACACCAGCGATAATCCAGTAATTCGGGCACGATGGTCAGAGCATGATAATAAGCCTTGTCCTGCATGTTGATGCGCGCAGGAGACGCCCCGGTATTGTCGATCCAGACGATCTCGCCCGCCTCTGCCAATCGCCGTAGCATCGCGTCCGAGCCATCAGTCAGATCATTCGTGTAAATGAAGAACTGCTCGACGCCGATGCGACGATGATGGGCGATCCATTCCAGGAGATAAAGCCCCTCGTCGCGCGCGGTCGCCAGGATCGCCAGCTTGTGCTGCGGAAGGACCGCACGACGCGCTGCGCCCAGCAAACGGGCACCCAGATGATAGGCACTTCCCGGCCCGCGCTGATCATGAAGACCCAGAAAATCATAGCGTGCATCTGCGCTGAGACAGGCCCTTATTCTTCCGTTTTTCCATTCGTGCAGATCCTGCAGGGCGCTGGTCATCCAGGAGCCTCCCGGCAAGGCAGAAAGCAGGCGCAGAACATCGCGCGTTGCGGGATCGATCGCGCGTGCCAGATCAGTCACAAACAACGCCACGAAGGCCGACAGGACATCCGGCCTCAGGATTGTCAGCAGAACATCGAGAAGCGCAGGCAGAAAAGGTACCGGAGCGGAAAGCAGCGCATGCAAAACAGCGACCGCATCATGCCGGGCATGCAGCATGATGCCGAACTGCTCGGCAAAATCGCCCAGCAGCACAGATATGGGTGTCCTGACCGTCTCGAATTCAAAAAGCTCCCAATCCGATATTGCAGGGCGGTTGGTGAAGACGACCCCCGTATTGATCTCGGCCGTGAGAAACGTTGATTTGCCGAAGGGCTTGAGCGCATGTCGCCCTGCCTGCATGTCAATGACCGAAAGCGCCATGAAGCCGGGGCACCACGGGCTCTTTTCTCCCTCCGGGAACGCCTCGGGCCAACCGCCATCACTGACAACCAGCAGCGCAAATTCCGGCATGAAGGACCAGGTAAGAAGGAGGGTTTCCGCCCTCACAGCAGAGGCGTGCGCATGCGACAGGCCATGATCCGCAAGATCGAGACCAATGTAGGTATCATGATGGGTTCTGACCCTGGATACCTTGAAACCGAAGCGCTCTCCATCAGCCATGCGGCAGGTCAAGGATGTCATGGGGAGATATTCGCCTCTTTTATGCAAATGCTAGGAACGCCATTGTAAATGTTGGCCACCGTCAAGCGCAATCATCTGACCTGTCACTGAAGACATTCGCAATAAAGCTATCGCGGCCGTGACAATTTCCTGCGGCTCGGCGCCAATACCGAGAGGCGTATTCTGACACATCCTGTCGAAATGATCCTGTGACTGCCCGGCTGCTGGAAGCACCGGCCCCGGCCCGATGGCATTGACCCGTATGCGTGGCGCCAGAGCAAGCGCCATGGTCTGGGTGAGGGTCCAGAGCCCTGCCTTGGAGAGGGTGTAGCTGATGAAATGTGGCGTCAGGTTCCAGACACGCTGATCCAGCAGGTTGAGCACCATCCCCTGCGCCGTCTCAGGCAACAGACGCGCAAATTCCTGCATCAGCACGAAGGGCGCGCGCAGATTGGTTTCCATATGCCGGTCCCACGAACTGCGCGTGACATCGGGCCACTCGTCCCGCTCGAAAGCTGAGGCGTTATTAATGAGCACGCCCAAGGGGCCCAGCGCCTTCGTGGCATCGCCGATCAGCTGGGCCGTCTGCGCCTCATCCGTGAGATCGGCCTCCAGAACACACCCTGTCACGTCGAGCGTGGCCAGCAGGGCTCGCGCCTCATCCGCATGAGAGCGGCAGTGGATGGCAACCGAGAATCCTTCCATCGCCAGCGCCTCGACCAGCGCCCGACCAATGCGCCTCACGCCGCCTGTGATCAGTGCCGCCCGGGGCATACCCGAGGGGAAAGATATCGCAGAGGTCGTTTTCATTGCGCAGGACGCCTGGCGGAGAGTGCCGCAGCCAGCGTGCCGTCATCAAGCACATCGAGCGCGCCACCGATCGGTACGCCATGACCGACGCGCGTAACGGTCACGTCGAAGGCGGCGAGCTTCTCCTGCAGCCAGTGTGCCGTGCTCGCCCCTTCGACCGTAGCCCCCAGCGCAAGGATAACCTCACGCACCTGCCCCGATTCCACCCGCGCCAGCAGCGATGCCGTATTGAGATCCTCAGGTCCGATGCCGGACAATGCCGAGAGCACGCCGCCAAGCACCTGATAGGTCCCGGGATGCAGTCGTGAGCGTTCAAGCGCCCAGAGATCGCCTACCGTCTCGACCACGCAGATCAGGCCCTTGTCCCGCGCCGGATCGGCACAGATGCTGCAGGGATCGCTGCTGTCGAGCGTGCCGCAGATGGAACAGCTGCGCACGGAATGGGCTGCGGCTTCCATGGCCTGTGCCAGAGGCAGTAGCCTCGTTTGCGGGGAACGCAGGAGCACGAGGGCGGCTCTGCGCGCCGATCGCGGCCCCAGTCCGGGCAGACGGGATAGAAGCTGGATCAGCCTCTCGACATCGCCACCACCCATCATGGCTGTGCGCTCCTGCTTGGTCCAACCGGTATGACGGTTTCAGGCCTTCGGGGGTTCAGAAAGGAAACTTCATGCCAGCCGGCAGATCGATCCCGCCAGTGACCTTGCGCATTTCCTCGGCATTGGCTGCCTCGACCTTGCTGCGGGCATCGGCAAAGGCCGCGATGATCAGATCCTGAAGCATCTCGACTTCATTCGGGTCAGCCAGCTTCGGATCAATACGCAGGCCACGCATGTCACCCTTGCCGCTAAGGGTTACACTGACGAGCCCGGCGCCCGAGGAGCCCTCGACCGTGAGCGCATTGAGCGTGTTCTGCACCTCTTCCATGCGCGATTGCATCTGTGAGGCCTGCTTCATCAGTCCTGCGAGATTTTTCATGATGTCTTGTCCTTGAGGTCAGAAGGAAGAGCTGCCACCGAAATCGTGCCAGTCATCGTCATCCATCAGATCGGCATCGAGGGGCGCAAAGTCCAGATCGGGCACGGCAGGTTCTGCCGTCCAGCTTTCCGGCTCTTCAAGCTCTTCAGGGGGAAGCCCGTATTCGTCGAGCGAGAGATCCTTCGGCTCGCCAACACGGGCATCGGGAAACACGTCGAGTATGGCACGCAGCAGCGGGTGCGCATGCAGTTCCTCGCGGCGCAGGGCTACAATCTCTGCACCCTGCTCATCCAGTGTCGGCTCGCCTTCTTCATCCGAGGCCTCGACATGCCACTGCCCCGGATAGGCTTTCTCAAGCAGGGCCTGCAGACGGGTTTCAATACGCGGCGGCGTTCCACGGGCCATGCGTATGGCCACACGTGGCGGCTCGAAGCGCACAAGATGAGCCGAATGGCGCAGCATACCATGCAACATGGCTTCGGACTGGCGTGCGACAAAAGCGACCATCTCACGCCATGAACGCAGGGGCGGCAGGAGAGCGTCTGCCTCCTCGCCCTGCGGCGCTGGCTGTACCGGGGTCAGAACGGGCGCAGGGACAGCCTCGGCATTGGAGACAGGGTCGTAGGCCACACCCCCATTCGCAACCAGACGCAGGGCCGCCCTGGGGCGGTCATCACCACCCTGACTGCCCGGAATCCCCTGCGGGCTGCTCGCCTGTGCGGAAACCGATCCGGTGCCATGACTGGTCATACTTCCCGAGGGACCTGCCAGACTCTCCCTGTCCATATCACCGGCGGGGCGGTCCTCGGATTGCATCTGCATGACCATGCGTGCCACGCGATCCGGCGTTGGCAGGGTGCTGGCATAGCACAGACGTATGAGCACCATCTCCGCCGCAGCGCGTCGATCAGGGGCCTGCTCGACTTCCTGAATACCCTTGAGCAGGATCTGCCAGGCACGACCGAGTTCGGCATTGGGCAGGCGATCGGCCAGAGAGGCCCCGCGATCACGCTCGGCCTCCGGCAATTCGCGGCTGTGACGCAGCGAAGGGATGGCCTTGAGACGCGAGATTACGTGAATCAGATCGAGCAGATCGGCGAGGAGGATGCCGAGATCGGCCCCCTGCGCATAGGCCTGACCACTCATGGCAAGCGCCTCTTCGGCCTTGCCCTGCATCAGGATCTCGAACAGGTCGAACACGAGCTGACGATCGGCCAGCCCCAGCATGGCGCTGACCATGGGGGCCTCAATGCGCTCGGCCCCCTCGCCCTCACCTTGTGCAATCGCCTGATCGAGCAGAGACAGCCCGTCACGCACAGAGCCATCGGCAGCGCGCGCGATCAGAGCGAGCGCCTCTTCCGAGAACGCGACCGACTCCTTTTCCGCAATACCCGCGAAATGCTGCATGAGCATCTCCTGCGGCACGCGGCGCAGATCGAATCGCTGGCAGCGTGAGAGCACTGTCACTGGCACCTTGCGCAGTTCGGTCGTCGCAAAGATGAAGGTCACCTGCTCAGGTGGTTCCTCGAGGGTTTTAAGCAACGCGTTGAAGGCGTTGCGTGAGAGCATATGGACCTCATCGATGATGAAGACCTTCATGCGCCCCTGCATCGGGCGGAAACGTGTCGCCTCGATGATCTCGCGTATATCGTCCACGCCCGTCCGTGATGCGGCGTCCATCTCGAGCACATCGGGATGACGATCGGCGAGAATGGCCGTGCAATTGGCGCAGACACCGCAAGGATCAGCGGTCGGGCCGCCCTGCCCATCGACACCAATGCAGTTGAGCGCACGGGCGATGATACGCGCCGTTGTGGTCTTGCCCACGCCGCGCACGCCGGTGAGCATGAAGGCATGCGCAACGCGGCCCAGCTGGAAGGCACGGCGCAGGATACGCACCGTCGCATCCTGCCCGATCAGGTCATCGAAATGCTGGGGGCGATATTTGCGGGCGAGAACACGATAGGGTCCGCTGCGCTCGTTTTTATCCCGCGCGGGTGCCACGGACGCTGCTGATGCAGGCGCAGCCGCCTCAACGGGAGTTTCCTGCGGCGCATCGAAAAACCCGCCAGCCTCAACCGGGGGCAGCGGGATATCGTCATCATGGGAGGGGGTGTCTGAAGGCGTCATGACTCGCGCGACGAGACCGGCTGCTTCAGAGGGTGGGAGGCCGAACACATGACCCGAACAAAACTCACTGCGGCTGCTTCCTTCCGGACCTGACCGGGTTCGCAAGCCGTCCGTCCAAGGCCGACCTCCCGGTGAAGGGTTAACACCATTCTGCCTCTCATGCGCAAGAGGCAGGATCAGGTTTTTTTACAATCCGCTTGCGCCGCCGCCTTCATGGCGTCGGTCCCAGCCCCCATAAAGCTTGCCGCTTGCAGGTGCCGCAACCGATGGACGCCCGAACAGAATTCCCTCGGCCACGCCCCAGGGGCGATGCGGCGAGAGCGCGTATCCCTCGATCTGAAGCTGCTGCATCACATCGGGGCTGAGTGCCCGCGGTTCCAGTTCGATCGCCGAGGGCTTCCACTGTTCATGAATACGCGGCAGATCCACGGCCTGCTGAATGTCCAGCCCACCATCGATCACCCCAAGCACGACAGACAGGATGATGGTAGGAATGCGCGAACCGCCGGGGCTGCCGATCACCATGAAAGGCTTGCCCTCATGCGTAATAATCGTGGGGGCCATGGATGACAGAGGGGTCTTGCCCGGTGCGATGGCATTGGCCTCGGACCCGACAATGCCAAACATGTTGGCACTGCCCGGCTTGGCGGCAAAATCATCCATCTCATCATTGAGGAAAAAGCCGGTATTCCCACCGATAACACCCGCGCCGAACCAGCCATTGAGCGTGTAGGTGGCAGAAATGGCGAAGCCTGAGCGGTCAGCTACAGAGAACTGCGTTGTCTCATGCTTTTCGTGATCTTCGGCAGGCTGGGCCTGCATGACACCCGGCAGGGCGGCGCCCGCGACCAGCGCATCGGAATTCAGGGCGTGATCGAGCGGAATACCCTGACGGATGGCGGCCGCATAGGCCGGGTCGATCAGATGGACAACGGGGTTCTTCACGAAGTCCGGATCGCCCAGATCGCGGCGGTCGGAATAGGCATGGCGCATGGCCTCTACCTGACGCTGAACGCCAGCCACCGTGCGCAGGCCAAGCTGCTTCATGTCATAGCCAGACAGAATGTCGAGCATTTCGCACAGGGCCACGCCACCACCGCTCGGCGGCGGGGCTGTATCGATATCATAGCCACGATAGCTGCAATGGATCGGTTCCAGCTCGCGCGTGTGATAGGCTGCGAAATCGGCGAGGCTCAGAATCCCGCCATTCTGCTTGCTGGCAGCTACGACGCGCTGGGCAATATCGCCCCTGTAGAACACATCCGGCCCCTGGCTCGCAATGCTGCGCAACGTGCGGGCAAGCTCTGTCTGCACCAGACGATCGCCCGGCTGGAGCGGTGTACCGTCGGGACGAAGAAAGATCTTTGATGCATGCGGGTCTTTCTGGAAGGCCGCGGTGCTGGTGTGCAGAAGATCGGCATCGCCCTGCCCGATCACAAAGCCCTTCTCCGCCAGCTCGATGGCCGGCGCCATGACCTGAGCACGGCTGAGCTTGCCCCAGCGACGCTGGATCTCGTCCAGTCCGGCAACTGTGCCCGGCACGCCGATTGCCCGCCATCCTTCGATGGAGGCCTTGGGGTCCACCTTGCCCTGTGCATCCTGATACATCGTGGCCGTGGCAGCGAGCGGCGCGTGCTCACGGAAGTCGATGAAGGTCGTCTTGCCGTCTGGCAGGCGCAGGGTCATGAAGCCACCGCCGCCGATATTGCCGGCGGCCGGATAGACAACCGCAAGCGCATACCCCACCGCAACGGCAGCGTCAGCCGCATTGCCACCCGAGGCCAGAATACGACGCCCGGCCTCCGACGCCAGATGCTGGGCCGATACGACCATGCCGCGCGTTCCGACAACCGGCTTTGCGGGCTTGAGCGCCGGGTTGACCGTGCCAAAGGCCAGCGGGTCATAGGGCATGGTCGCGGGCGCAGCCTGGGCGAGACTCGAGACAGAAATGCTGGCGAGGAGGAGCGGCAGGGCCGCAACCCGGGTGCTGACACGCTTCACGTAAATCGTTCCTTGCAGATCAGACAGAAGCCTTTGGCTTCAGACGTAAGGCGGCTTGGTAAAGCCGGCAGGCGAGAGCGTGAAAATCTCGCATCCCTCACTCGTTACGGCAAGCATATGTTCGAACTGTGCGGAAAGGGAGCGATCACGCGTCACAGCTGTCCAGCCGTCTTCAAGCGTCTTGGTGCCTTCCTTGCCCAGATTGAGCATGGGTTCGATCGTGAACACCATGCCTTCTCTCAGCTTCAGCCCCTTGCCCGGCTTGCCGTAATGCACGACCTGCGGCTCGGCATGGAATTCACGCCCGATGCCATGGCCGCAGAAATCGCGCACGACCGAGAGTCGCTGCCCCTCGGCAAAGCTCTGGATGGCGTGCCCGATATCACCCAGCGTCTTGCCCGGCGCAACTTCCGCAATGCCCAGCATCAGCGCCTTATAGGTTGCATCAACCAGATTGGCGGCCTTACGGGGCACGTTTCCCACCAGATACATGCGCGATGTATCGCCATACCAGCCATCGATAATCGAGGTGACGTCGATATTGACGATATCGCCATCCTTCAGGCAGCGCTCGCCGGGGATGCCATGACAGACGACATGGTTGATCGAGATGCAGCAGGATTTTGGGAAGCCGCGATAATTCAGCGGTGCAGGAACCGCACCATGATCGAGCGTGTATTCGTGGATCAGACGGTTGAGATCATCGGTCTTGGCGCCGGGCACGACATAGGGTGTGATCATGTCGAGTGTGGCGGCAGCGAGTTGACCCGCTTTTCTCAGGCCAACAAAATCGTCCTCAGTATAAATCGTGATCCCGTGGTCGTGCGCCATACTGTCCATACCCTGCTGTTGCTCCCGCTCATGTTGTCTACTTCACGGATGATGCAGAGAAAATGCGCTGCCGGGGCATGAGGAGCAAGGCCGGATCGTGGTTTTTTATCGCCTGACCGGATCAACCCTTCTGGTGGCGGCTCTTTTTATGCGTGGAAACGACATGACGCGACGTGGCCATGCGCACCTTGGCAGAAGCCACTGTGTGATGCTTGCTGCCATGTGCGAGTGGCTGATAGCGACGTGGCCCGCTCGGTGCCTCTGCGACCTCCAGCACGGACGATGTATTTGACGTTGCAGCCCGGTGGCGACGCGTATTGCGCGCAAGGGCGACGGGTGGGTGGAGCGGCGCCATCGGGGCAACGCCCTCTGCCGCAAAACCCTGATCCAGTATATTAGCCATCATGGCGTTACGCTGCGGGTTTGAACGAGCGCCCAACACGACGCCGACGAGACGCACATTGCTACGCTGGGCAGATGTTATCAGATTATGCCCTGCCAGATCGGTATAGCCGGTCTTCATCCCGTCAGCACCCGCATAGGTCTTGAGCATCGGATTATGGTTGGGAATCATGCGCCCGTGAAACGCGAACATAGGCGTTGCGAAATAATGATAATATTCAGGAAAATCCTGAACAAGATGCTGTGCCAGCATCGAAAGGTCTCGCGCCGTGGTAACCTGATCAGGATCAGGCAGGCCTGAGGCATTACGGAATGTCGTATTCGACATACCTATCGCACGGGCCTGCTGCGTCATCATATTGGCGAAACGGACTTCGTCACCGCCGCCCAGCAACTCGCCAAGCGCGCAGGCCGCATCATTTGCTGACTTCGTGACAAGACCCAGTATTGCCTGCTGAACCACAAAGTGCGTACCTGGGACCAGACCAAGTTTGGAGGGCGCCTGGATCGAGGCATGAATAGAAACCGGCACGGGGGTATCTGCTGTGATCTCACCCGCGCGCAAGGCCCGGAAGGTCATGTACAGCGTCATGAGCTTGGTCAGTGAGGCAGGATAACGCTGAAGATCAGGATCGACCTGCGACAGCACCGCACCGCTGTTCACATCCACAACATAGGAGCTGACATGGCCAGCATACTGGGCGTGAGCTGGCGTCGACGCAATGACAGTTCCAGCCCCGAGGCTGGCACCAAGAAGAACACGACTGAAAACAGGCCATCTGCGCGCCTTGCCCGCCCGGGTAACCTTGATCAGGTTCTTCTTGATAGCGGACTGCATGCAGTAGGTCACTCGTGCCCCCGGAGATCTGGCGTTAACTGGTATCATAGACTGACACATTTCACATCGTCCACGATGATCTGCCGCAATTGAGGGAAAAATAAGGTAAAAGAACACAAACCGCCCAGGCAGACGCACGCCGTATTTTGCCTTCCGCACCAGGCGAGCCGGACACCCGTTCTACAACACCGGGCCAGCCGCATGCTCTGTCGACAAAGCACACGAATGCTCTTTGCTTACGGCGTTGCAATCCCATATGTTCCATACCATGCCGTACTGCACAGCCGCTTCAGGAACCCGGTCACCCGACGCCCCGGTGAGTCCATTCCCTTCCCTGCCCCACCTGGCGGGCGAGGACGATCCACCACGCAAGGACGGCAATAACGACGAGTCGCATATCAGTGTCGTCATCCAGGCGCGACCAGAGACCCGTCGTCCGGCGATGTACAAGGTCCTCATGCTCAATGACGATTACACGCCCATGGAATTCGTCGTGCATGTTCTGGAGCGCTTTTTCTCCAAATCACGAGAAGAGGCGACCAACATCATGCTCAACGTCCACAAAAAAGGCGTTGGGGTCTGCGGGGTCTTCACCTTTGAGGTGGCAGAGAGCAAGGTAACCCAGGTGATGGATCTGGCGCGCCAAAACCAGCACCCACTGCAATGCATGATTGAGAAAGCCTGAACCGAAATTATTTGGCCTTGCCAGGGAAACGGCAGGAGAGACCCTTTTACAATCCCTCTATTTGCCTACATCCTGTCATGCTGACCCGTCACGCCTGACCTCAAGGAGCGCCCTCATGTTGTCTCGTATGCTCGAACAGACGCTCCATCGCGCCCTCACTCTTGCGGGTGAACGACGCCACGAATACGCAACCCTTGAACACCTGCTGCTGGCTCTGACCGAAGACGCAGACTCGGTGACGGTATTCAAGGCCTGCGGGATCGACCTTGAGAAGCTTCGCGCAGACCTGACCGAGTTTCTCGACAAGGATCTCGCTGGGCTTGCCTCCGACCGCCCCACCGAACCCAAGCCGACAGCTGCTTTCCAGCGCGTCATTCAGCGCGCGGCCATCCATGTGCAGTCTACGGGCCGCGATGAGGTGACGGGTGCCAATGTGCTGGTTGCGCTCTTTGCCGAACGCGAAAGCCATGCCGTCTATTTTCTGCAGTTGCAGGACATGACCCGGCTTGATGCCGTCAATTTCATCTCCCACGGCATTGCCAAGGCACCCGACAAATCCAGCCGCCGCACGCCGACCGGTTCGCGCGACAAGGATGAAGGGGAACGTGAGGAAAAGCAGGGCAAGGCCGCCAAGCCGCAGGAAGCGCTTGCCGCCTATTGCGTCGATCTCAACAAGCGTGCCGAGGACGGCAAGATCGACCCGTTGATCGGGCGTGACGGCGAAGTAGAGCGAACGATCCAGATCCTGTGCCGTCGCACCAAGAACAACCCTCTTTATGTGGGTGACCCGGGTGTAGGCAAAACCGCGATCGCCGAAGGGTTGGCCAAACGCATCGTCGAGGGCGACGTGCCAGAGGTGCTGCTCGATGCAACGATCTTCTCGCTCGATATGGGAGCCCTGCTTGCAGGCACTCGCTATCGTGGCGATTTCGAGGAGCGCCTCAAGGCGGTGGTGACGGAGCTGGACCAGACGCCGGGTGCCATCCTCTTCATTGATGAAATCCACACGGTAATTGGCGCAGGTGCGACGTCGGGTGGGGCAATGGATGCGTCCAACCTGCTCAAGCCCGCACTGGCAGCCGGTACGCTGCGTTGCATCGGCTCGACCACCTACAAGGAATACCGTCAGCATTTTGAAAAGGACCGTGCGCTCGTACGCCGGTTCCAGAAGATCGACGTGCCCGAGCCCTCGATCAGCGATACGATCAAGATCCTGCGTGGCCTCAAAGGCAATTACGAGCGCCATCACAAGGTTCGTTACACCGATGACGCCCTTAAGGCAGCGGTCGAACTTTCGGCCAAATACATGCACGACCGCAAGTTGCCGGATAAGGCCATCGACATCATCGACGAAGCCGGTGCGTCGCGCATGCTCCTGCCCGAAAGCAAACGCCGCAAGACGGTCACGCTCAAGGACATTGAAGAGATCGTGGCCAAGATCGCGCGTATTCCACCCAAATCAGTATCGACTGATGACCGCGAAACGCTTCGCCTTCTTTCCCGCGATCTGAAGAACATGGTGTTCGGTCAGGATACGGCGATCGAAGCCCTCAGCTCGGCCATCAAGCTGGCTCGTGCCGGTCTGCGTGATCCTGAAAAGCCTATCGGGAACTATCTGTTTTCCGGACCGACTGGTGTGGGCAAGACCGAAGTGGCCAAGCAGCTTGCCGCCTCTCTTGGAGTTGAACTGATCCGCTTCGACATGTCGGAGTATATGGAGCGCCACTCCATTTCACGCCTGATCGGTGCGCCGCCGGGTTATGTCGGGTTCGATCAGGGCGGCTTGCTGACCGATGCGATCGACCAGCATCCGCATGCGGTGCTTCTGCTTGATGAAATCGAGAAGGCGCATCCCGAACTCTATAATATCCTGCTTCAGGTCATGGATCATGGCCGTCTGACCGACCATAACGGCAAGACTATCGACTTCCGCAATGTCATCCTGATCATGACGACCAATGCGGGCGCGGCCGATCTGAGCAAGGAAGCTGTCGGGTTTGGCCGAACGGATCGTGTGGGTGAGGATGAAGACGCCATCAAGCGCCTGTTCACCCCGGAATTCCGTAACCGGCTGGATGCGATCATTCCATTTGCCAATCTTACACCTGAGACTGTTGGCCGGGTGGTCGAGAAATTCGTGCTGCAACTTGAGGCGCAGCTGGCCGATCGTCATGTGACGATCGAGATCAGTTCCGCGGCCAAGGAATGGCTGGCTGAACGCGGCTATGACCGCCACTACGGCGCACGCCCATTGGGGCGCGTCATTCAGGACACGATCAAGAAGCCCCTCGCGGAGGAGCTATTGTTCGGTGCTCTCGCAAATGGCGGTGCGGTACGCATCGGGCTGAAGGACAACGCACTGCACTTCGACTTCCTTGAGGCCACTCCGGCCACACCCAAGAACGGTGAGGAAGATTCTGACGAGAAGTCGGAAGCGACCAGTGATAACTGATATTTCCCTCTTGCCTCGGCAGCCTGCCGGTTGAGAGGGAAAACAAAACGTCAGGCCCACAAGAGCCAAAAGCAAAAAAGCGGTGGGAAAACCCACCGCTTTTTTTATTCGTAGCGCGTACCGTTCACGACGACATAACCGGGCGTCGCCCAGTGTCGGCCCGTACCATGATGCGTCCAGTCGATGCCCTGACTGCGTGCGGAGTCGAAATAATACCGGCCTACGACCTCAACCTGATCGCCCGGCTTGACCCACGGCCATGCCGGCGCGTTCATACGGTCGAGATCAGACACGATGCGAATGGCCTGCCCGGGTGCCAGCTGCATGACGAAGTAGCCATGGACACCGCTACGCGAGTGACGCGTGCGCGTTGTGACCGACAGGACCTTTCCGCAGACATGTTCAGGCAGGTCGACACGCGTCGGACCTGTTTGCAGAAAACCAGCCTGATCAGCCTGGAATTTCGCGTTATCACACTGGCCGTCTGCTGCCTGCGCAATGGCGGGAGCCACAGCGAAAGCCAGAGCGGCAAGCGCGGTGCCTCTCCAGCGCCGAAATGATTGAACCTGCATCTGCGTCACTTTTTGTGCAGTGTGTCTGGCTTGTGCGCGGCCTTCGCGCCAGTCTTGTCACTCTCCACCATAATTTTGGGATTGTCCTTGGACGCTTTCACCTCGTTGCTTTTGATCTTCATCGGCTTTGTAACCGTCTTGACCACATGGCCCTCGGTTTCGCCGTTACTCGTCTTCCAGGTGACATCATCACCCTTCTTGAAGTTCTCTGCCGACATGATGCCTGTCCTTGCTCTGCCCTGCGGGTGGTTGGGAAGGAAAATCCCGTGCAAACCGAACGCAGGGCGAGGCAGGAATGTTGCCTGCCTCGCCAACCGCGCAGACATTAAAAAAGCCGCCCCGAGGGACGGCTTTTTTGCGGGTGAACAATCACCAAACCTCAGGCAGCAATTGCCTTCGCGCCGGACTGTACGTCCAGAATTTGCTTGAGGATCAGCGGGAATTCAGAAAGATGCCCGATGCGCAGCAGACCGGGCCAGCTGGGAGCAGGCTTGCTGAGGTCGCGCAGCAGCACGCAGGCCATACCCGCACGACGTGCAGCTTCTGCGCCCGTATCCGAGTCTTCAAGCACGATGCAGTTTTCCGGCTTCACTCCCTCCATCTCAGCTGCGTGCAGATAGAGATCGGGGCGCGGCTTCGGCATGTCGAGGTCACGACCAGAATGAATGCGCTCCTCTTCGAGCAGCTCGTCAAGCCCCGTGCTCGAGAACTTGGCTTCCATCTCTGCACCAGAGGAATTTGAACCGATACGAATGGGAAGACCCAGATCATGCACGCTCTGCAGCATGTCATGGGCACCATCAATTGTTTCTGCTTCGGTTTCCATCATTTTGACAATGCGATCCTGCATCATCATGTCCCAGTTTTCCGGCATCTCGTTGCCGGTTTCACGGCCGATGCGTTCACCGATCTTCACCAGCTCACCACCTGTGAAAATCTTGTGAGCCTCATCGTTGGTAATGTTCCAGCCGTAATGACGGGCTTCCTCAGCCATCTTGGCCGTCGATAGATGTTCGCCGTCAACCAGAACGCCATCACAATCGAAAATAACGAGCTTCAGGGCACCGTCTTCACGAAGGGCGGCAGGGATATCGGTAGCATTTGCAGGAGCTACGGTCATGACATTGTCCTCTCTCGGTCTGTGCGGGCGCCAAGGAGCGCTTCCTGCACACAGGGTTTGGGCAATCACGAAATCGTGTGTATGAGGCAAAGATAGAGATCAAAAATAAAATTGCAAGGACAAAATAGCAAAATGCGCCATATGCAGCAGATGACGATACAGAACGCACAAAAAAATCGCCTCGCCACTCAATAGCGATATAAATCACGCTTGTTGTGTGACATCAGATAATTCAATATAGCATATACATAACATTACAGAAACATGACACAATAATATATTCCATATGTCTATACTATATTATTCGTTCTTATTTACTTTGATGATACGCTTTCTTTTGGAAAGAAAGCTATCGCCAAGATTTGTTCCATCCGGCCATCGATCATCTCCAATAGTCGCGCTTCCATGATAGTCAGCGTCGAACAGCCTCGCAGGTTCTGTGATGTCCGCATGAAGTTTTTGTAGCCTTCATGCAAAACGCATGATTGAGCCGAGCCCGCGCGCTTGAGGTAAACAGGCTTCTATCGGGCATAGCGCGTCAGATAGTCTGTCGCGATGTCAAGATTTTGAACAATGGCAAGCGCATGCTCCGTCACGAATACGTCCGGCTGAGCCAGATCTGGCACCAGAATCACACGGATTCCAGCAGCCCATGCTGCGCGCGCACCGACAGGCGAATCCTCGAGCGCGAGACAAAGTTCGGCGGTCACGCCTATGCGCGCAGCTGCGAGCAGATAGGGTTCGGGGTCAGGTTTACCGAGAATGACATCATCGCGCGTCACCACGGCATCGAAACGCTCGGCAAGAGCGAGCGCTTCAAGATGCCCCCAGGCGCGCGCGTGGCTCGATGAGGTCGCTATAGCTCGCGGAATATTACGGTCGTCAAGCAACCCGAGGAGCGACATAACGCCGGGCTTCAGCTGCAAACGGCCTTCCTGCACCAGGCGGGACAGGCACACTTCCTGCTGGAAAAAAAACTCATCCAGCGATGTCGCTGGTCCAAAATATGCCGCCAGAGCGGAGTGACATTGTTCCTCAGAACAGCCGATCATATCTCGGGCGAGCGACATCGGAAGAGACAACCTGCATAAGGCGGCGGCTTTCATGGAAGCCTCGATACCCAGGGATTCGGTATCAAACAAAAGGCCATCCATATCGAAAATCACTCCGCGCACTGGCATCTGCGGGGTGACGATGAGGGAGTCCGGCAGGGTTGTAGCGATCATCTTTCGTCTCTTTCGCTGCATGTCTCTTGCTGCGACGCTGCTTTTCAATGAGAAACAATACAGATGCAGCGTTGTCGCCCCGCGTAGAGGTGGGGCAGGATAAGCATGGGTACCGTCAAACCGTTTAGCGCCATATGGCGTTAACGGCGCCACCCTCACCCTGTTTGCCTGGGGCGGCTCTTCCCCCATTCACAAGCACGCTATGGAGAACATCCCCCTCCGGAACGCGAGGGGGGGCATACCCCACGCGAACCAGACCTTTGGCTCTTTCAGATCAATGTCCAGAGGATTGATGCTGGGTGGCACGATAAAGCACCCATTCTTCGACGACACGTCCATAGGCAAGATGGCAGTAGCCAACCTCACCACCTTTTTCGTGCCTTATCTCAAGCTTACCACCCTGCTGCTTGCAATAGACTGAGGCAGGGTTGGCGATGGCAACCGCCTTTGACGGCCCATCATCACGCGCACATCCGGAAATCAGGGATGCGAGCGTGAGCACTGACGCCACAGCAAGGCCAGTGGCGCGACGATTTCTCGCATGACTTGATATGGTCATGACGTATGCCCCTTTCGCTCGGATGTTATTTGCCTGGAAGCGTGATGGACCATCTTGAACGCTCCGTCGAGAGAGAGAGAGAGAGAGAGAGAGAGAGAGAGAGAGAGAGAGAGCCCGCCCCTCAACTCGCGCCGCCATTGCGTATCAATGACAGCGCGCATTCAGTCAGAGCCCGGAATGTAGCGGGAACATCCGCAGGCTCGGGTCCGCAATACCACCATATAGTCTTGCAGCAGCCAAACACCACGGGATCGACCAGGCGTTCCCTGCGCTCCCTGCTACGAGCAGGGATGCGCGACTATCATGCCCCCTGAGCAACGAAGGCAAGATCACCTTCGCTCTCGTAGACCGGGTCGGCTCTCGCCCTCCGATATCTCACTACAGCGTGTTCAATGTCACTCAAACTTGTGCACCTTGCCCCCTTCCTCCCGCTACCGTTCCCTCGTTCAGTGTGCCGCCTTTGGACCGTCTCAGCGGGAGACGGCGCAGGATCTGACAAGGAAGATCGGAATGGATCTGGGTCTCAAGGATAAAGTCGCCGTTATTACGGGCGGTAGTGTCGGCATTGGCCTCGCAGTCGCGGAGGGGCTGGCCCGCGAGGGTGCTCACATCGTCATGGTGGCCCGTGACAAGGAACGGCTGACAGAGGCGGCATCGAAACTCGCGGAAAGCTGTGGCGTGCGCTGTGTACCTGTCGCTGCCGATGTGGCCAGCAGCGAGGGCATTGAAAGCATTGTGCGTGAAACGGAAGCCGCCTTCGGTGGTGCGGATATCCTCATCAACAACGCTGGAACGGGCTCGAACGAGACCATCATGGAAGCCTCTGACGAGAAGTGGCAGTTCTACTGGGATCTGCACGTCATGGCGGCCATCCGCCTCGCGCGTGGCCTTGTACCCGGCATGAAGAAGCGTGGCGGTGGCGCCATCATTCACAATGCCTCCATCTGTGCAGCCCAGCCGCTGTGGTACGAGCCGATCTATAATGTCACCAAAGCAGCCTTGATGATGTTCTCGAAAACCCTCTCGACAGAGGTGATCAAGGACAACATCCGCGTGAACTGTGTCAATCCGGGTCTGATCCTGACACCTGACTGGATCAAGACCGCCAAGCAACTGACCAGCGAGAGCGGTGGCGACTGGGAAGCCTATCTGCAGGGCGTTGCCGACGAACATGCCCCTATCAAGCGCTTTGGGTCACCCGAGGAACTGGCGAATTTCTTCGTGTTCCTGTGCTCGGACAAGGCTTCCTACAGCGTGGGGTCATCCTATTTCGTCGATGGCGGGATGCTTAAAACCCTTTGATGCATAGCAATGCGAAAGCCCTGCTATACTGCTAGTCGTAAGGAACCGACCCGCGCCTTTGCCGCCGAGGGCAAGGCAGGGTCTTTCGGCGCATCCCGATCTAGAGGCCGGGATACGACCATGAAGGATGACAACCAATGAGTGAGACGAAACGTTTCGCTGGCAAGACAGCTCTCGTGACCGGTGCCGCTGGCAATATAGGCCTCGCCGTAGCGCGCCGTCTGGCGAAAGAAGGCAGCCACGCCGTGCTGCTCGATCTCGATCAGGGCAAACTCGACCAAGCGGCGAAGCAGTTGGCCGAGCATGGCGTGAAGGTCAAGACGGTGGTTTGTGACGTCACGAACTACGCCAGTGTCGAGGAAGCCGTCGATTACGCCGAGAAAACCGTCGGCCCGATCGACCTGCTATTCAATAATGCCGGTTATCAGGGTGCCTTCGCACCGATTCATGAGTATCCCGTTGAAGACTTTCAGCGCGTCGTTGATATCGATCTGGTCGGGGCGTTTCATGTACTGCGTGCTGTATCGCGCCGCATGGTCGCCCGCCGTTCAGGTAGCATTGTGAATACAGCCAGCATGGCAGGCCTGCAGGGTCCGCCAAACATGGGCGCCTATGGCTCATCGAAATTCGGCGTGGTCGGCCTGACTCAGGTCGCCTCAAAGGATCTCGCACCCCATAATATCCGTGTCAATGGCATCGCCCCTGCCCTGATGGGGCCGGGCTTCATGTGGGACCGTCAGACCGAGCTTCAGGCTGCTACGAACACCCAGTATTTCTCGACCGATCCGGAGACGGTCAAGAAAGAAATGGTGGCCGGTGTACCGATGCGACGTCTGGGTGATATCGAGGAAATCCCCGGTACTGTAGCCTTCCTCCTGAGCGAAGACGCCAGCTACATTACCGGTGTCACGATGCCAATTTCGGGCGGCATCCTCTAGACCTTCAACTGGCGCCGGGGGCAATGCCACAGATCATCGTCCCCCGGCTTCTGTACAGATCGTTCATCATGCACCAATTGCCCAACGCTCGCGCAGGTGCTCAGACGTCGCAAGGCTTGATGGACGGGGCACGGAGGGCGGAGGGTCGAACACCCCCTCAGACAGATAACGCAGGGCATTGACCACGCCAGCATGAGAAAACGGCTTGGCAATCACGCCATGAGCCCCTGAAAAATCCGCCGGAATTTTTGAAACATTCGCGGTCAGGAAAATGATCAAGGCCTCAGGCCATCTCTCGCGAATATGCGCACAGACCTGGAACCCGCTCGATCCCTCCGCGAGATGAAGATCGACCAGGGCCAGTTGCGGACTGACCTGATCGGGTAACGCCTCGACCTCCCGTAGTGATGCTACGGCACCCACCACGTCATGACCGCTGTCACGGACGAGGGCTTCCATGTCCATTGCAATGATCATTTCGTCTTCGACGATAAGGACATCCATGGGAGTCGACATTATGGGGTATCGCTTTTGGGAAAGGTGATCGTGACGCACGTGCCTGGACCGTTGTCGCTCCAGGTTGCCTGAGCCTGAGCCTGCCGCGACAGGCGAGTAATCAGGGCAGCGCCGATGCTTCGGGTACGTTTCACTGAGGGCATGCCCGGACCGTCATCACAGATCCTGATCGTTCCAGAGCCATTCTCCTCGCCGACGAACAGGCCAAGCACGCCCGACCGTCCGTTGGAAAAGCCATGCTTGATGGCATTCGTCAGAATCTCGTTGAGAATGAGACCAAGGGCAGAGGCGTGGGCTGAGTCAATCATCAGCGGCGCGACCTTGAACAACAAACGTATGTCAGTACGACCACTCGAACCGACGACATCGCGTGCAAGGTTCTCCACAAAGCTGCCTATGTCGAAAGCAGCGATATCTTCCGACTGATAAAGCTGTCTGTGCACCACAGCGAGAGCATCAACACGTTCGAGCATGCTGTCGAGTCTCGCGACGATTGCCGGGTCATCAATTGTACGAGCCTGCAACCGCAAAAGAGAACCAATCATCGTGAGGTTGTTTTTGACGCGGTGATCGACTTCATGAAGCAAGATTGTTTTTGCCTCAAGCGCACTGCGGAGATCGGCCGTCCGTCGCGCGACCTCGCGCTCGACCAGAATCTTCTGGTGATTGATGATCTGCTGCGCCTGCACGCGCTCGGTTACATCAAGCTGAGAAGCGAAAAAGAAGCGTATGTCACCCTTGGCATCACGCACAGGCGAGAGATACAGGGCATTCCAGAAAACAGAGCCATCCTTACGGTAATTCAGCAGGTCCACGTCAATGTCATGGCCTTCCTCAATAGCTCTTCGGACCCGGGCAACTGACTCTGGGTCGGTTTCTGGTCCCTGCAGAAAACGGCAATTCCTGCCAATGATTTCGGCACGGTCATACCCGGTCAATTCCTGGAAGGCGACATTGCAAAACACAATCGGATTATCTGCCTGCTCCGGATCCGTAATTACCATGGGCATGCGGGTTGCCCGCACAGCAGCAGCGAATGGGTCACCTCGCCCCTGCTCATAATCGAGCTCATCCGTCAGGTGCCAATCGTCGCGCTGCTTCACACTGTCTCCCCCGGTCAATGCCGAAGAGGCATCACATCTTGTTCAAACGAAACCTTGTTGAGAGGGTTTCAAACCGCTTCGCCTCATACGGAATCAGGATACGGCCAACACGCCCTCAAGGGGTCGCCGGAGAACAACGCTTCAAACGTTCCACGGCCAAAAGACATGAAGACTGTTTGCATGCGCCTGCGGATTACCATGCCTGCCTCGAAGGCCTGAGTAATAAACCGGATATGAAAATTATTAATGAATAATATATTCCAATTATAACCAATAGTGTTGTATTAATTAGTATTGAATTCGGGTATATGCGAGGAATTATTCCTGCCGACCTTGCCTGTAAGGTCTTCCCGACATTTCAAAACCCGATCCAGTAACCCCTGAAGGCTGACAAGCCTGGTGCTGACCCAAGGTCATGAATGCCTCCTTATGCTTCCTCCAGCATAAATAAGGTCGTACCGGAGCCATCTGGAATACGGATAGCCCAGTCAGGGCCTGGAGACGGAAATTCTCTCCGCTTGCGAACGCTCGGCGGAGAAAGATCGCCCGTGATCTACCCCTTAAAAAGGTCAGGACGAGACGTGAGGCAAGAAACTGCGCGTTCCTTATAATAACAAATCGAAAACAAGAAAATGAAGAGGTCTTTGATGGACGATTCAATTGAAATCGCCATGGCGCTACTTTGCCGTGACGATATCGAGGGGCTGCGCCTTGCGCCTTATCTTTGTCCCGCCGGCTATTGGACAATTGGCATAGGCAACCGCTTTCTTGCTGATGGAAGCCCCGTCACCGCCCGCACATTGCCATTGACGACAAGCGGCGCCTGCGACCTGCTTAGGCACACATTGACTGGCCTTCGCGAGAAATTACGTAGCGCAGTCACAGTGCCGCTCGCACCTTGCCAGGAGGGCGCCCTCTTGTCCTGGCAGTTCAATATCGGCAGTTCTGCCATGCGTCGATCAACGCTTCGCACCCTGCTCAACCAGGGCCAATACACCGCAGCAGGTGAGCAATTAGGCCGCTGGGACAAAGCCTGCGTGAAAGGCCGGATGGTGGTTCTGCCCGGACTCAGAAAACGCCGCCAGATCGAGCGTGCCGTTTACTTTGGTCAGCCCGTGGCGGGCGTGACACGCCTCGCTTGATTATCCACTTTTTCAACCCACGCAGGAAATTGGACAATGGCGCTCGACTGGCAACAGCTATACCTTTCCCTCATACCACTAATACCCGCAGAGCTGGCAGCAGACCTGACTGCTGTCGGCACATTCCTCATCGCCTCATGTGCGGTCGCAGCCCGCTTCTGGCCACGCCCGGCAGACAGCTCCAAATGGCTTGTCCTTTACAAGCTGGTTAACTGCCTCGCTATGAACGGCAGGTGTGCGGCGAATGCCGACGATACGAAGCCGAGAAACTTGTGATCTGGAACAAGATCGCAACAGAGAGAAGCATAGGCCGCAATTACCTGGTACGGGACACGAGGTGTTTAAGGCCGGACATACAGGCTGCGTCACAATAGGCCAGGAATCAGATGGCTTGCAGCGGCCGCGTGCCTCGGGGCTGCCTGGCTGGCCTTTATCTCCCGCTTTTGACCGCCAGGGTACTGGGGTAGTGTGGGCATAACGACCCAAGATTATCCAACGAGAGCAGCCTGCAAACGCCTTCTTGCCCATGCACGCTACCAATGAATTTTCTCTCGGTGCGGTCTCGAGCGAGGCTTCATGGAACAAGTCAAGCAGCGGAAAACGCATTGCGCGTGGTCTGGATACCTCGCCACGCGCTTTTCAATGGAGGCTGGCTATCTCGCACTTGCTCGCGGGCAAATTGCCTGTCGAGCACACCGCGGTACACAGAATTCCGGCACGACATACCGAATAGGATGTCATGACTACGGAGTTAGATTGTTAGGAAAATCATGGTGCTGCTAGCGAGGATTGAACTCGCGACCTCTCCCTTACCAAGGGAGTGCTCTACCACTGAGCTACAGCAGCAACTGGAGCGCTTCGTAGCTTCTCAGCCTGAAAGCTGCAAGCCCCGAAAGCGCTTTTTTGTAAAAAGAATCAGTCGTCGCGATGAATCTTTTCCATACGCTCGTGACGCTCCTGCGCCTCGATCGACATTGTGGCGATCGGGCGGGCCTCCAGGCGACGCAGGCCAATCGGCTCCCCTGTTTCTTCGCAAAAGCCGTAAGAACCGTTCTCGACACGCTGCAGGGCAAGATTGATCTTGCCGATCAGTTTGCGGGCCCGGTCGCGTGTTCTCAGTTCAAGAGCCCTGTCCGTCTCAACGCTTGCGCGGTCAGTAACATCGGCTTCATGAATTCCACCCTCAGACAGACTGGCAAGCGTCAGATTGGCTTCCTTGAGCAAGTCGTTGCGCCAACGGAGAAGTTTTTGTCTGAAGAACTCCACCTGAAGCGGATTCATGAACTCTTCGTCGTCAGAGGGCCGATAATCCGGTGGGAGCGTGATCATGCACGTCTGTCCTTAACGCAAGTCGCTTGTGTCCCGCCGCCTTGTGATAGGCTTGTCAGGTGATGAAGGCCCAAACCCGTATCCTGAGCACAACGGCATGGCTGGTTTGGCGCGGCTTATACCCGCCTTGGTAACGATCGCCAAGCCCGAACTGTCAAAAACACGCAATCTATCAGTTGACAGCTGATATAAATCCCAAAATCCGCCACCGGTAATAAAATCGACACATACTTTCGCTGTGATTTTTATTTCGGAAATCTGTTCCAATACCGAAGAACGCTACGAGACCGAGACACGCCATCAGGTAATGTATAATGCGGTCATCCGTACTCTCCCATACCCCAGGATGTCAGAAAGAAGCCCGGCTGTTGGTCGAAACAGGCGCGATCATGAACCAGCACGACCGCATTGCTCCAGCACTGTTACGGCGACTGGCGTCCGCTGCCCGAAGCGAGTGAAGGGTCAGGCCAGTGCCTCGTAACGCTCCAACTGCCAGGAGACAGGCTCCAACGCACCAAGGCGCGCCCATTCCTGCATAAGGGGATGATCGAGTACAGCGAGCCGGTAGGCTTCAGCGATAGCCGAGAGCGTTACCCCATAGGAGGTAAAACGCGAGACTACCGGCGCAAACATAATATCAGCGGCGCAGAAATCGGCGCCGAAAAGATAGGGCCCGGTTGTACCGAAGCGCTCGCGTGTCACGCACCATATCCTGTCGATCTTGACGATATCGGCCACTACATCTTCGCCAGTTTCGACCAAAGGGCGGTTCGTCCGGCCCAGATTCATGGGCATGGCAATGCGCAAGGCGCGAAAGCCTGCATGCATCTCAGCGGCCACGCTGCGGGCCGCCGCGCGCGCAACACGATCGGCTGGCCACAATGCGGGTGTGATTTCAGCGCAGTATTCGCAGATCGCAAGGCTTTCCCATATCCGGGCGCCCTGATGCACCAGATAGGGTACCATCCCATTGGGAGAGATCTCATGGATCTCGCTCGTCTGTCCGCCTCCGCGCAGGGCGATAACCTCGTCCGACACATCCAGCCCGGCGCAACGCACGGCGAGCCACCCTCTCAGGGACCAGGAGGAGTAGCGGCGCGTTCCGATGACGAGACGATCCATGACAATGATCCTGTTCAGGCGAGAATGAAGCCCCCGCCCAGAACCCTGCTGTCCTGATAAAGAACACAGGCCTGTCCGGGCGCCGGCATGGCAATCTCATCCAGCACGACACGCGCACCGCCTGCAAGAGGATAGACCCAGGCGTCACGCGTCACCTCGCGGGCCCGGATCTGCACCTGACAGCGCACGCCGGTTTCCGGCGCATCGATCAGCCAGTTCATGTCGCGCAGGGCAAATTCGCTCCGACCAGCATTTTCCTTGGGGCCCACGATGATACGGCGCGTCGTGGCGTCAATGCGTTTGACAATCTGGCGGCGGCCATCCTTCGTGTGGATGTCACCCAGGCGTTTGCTCTGCCCGACTGTGTAGCGCGCGATGCCCTCATGCTGGCCCAGGATACGCCCTGTCTCATCGACGATCTCGCCAGTCCCGCTGGTTTCGGGGCGCAGCTTCTCAACCACCTCGGCATAGGTGCCAGTGGGGACGAAGCATATATCCTGGCTATCGGGCTTGGCGGCGATTGCCAGTCCGAATGCCTCGGCTTTCTGACGCACTGCATCCTTGTTCGGCATATCGCCAAGCGGAAAGCGCAGATAGTCGAGCTGGTCCTGCGTCGTTGCGAACAGGAACCATGACTGATCGCGCGAGCTGTCGGACGGGCGATGCAGTTCCGACCGCTCCTCGCCCTCGATACGCCGCACATAGTGACCGGTCGCCATCGCCTCGCAGCCCAGATCACGGGCCATGCTCAGCAGATCGGTGAATTTAACGCCCTGATTGCACGCCACACAGGGCACGGGCGTTTCACCACGTGCATAGCTGTCGGCAAAACTGGCCATCACGCTGCTGCGAAAACGATCTTCAGCATTGATGACGTAGTGCGGGATATCGAGCCTGTCGGCCACGGCACGCGCATCAAGAATGTCACGGCCCGCACAGCAGGCACCGGGCTTGGACACGGCCTGACCATGATCATAAAGCTGCAACGTGGCGCCGATGACCTCATGCCCTTCCTGTTTCAGGAGCGCGGCCACTACGGAACTGTCCACGCCTCCCGACATGGCAACTAGGATACGCATGAGATCTCTCTACTTTTCAAAAAAACGGAATTTCAGGCTTCAGGAAGCCTTGGGCAGACGCACAACGAGACCGTCCAGCGCATCGGTCATAACGATCTGACAGCCGAGACGGGAAGTCTTTTCGAGCCCGAAGGCGAGATCGAGCATGTCTTCCTCGTCGTCTGTCGGCGCGGAAAGCTTGTCGGCCCATTCAGGATCGACAATCACATGACAGGTGGCGCAGGCCAGCGAACCCTCGCAGGCGCCTTCGAGTTCGATATCGTGCTTGTGGGCAACTTCAAGCACGGAGAGGCCGACCGGCGCATCGACTTCCCTGCGGGTGCCGTCCTGCTCGACGAAAATCATGTGTGGCATAGTGTTTCTACCCTGCTTCTTCGTTACGAGGTGCGATAGACTTCGCAGGCTGCCTGACGGAAACAGTCCAGCGCCTGCACGATCTCGGGCGTGGAGGTAAAGCGTCCGACCGACAGACGCAAGCATCGTGCCGCGTCTTTTGCTTCGAGCCCCATTGCTGTCAGAACATAGGAAGGCGTGACATCAGCCGAGGTACAGGCTGATCCGGTGGACAAGGCCACATCGG
This sequence comes from Asaia sp. A2, assembly GCF_057319415.1. Classification (NCBI taxonomy): domain Bacteria; kingdom Pseudomonadati; phylum Pseudomonadota; class Alphaproteobacteria; order Acetobacterales; family Acetobacteraceae; genus Asaia; species Asaia sp. A2. Next base: position 422,379 of record NZ_JBXWTO010000001.1, read on the forward strand.
GCAGCGCTGCCATGAGGGCCCTCGCCTCGACCCCTTGGGGGAAGATGAGGTTGAGAGCGCCGCCAATTCGAGGCGACGAAGCACCATTGATGCGCACCCCGGGAAAGATCTCCTCAAGCCCCGCCAGAAGCCGGTCTCGCAGACCGGCAAGGCGCTGCTGCTCCTGCGGCATCAGCGCCTTTGCCAGCGTTGCCGCCTTGCCAAATCCGGCGATCAGTGGTGTCGGCAAGGTGCCCGAGCGCAATCCCCTCTCCTGCCCGCCCCCTGAGAACAGGGGAAGAAGGCGTGCCCTTGGGCGATGACGCACATAAAGCGCCCCGATGCCTTTGGGCCCGTAGAACTTATGGGCCGACAGCGACATCAGGTCGACCAGACCGCAATCAAGTGCCATCTTACCAGCGGCTTGTGCGGCATCGGTGTGGAACAGCGCGCCTGCCTCACGGGCCATGGCGGACAGGCGCGGAATATCCTGAACGATGCCTGTCTCGTTATTGACCGTCATGACACTGACCAGAGCCGTCGGTTGCGACAGGGCAGCGGCCAAGGTTTCAGGCGCGAGCAAGCCGTCGCGTCCGACAGGCAAGATGACGGGTTCGAACCCTTCTGCTGCCAGATCGCGCACCGACTCCAGAACGCATTTATGTTCGGTCGCGACAGTAATGATGCGACGCTTCGGGCTATTCTGGCGGGCCAGAAATCTAGCTGCGCCCTTGGTCGCCAGATTATTTGCCTCGGTGGCACCGGAGGTAAAGATGATCTCGCGTGACTGTGCCCCGATCAGCGCCGCAATGGCCGCACGTGCCTCTTCGACGGCATGGGCTGCCGCCTCACCTGCCGCATGGCCTTCGCTGTGCGGGTTGCCGTAATGCTCGCTGAACCAGGGAAGCATGGCTGCCACAACCTCGGGATCACAACGCGTCGTTGCCTGATTATCGAGATAGATCATGCTGCCTTGGCCCCCAGACGAAGCGCCATGGACGTATAGGCCTCGATAAAACGGTCAATCTGCTCCTCGGTGATGTTCCAGGGCAGTGAGACGCGGATGGCATTGGCGGCTGCCTCACCCAGCCCCATGGCCTGAAGGACATGAGATGCCGAAACCTTGCCGGAAGAGCAGGCCGACCCCGTTGATACGGCAAAGCCCTGCAGGTCGAGCATCATGAGTTGCGTCTGTGCCGGTACACCCCACAAGATCAGAGAGGTCGTATTCGGCAGGCGCGGCGCCTTGCGATCTCCCGTTACGCGAGCACCGCAGGCAAGCGCCGCCTCGTCCACCTTGTCACGAAGCCTTGCAATTTCGCGCCAGTCCTGTTGGCGGGATGCCTCGAGCGCGGCCATCATGCCGAGGATTGCGGGGAGTGGCGGAGTGCCTCCGCGCCTGCCACGCTCCTGGCCGCCGCCGCGGATGAGCGGGGTGATGTGTCCCTCTGCCCCCAGAATCAAGGCGCCCGCCCCCATGATGCCACCCGCCTTGTGCCCGGATAGTGCGAGGCTTGTGACCGAACCAGGGGGTAACGCCATACGGCCAGCCACCTGCACCGCATCGACATGGAGCAGAGCCCCGTGGCGTGCGCAGAGCGCAGCGATTTCCGGGGTGGGATGGATAATCCCCGTCTCGTTATTGGCGGCCATGCAGCAGACGAGCGCCGGTGCGCCATCAGCAAGAGCCTTTTCCAGCGCGTCGAGGGAGAGTGTCCCATCTGCCAGCACGGGCAGGATCACGGCATCAGGACGCGCCATTCTTATGGCGTCATGCTCCGTAGCGCCAATCAGCAGCCGTCGCGTCGTCCCGCCGGGCAAGCCATCGCCCTGCATCAGGGCATGTATGGCCAGCATGTTCGCCTCGGTTCCGCCCGAGGTGAAAACAACCTGTTCTGGCCCTACGCCGCAATAGCGACCCATGCGGTCACGCGCCTCCTCCAGCGCCCGACGCGCAGCACGTCCCGGCCCATGCACCGAGGAGGGATTGCCCCCAAGCGACAGTGCCTCAAGCATCGCCAATCTGGCTTCATCGCGCAAAACGTCAGTAGCATTGGCATCAAGATAAACGGTCATCTTCCTATAGATCGGCTTGCGCTCGCCGAGTGCAAGTCAAAAGCGCAGGAGAGGGAAATGGCGTGTTATGACGATTTCTGTGGAATTTTACCTGTCAGCATCGTTATACACTGCGCCAATGATGGCGTGGTGATCTGCCCCTGAGAGAGAAATCCCTCCCACGGGGTCCGCGCCGCTTCAGGGAATATCCGCTTGATATTCCCTTACCGTTGAGGAGCTAGTCCATGCGCGTTTCAACGCCTGCCGAATCCCTACATGGTTTTCATGCCCGACTGGCCTTCCCTTCGGTACGTGTCGCCACGGTGCCGCTTCGCTGAGAGATCCGCGTCAGTCATCATGACCTGTCCCTGACAGGTCTGGGGCGACAAGCCTCCGGATCTTCAGGCATAGCCTCATCTCCCGCAAAAAACACATATCCCCTGCAGGGCACGCCCTCAGACAGGGGCATAATTCGGAAGCATTTTGATGCCAGAAGTCATGTTCGCCGGCCCTGATGGCCGGTTGGAGGGTCGTTACCACCATTCTGACGAGCCCAACGCGCCGCTCGCTCTGGTTCTGCATCCGCACCCGCTTCATGGCGGGACCATGAACAACCGCATTACCTACACGATGTACCGGTCGTTCGAGAAAATGGGTTTTTCCGTCATGCGCTACAACTCGCGTGGCGTGGGGCGTTCGCAAGGCCGCTATGATGGCGGTATCGGAGAAATTTCTGACGCCGCAGCCGCGCTGGACTGGATGCAGATGGTCAACCCGAACTCAAGCGAGTTGTGGATTGCCGGCTACTCCTTTGGTGCGTTCGTGGGCATGCAGCTCCTGATGCGTCGCCCTGAAATCAGCGGCTGGATCAGCGTGGCACCGCCCGCCAATGACTATGATTTCGGCTTTCTGGCCCCCTGCCCCTGCGGTGGCCTGATGATCGCTGGCGATAAGGATGACATGGCCCCGGAGCCGGGCATTCGCAAGCTGGTCGACAAGCTGAACACGCAGAAGAATGTCGAGGTTGATTACCGCGTATTCGAGGGCGCCAACCACATTTTCGCCAGCGAGGCCGACAAGGTCGCCCACGCGCTGGAAGACCATGTGACTGTCATGCGCAATCGTCGCGTTCTGGCTATCGCTGCCGACTGACGCCTGAGAGGCATCTCATCTGTTTAAAAGGCGGGGCATACCCCGCCTTTTTTATTCGCGATTCACTTTTTTCGGGGAGCAGCTCTGCGTGCCTGGTCGGCTTCTGGACAGTTTCATGCTAGGACCCCCAGCCTTGACCCTATTCTGATGGATGACCCGATATGGCAGAGCACGCGCTGAAAAGTCCTTTTCTGAAAGAGGCTCAGGCTCGGGGCTATATTTTCCAGTGCACCGACCTTGCCGCCCTTGATGACGCGATGAGCAACGGCCCGGTGGCAGGCTATATCGGCTTTGATCCAACAGCAGACTCGCTGCATGTGGGCAATGCCCTCTCCATCATGATGCTGCGCCTGATGCAGAAGCACGGCCATCGCCCGATTGCCCTCATGGGCGGCGGCACGGCCAAGATCGGCGATCCCTCGTTCCGCGACGAGGCAAGAGCGCTGATGAGCCCGGAAAAACTGGCGCATAATCTGTCCGGTATCGAGATCAGTCTGCGCCAGTTCCTGAATTTCGGCACCGGATCGAGCGACGCCATGCTGGTCAATAATGCTGACTGGCTCGATCGCCTGTCCTATATCGAATTGCTGCAGGATGTCGGCGTGCATTTCTCGATCAGCCGCATGCTGTCATTCGAGAGCGTCAAGCAGCGTCTGGACCGCGAGCAGGGCTTGACCTTTCTCGAGTTCAATTACTCCATCCTGCAATCCTATGACTTCCGTGAACTGAACCGGCGTTATGGGGCCGTGCTTCAGATGGGCGGCTCCGACCAATGGGGCAATATCGTTGCCGGTATCGACCTGGCACGTCGCACGGATGGCAAGCAGGTCTTTGGCCTGACGACACCGCTGGTAACGACATCGTCCGGTGCAAAAATGGGTAAATCGGCCAAGGGTGCCACCTGGGTGAGCGCCGAGAAATTGCCGATCTTTGAATACTGGCAGTTCTGGCGCAACACGGAAGATGCCGATGTTGGTCGCTTCCTGAAATTCTTCACGGATCTCCCCGTTGAAGAATGCGATCGTCTTGGTGCGCTTGAAGGGGCCGAGATCAACGAGGCGAAGAAAATCCTTGCCACCGAAGCCACGGCCATCTGCCACGGCCGCGATGCCGCTCAAGCTGCCGCCGAAACCGCACGACAGACTTTCGAGGCCGGTGCCGTTGCCGCCGACCTACCCTCGCGCGACCTGCCGCGTGCAGAACTGGAGGCGGGCATCCCGGCGTTCCGTCTGTTCGGCGAGTCGGGGCTGGTAGCGACCAACAGCGAAGCGCGCCGTCTGATCAGGGGAGGCGGCGCTAGGTTGAACGATCAGCCTATTCAGGACGAGAACCGGATGATCGGTCCGGACGATCTTGCAGAAGGGGTGCTCAAGCTCTCCTCCGGCAAGAAGCGCCATCTGCTGCTGCGTATCGTCTGATCACACTGCCTCTGACGTGAGCACCCCCCGTGGGTGCTCATCCTATTTGCCTGCTGCGAACGCAGGGCCATGCAAGAGGCGCTTTCTTCGCTCGAAAGCCTCTCCTCCGTGCCTTATTGCAATGCTGGTCCAGCCTGAACGCCGTCCCGGAACCACACGCGTCAGATCGTAATCACCGAGAATGTTTCATATGAGAGTTGCTGGGTAGACCACGCCATCTCCGTGTCGCCGACAACGGTCAGATAGCGATTTTCGTGATTTCTGATCCCACACGTCGTGCCGCAACACTGCGCATGAATGCGGCCCGGCGCAGCTGCAGCCCGGATCCTGTCGCCATCAGGATCTAGAAAAAATCGCCTGCCAAACAGCGTAATGCTTGGATAAGCGACCCGACTGACATGGGTGAGGCTGACAGGCACAGCATCGCCCTCCATCCATACGATATTGGAACTCGTAAAACGTCGCGCTCGTGGGGAATACCCGAGGGTCCGACCGCGATGGTCAATCATGACCGGCATGCCCGCGATAATATGGTCGTTATTCTCGGTTGAGAACTCACCCGACGCGTAATAATCGATCAACCCACGCAGCAGGGCACGTGACTGGGCCACATACCCCTTTTCGTTCAACGAGGCACAGACCCTGAAAAGAAGCGTCTCGTCGCGGAGAATGTCTTCGTAGCGAAAATCGCAACAAAACCGATCGCTCGACAGGATATCGAATACAAGTTTGGGAAACCTGCGGTATCCTCCAAGTATCCTGTTATAAAGATTCGTTGTGTTTCTGCGTCGAAATTGAGCGGTCGAGCGTCTCAGGTTCCAGGCACAGCTGTCGGTTGTGTCGGCCTCGGCAAGCATGTCCACAAGAGCAGTCAGGTTCTGGCTGCCCTTCAGACTCTCATAGACGATATGGCCTGCACTCGGCACATTGACAGGAATGACTTCAGCAGACGCACCCTGCCGTACATAATCCAGAAGGTGATTGACGGTCGCGTTATCATTGATGTGATGACGATCAAACAACGTAAAGATCGCACCATGAAGGTCATGTGGCTTGATGCCCATACCTCGCATGGTGGGTGTGCAGAGTGCTGCCCATTCGGGCAGGACATCTCCTTCCTGATCGTCGATGGTCAATTGTGGCCCGAGGGCGAGTGTTCGCCGGGCACCCAGAATTTTAGAATACTTGATCGCCGCATATGCCCCGGCCGAAAGGCCAATCGTGATGACCTCTTTCTGCCCTGCCTCGACAAGACTACGGATGACCCGCAGGGCCGTATGCATGTTTTGAGAACTGTACCAGTTTCTCACCTTCGTCGTCACGCCGATACACGAGATGTTTTCACGTTCGACAACCGGCTTGCCGAAATAGATCCCCGTTGCATTATGCTCATGCCCAATCCCGATAAAGGTAACGAGAACGTACTCCGTATCCCCTTCATGCTGATGCAGGACGATATCATCGCTCTCGAATATGATCCGGGATGTCATCAGGATTTCCGTTAGGCTTCAGGTTTTTTTATTTATACAATTAAATATTATAGATATTTTTAATCCTGTATACACGATGAATCGATCGAATTTCTTGGTAATTTCGATAGGATTTCCGTCGGCTTGGGTATCACTCAACCGATTGTTCGCGTTAATATGGTCCAGCAACTTCCTGAAATTTCGGTCACGTCATGTCATCGCTCTTATGTGACGTGGCACACTGTCGGGTCGCCTCCCGATACGCCATCGTGCCGGTCGTTGACCTGACAGCGAGAGAGCGAAACATGCCGTCTCCATTCCTCCGCGCGCCATGGCGCGATACCCTTACCGACATCATAGGACTACTCTTTGCAGCCCTGTGGGGCATGAGAGGCCTAGGCGCGCTGGGCGTCACCCCTTTTCTTGGCCTGATCATCACGGGACTGATCTCCCTGCCTCTGGCGTGGGGCTTCATCAGGCGAGACATTAGCCGACATGACCCTGAAATCGTTCGTGATCACCGTCTGGCAGGCTGGACACGCCGGGCGAGAATCATCCTGATCTTCATGGCCGGAATGATACTCTCAATCCTGCATCGGCCTGATCTGATGCTCGTGGTCGCTGGTCTCGTCATCGGCGCTTCCTATATGCCTTTGGGGAAAGCCATGCGTGAGCCTGTCCATATCTGGACGGGGGCCAGCATTCTCATGCTTACTCTTGTCTCTTTCTTCCTGACGCAACCCTGGCACAGCGTGATTGCCGGGCTCGGCACTGCCTTTGCCTGCTGGGTGGGTGCTCTTTGTCGGCTCATTCGTAGTGCACAGCTCTTGCCCAAGCCCACTGTGACCAGCCCCGGCCTTGCTTCCTGACGTGTAGGCTAGCCCATTCCTTTCGCAAAACAGGTCCCGTGATGTCCTACGCCTTTGGCCATCGGTCTCGCACCGCCCTCCGACGCAGCATATTTGGCATCTATCTGCTGCTTTACCCCTTGCCCTGGCTCGCTCAGGGAGGAAGCCAGGCGGGTATTGCCGCCTTCATCGCAGGGGCCGCCGTCTTTCTGGCATTACCTTTTCTACCAAAGCGGTTTGCCGTGCCCATTGCTTTCAGGGCCGTACTCTACGCCCTTATCGGCGCTTTGCTGATACCGTTTCACGGTTATTGGGGTGTGTTCTTCATCTCGGCAGCGGCAACCTGCGGGGCCATCGAGAACCGAAGGCATGGCGTGACCCTGCTCGTCGCCATTCTTGGTGCATGCGCATTCCTTACATGGTTTGACTATGAGAGTCTCATAGGCTGCCTGATCACGATCATTGTCGCGATCGGCACTTTCGCTACCACGCAGCTATCAATGGATCTCCATCAGAGAAACGAGGCACTCGCTGCGGCCCAGGAAGAGATACGTTCTCTGACACTCACTGCCGAGCGCGAACGCCTTGCACGTGACCTGCATGACACGTTGGGACAATCGCTTACCCTGATTGCACTGAAATCCGATCTCGCACGCCGCCTCCTGCCTTATGACACCGCCAGAGCCCGGAACGAACTGGATGAAATCGGGCTGAAGGCGCGCAATGCCCTGGCTGAAACAAGGCTTGTCGTCTCGGATATGCGCGTCGCCTCACTCGCCGAGGAACTCATTTCGGGGGTCGCCGCATTGCAGGAGGCGGGAATCATGACCGAGATACAAGGGGAACCGGACTTGATGCCTGCACGCGCCGAGGCCGTTCTCGCCCTCGCGCTGCGTGAAGCCCTGACCAATATCCTGCGCCATGCGCGGGCCATATCCTGCCAGATCGCGTTTTGTCGTCCAGCGACAGGAATCTCGGAACTCACCATACGTGACCAGTCTGGGGATCCGCCCGACAGTAATATTTTGTTATCATTCCGGGAGGGAAATGGTATAAGTGGGATGCGTCGGCGCCTGGCCGAGATCGATGGACACCTTGTCCTGACCCCACGACCAGACGGCCTGACTCTCGTCATCACGCTTGGAGACCTGTCATGAGGCAAAAGCTGCGCCTCGTTCTCGCCGAGGATCAGGTTATGCTGCTGGATGCTTTCGCAGCCCTGCTGTCCATGGAGGCCGATTTCGAGATCGTGGGCAAGGCCACCAACGGCCGTGATGCTCTGGCGTTGACGCGACGTGAACGCCCGGACATTTTGCTTACCGACATCGAGATGCCGGGAATGAGCGGCATCGAGCTGGCAGAGACATTGCAGGCCGAAAAGGCCCGCACCGTGGTTGTAATCGTCACCACATTCGCGCGGGCTGGCTATATGAAGCGCGCCCTCAATGCTGGTGTCCGCGGCTATCTGCTCAAGGATGCACCACTGCACGAACTTGCGGGGGCCCTGCGCAATGTCGGGCGGGGTGGGCGAGCTATTGACCCCACCCTGGCCCAACAGGTCTGGGACGCCGCCCATGATCCGTTGAATTCCCGTGACCGCGCCATATTGAGACTTGTCGAATCCGGACGCTCCAGCGAGCAGATTGCGACATTCTTCGAGCTTTCTCCCGGCACATTACGCAACTGCTTTTCAGACATCATCCAGAAGATCGGCGCTCGGAACCGTGTTGAGGCCAGCCGTATTGCCAGACAGAATGGCTGGCTCTGATCAGCCCAGCAGCGTCACCACGCGGGCCAGAATCTGTCTCTCATCATAAAGCCTGAGAGCACGTGCCCGACCTGCCTGCCCCATGGCGGACCGCAGCGCAGGATTATTGACCAGTTGATTCAGCGCGTCGGCAAGGGGGGCTGCCAGCCCCGGTGGCACCAGGAAACCGGTCTCGCCATTGACGACCTGTTCGTTCGGCCCCCGAATATCGGTAGCCACGACCGGAAGGCCGCTCAGCATGGCCTCGATCACTGACATGGGAAGCCCCTCGAAGTGACTCGGCAGCGCAAAAATATCCGCTGCGGCCAGAAGTAGCGCTGTGTCGTCACGATAACCAAGCAGGCGTAGCCGATCACCAAGCGCCAGTGCCGCTGCCGCAAATTCTGCGGCCATGCTGTCGCCGTGATCAGAGGCGAGACGCTCGCCCACAATCATCAGCACGGCACCCGGAACACTCTCCATTGCACGCAGCAATTCAGGATATCCCTTGTGACGTACGATCCGTGACACGGCAATGACAACGACCTGCGCGTCATTCAGACCAAGTGCCGCGCGAGAGGCGCGTCTCGCCGCCTCGTCCGGTCGGTAGATCGCCGGATCGCGTCCATTACCGACTGCTTGCGGCCATGGATGAATATGAAGCCTGCGCGCGTCGCGGGCTTCGGCCTGAGACACGGTCATGTAGCGATCGGTCACCTGCCCTGCCAACCACTCCAGCATCAAGGACAATACCCTGCGTCGCCATGAACCAGGCTGGTTGAACAGATAGCCGTGGCAGGTATAGGCAATAAGCGGCACACCACACCACCACGCTGCAATACGTGCCAGAAACCCGCTGATTGGCATGTGCCCGTGCACAAGATCAGGCCGGGTCCGCCTGATAAGACGCATGATGGCTCTCAGGGCGCGCCATTGCGCCAGAGGCGAATAGGACCGCGCCATCGGGAGTGGATGCACAACGAAACCGTCAGCCCTTACAGGGTGCAGATGATCCCCCTCCGCACACCCGCCCTCAACGTCATGCCCTGCATCGCGCAACGCCCGCATGAGAGGGTGGATGAATTGCCGCATCGCAAAATCAACATTGGTGATTTCAAGGATACGCAGCTTTTCAGCCCCGAGAGGACGGGGCTCGGCAACCATACGTCGTCTCTTCATTCAGGAACCCGCTCCATCACCCACTGGACGACCTGACGCACGACCTTGGCAGCGGTGCCCTGTGACGAGGCCTGTCCTGGCACATTGGCCGACGCCTCTTCCCCCGTCTCCTGCGCGATGCTGTCGGTCAGTGCTTCTTCGGTCACAGTCTTTCCGACAGCTGTGGTATTCCCTGGCTCCTGGGCATGGTCGGTCGATGCACTTTGCCCTGCCTCTGCATGGGATGATTCCTGCGCCACATTTGCCAGCCCGGGCATCGTACCGCCCACGTCCGTCGATAGCGGGGGGCGAACCACGATCTGAAGAGTGGAAACGGGTTTCTCGCCGCCGGCATAAACGCTTTTTTCAAGGGACAGATTTCCCCCCTCCTGACGGAAACGCCAGATCATGCCACCGGCATGCATAAGCACTTCATCACCATCAGGAGCAAGCTCGGCCGTAACGGAAGGATGAAGGTGAAAGCGCAAGGCAAAGGCGACGCTACGTTCGCCCTCAACACTTTCCTCACCTCGCAGATCCTCCCCCGCAGGTCCCAGATAGAGACGTCTGCGCCAGTTGACGCCCAGACCCGGATACCATCCGTCATGCTGACTATCGACCCAGTGGGAGCCTTCCTGGCTTTGGTGAGTGAGCATAATATGGGCTGGCCGACGCGTCACCCTGCCATCCGGGTCAATATCGCAGCATGACGTATTCTCAACCACGAGGGATGAATGAGCTGCTGTCTGACGCAGCGCGCGCTTCCACGTTCCAGAGGCCGCCGCGCCGCAGTTGACGAAAAGCCTTTGACGCGCATAGGAAAATTCAATTGCGAGTGGCGCCGCATGGGCATCGCGGTCGTAACCAGGTGCAGGAGTCGCCCCCCCATCTACAAAAAGGAGCGCCTTGCCAGCGGTGATACGCCAGAAACCGCCATCAGGCATGGCAGATGCCAACAACCTCTGACGCGCCCCATACTGGATGATGCGGTCGATCTGACGATCGTCGCCCTCCTTGCTCCCGTGAAACAAGGCCAGCTTGCCATCACCATGACGCAGGGCGCGCAAGACAGGGCAAAGGCGGGCCAGGGCATTCTGAACAGTATCCGAAGGCGACATCTGCGCCATGCGCATGAATACACTGATCTCGGCCAGTTCACGTGTTGCCTCCATCTGTGCAAGAGGGCTGCGTTCGCGAAGGGTCCCGTCAGGAAGGATCTGTCGAGCGATCTCCTGATCGAGATAGCGATGAAAACGCTGCAGGAATCCGGTTTGGGACGGGATGGCGACAGCAACGGCGAGCAGGCCCTTGAGTGCTGTGAAGTTTTTCCACCCCTGCTCTTCCAGTGGCAACATGATGGAGACAAGCCGTCCTTCGACCAGAAGGCGATCCATCAATCTCTGCCTGAATCCTTCGCTGGCCGACGCCGCGAAGAAATCGAAATGGCCGAGCCATGATGCGAGGCGCGCGCCCGTCGCGGTTGCGTTGAGCACGAGAGGATCAATCGGCGGCTGATCGAGCCAGCTACTAACGATCGAACGGGCATAAAGACGCGCTTCATCACTGCCGAGCGCACGCAGATCACGCAACCACGTAAAGCCTTGCAGCCAATCACGCACCGCGGGGGAAAGATCGGCATATTCCCAGTCATTCACGCGGAGCGAAAGGACCCTCCCCTCGAAGCGCGTTGCACCGCTGACCAGCAAGGCACCATGATCAGCGTTGCCAGGCCAGATGTCACGAATGGCGTGGACAGGCCGGTCCGGTGCGCGCGCGAGCCCCGGCACGCTCGATGGCAGTCGGGCAAATGAAAGACGAGCTTCACGCGCCCAGCGTCCGAGCATACCGATCTGCTCCTTTTGGTCAGGGTGTCAGGACAGGCTGCCCGCCTGTCTCAAAGAATTGATCGCAGCAGCATAATCATCCTGACCGTAGATGGAAGTCCCTGCGACCATCATATCGGCACCGGCACCCGTTGCGAGTGGCGCAGTCGCAAGGTCAATCCCGCCATCGACGCCAATACGGATGTCGCGTCCTGTGGCATCGGCCATCTGGCGCAGCTTGCGGATCTTGGGCACCTGGCTCTCAAGGAATTTCTGCCCCCCGAAACCGGGATTGACGGTCATGACCAGAATGATGTCGACAAGGTCCAGCAGATATTCGAGCGCTTCAGGCGGCGTACCGGGGCAAATGGCAATCCCGGGCTTCTTGCCAAGGGCACGGATATGCTGGAGCGTGCGATGCACATGCGGATTGTTCTCTACATGCACATGGATATGGTCCGCACCGGCCTTGGCGAAGGCTTCGATGAAGGCATCGGCCGGTTCGATCATCAGATGAACGTCAAAGGGCTTGCCGGTGCGATTGCGCAGTGCAGCCACCATGCCAGGACCAAATGTCATGTTCGGCACGAAATGCCCGTCCATCACATCCAGATGCAGCCAGTCGGCCCCGTCGCGTACCACGGCTTCGACTTCCTCGCCCATGCGCGCAAAATCGGCGCTGAGAATGCTCGGTGCAATCAGGGGCGTCTTCAACTGGGGCATCGTTCTACCTTCTCTCTGTGTGTCGATCGTTCCGTATCGGGCCGCTCATCAGGCACGGCCCGATCGGGCGGCGCTCTCTGAACAATCCTTCTCAGGCCGTCTTGCGCAGCCTTGCAGCGAAAAAGCCATCCATACCGCCCTGCTCGGCCCACATGCCGGGATGCGTGCGGAATGTTCCCTGTTTTGAAAGCGCCTCAGGCATGGCCGCAAGCTCTTCAGCCGTGAAAGGCTCAAGCACCCAGCCGCGTTTGACCGCTGCTGCCACGCGCTGCGGACCTTCCTCATCCTGAAGGGAGCACACGGCGTAAAGCAGGACGCCGCCCGGCTTGAGCATGGTGCCAGCGGCATCGATCAGGCGATCCTGATCCTTCGCGAGCGCCAGCACGTCGCGCGGGCGCTTGACCCACAGGACGTCCGGATGACGACGCAATGTTCCCGTTGCCGAACATGGCGCATCAAGCAGAACCGCGTCCACTTTCTCTTCTGGCTGCCATTGCAGGGCATCGGCGACAACAACCTTGGCATCGAGCCTGAGGCGTTCAAGGTTCTGCTTGAGGCGCCTGGCACGCGTTTCCTCACGCTCGACCGCATAAACCTTGGCCCCGGCCATAGCCAGCTGCGCCGTCTTGCCACCCGGCGCGGCGCAAAGATCGACAACGCTCTGTCCCGGCAAGACGTTCAGCAGTCGCGCTGGCATGGTGGCAGCCGCATCTTGAACCCAGAACGCCCCTTCCTCGAAGCCTTCAAGCTCCGTCACACGCGTCCCCGGTGCGAAACGCACACTGCCATTGGGCATCATCTCCCCGCCTTCCGGCGCCACAGCGCCCGGTTTCAGGGTCAGATCGATCGGTGCCTCGCGATGCAGCCCGGCCGCAATATCGCGGGCCCGGTGCCCCCAGGCCGTCCAGAGCCAGGCCGGTACATCAAGCCGCTCGGCATCAAGCCCCTCGGCCAGCTCGTCACCATCGCGCGCCACACGGCGCAGCACGGCATTGGCCAGCCCGGCGAAAGGCGCCAGCCCGCGACGACGCAGCAGGGAGACAATCGTGCCCACGGCAGCATGAGGGGGTGTCTCAAGATGACGCAGCTGGGCCACGCCCATCAGCAAGGCGCAGCGCACGGGTGCCGGCGGCTCGCGACGAAGAAGCGGTTGCAGCAATTCGGTCATGCTGCCCATGTGCCGCAGCACGGTCGCCGCAAGCCGATGAGCGCTCGCGCGATCCCTCGGGTCGGTCAGCGGACTGCGGTCGAGCGTCGTCTCCAGCATTCGTCGATGCTCGACGACACCGCAGACAATATCGAAGGCCAGATCGCGGGTCGGATCGGCGGGAATCTGAGAAGGTGCTTTGGACATTGCCTTGCCAATGGCATTTCGCGAAGCGCCGCGCTACCCCTTCGTGCATCTTAACAGCAACAACTTGCGGATATGGCCATGACAAACGACACGCTCTCCTCCCGTCTCGACCGGATTCGTGCGCGTATCGATGCCGCCTGCCTGACAGCCCGGCGCCCGAGGGAAAGCGTCCAACTCGTTGCCGTCAGCAAGTTTCATCCGGCTGCCGCCATCGAGCAGGCCCTTGAGGCCGGGCAACGCCTGTTCGGCGAAAACCGCGTGCAGGAAGCCAGGGAGAAGTTCCCCGCCCTGCGCGAAACCTCGCCTGATTTGCGCCTACACATCATCGGTGGTCTTCAAACCAACAAGGCGCTGGACGCATGTCGCGTAGCCGATTGTATCGAATCCCTCGATCGACCCAGCCTGGCCGATGCCATCGCCCGGGCCGGTGATCGTCTTGGCCGCCTGCCTGACCTGTTCGTTCAGGTCAACACAGGTGATGAGCCTCAGAAATCGGGTATCCCGCGCGAAAAGGCCGATACATTCATCACGCTGTGCCGGACGCGTTTTGGCAACGCCGTGAAGGGACTGATGTGCATCCCTCCCGAGGATGAGGAACCAGCCCCCCACTTCGCATACCTTGCTCAGCTGGCGCAGGCGCACGGTCTGGCGGAATGCTCCATGGGCATGTCGGCCGATTTTGAGACTGCCATCGCCCATGGCGCAACACTCGTGCGCGTTGGCACCGCCATCTTCGGCAGCCGTCCCACCATCTGATTTCGGCCACGCCATGCTTGCGGCGACAGGACGAATGATCGTATGGCAGGCTTTATGTCAGTGATCGCTCACATCTATGTGTATCACGCACCGTATTTGCCCACGTGCTTGCCTCGCGCTTGCCATGAGATGGAACAGAAATGACAGACAGGCCTGCCGGACAGCCAGGTTCCACCGCCGCAGAACCAGGGTCCGTTGTCAGAAACGCAACCGACGGGCAGGGCTCCATTCGTGAGTTTGGTGCGAATGACGGCCTGCACAAGAAAGCCCCTGTCGGTCTGGCCGGCCTTCTGGGCGTTCTGGGGGTTGTTTATGGTGATATCGGCACCAGCCCGCTCTACGCCTTTCAGGCCTCTGTCCAGATCGTCGGCTCGATCCGTCATCCGGCAGAAAGCTGGGAGATCATGGGCATTGAAAGCCTAATCTTCTGGGCGCTCATGCTGGTCGTCACCATCAAGTACGTCATGCTTGTCATGCGCGCCGACCATGATGGCGAAGGCGGTATCATCGCGCTGATGTCTCTGGCGCAGCGCGTCTGCAAATCGCCTAGATATCGCTGGTTCTTCGGCATTGTGGGTATTGGCGGGGCGTGCCTTTTCTTTGGTGATGGCATCATCACGCCGGCAGTTTCGGTTCTTTCGGCCATTGAGGGTATCGAGGTCTCGGTGCCATCAGCCTCCCACATCATCATACCGGTCGCGATCATCATCCTGATTGCCCTGTTCAGCGCGCAGGCGCTCGGCACCGGCAAGATCGGTCGTGCCTTCGGCCCGATCATGATGGTCTGGTTTCTGACGCTGGCCGTCATGGGCATTCATTCCATCGCCCAGACGCCCCATATCCTGATGGCACTTTCGCCTTATTACGCTGCGCAGTTCGTGCTCTATCACGGTTGGCTGGCCTTCATCGCGCTGGGCTCTGTCGTTCTTTCCGTGACAGGTGCCGAGGCGCTTTATGCCGATATGGGGCATTTCGGCCGGACACCCATCCGCTATGCGTGGCTGTTTTTCGTCCTGCCATCCCTGACTCTGAACTATCTGGGTCAAGGTGCCCTGCTTCTGCGTAACCCGGCAGCGCTGCAAAATCCTTTTTATCACCTGGCCCCCGGCTGGGCTCAGATTCCTCTTCTGCTGCTTGCCACCATGGCGACCGTGATTGCCAGCCAGGCCGGGATTTCCGGCGGCTTTTCGCTCTGCCGCCAGCTTATCCAGCTGGGCTATCTGCCCCGTATGCGCATCACCCACACCAATGCGGAGGAAGAAGCCCAGATCTATCTTCCTGTGTTCAATTGGGTGCTTGCCGTAGGTTCGATCCTCCTCGTTCTCTCCTTCCGCTCCTCCTCGGCCCTGGCAGCGGCTTACGGCATTGCCGTGACAGGCACCTTCATGTGCACGGCGGTTCTGGCCATGGTGGTGTTCCGTCGCGTGTTCAACTGGAGCGCCCCTCTGGCAGGTCTCGTTTTCGGGTTCTTCCTGCTCAGCGATGGGACTTTCTTTGCAGCGAATGTGCTGAAGATCCCCGATGGCGGCTGGGTGCCTCTGGCCATCGGCGTCTCGGCCACCATTCTCATGACCACATGGGCGCGTGGTCGCAGCCTGATCCGCGCCCGCCAGATGGCAGATTCACTACCCATGGCGTCATTTCTGGCGCGTTTGCCCCAATCACGCACAGTCAGGGTTCCTGGCATGGCCGTGTTCCTGACGGCCAATCCCGATACCGTCCCCACCTGCCTCCTGCACAATCTCAAGCATAATAAGGTGCTGCACGACCACGTCCTGTTCGTGACGGTGCAGAACCTGGATCAGCCCGAGGCAGAGCGCGGCCATCGTGCGATGGTGCAGGAGCTGGCGCCGAACATTCACCGTGTGATCGTGCGCTACGGCTTTATGGAAATGCCCCATCTGCCCAAGGCCCTTGAGGAACTGAATGCAGCCGGGGTGGAGTTCGATGCCATTCAGGCCTCGTATTTCGTGTCGCGTGAACTGGTCGTGCGCTCCACCCTGCCCAAGCTCTCGATCTGGCGCATGTGGCTGTTCCTGCTGATGGTGCGCAATGCTGTGCCCAGCACCGAATTCTTCCGTATCCCGCCTGACCGTGTGGTCGAGCTTGGCGTGAGGATCGCAATCTGAGCGCAGCTCCGCCGCTCTCGCTCTATGTGCACTGGCCCTTCTGTCTGGCCAAATGCCCCTATTGCGACTTCAACTCCCATGTGCGCGACGTCATCCCGCATGAGCGCTTCACGGCAGCACTGCGCCAGGAACTCGCCCATGACGCAGCGCGTGCGGGGCGGCGCAGCCTGCGCTCGATCTTTTTCGGTGGCGGCACACCGTCGCTCATGCGCCCTGAAACCGTCGCCCTGATCATTCAGGATGCCCTGCACCATTTCGACGCAGCCCCTGATCTCGAAATCACACTCGAAGCCAACCCGACCAGCGTGGAGCGCGAGAAACTCGCCGGCTTCGCCCAGGCGGGGGTCAATCGGATATCACTCGGCATCCAGAGCCTGAACGAGGACTCCCTGCGTTTTCTGGGCCGCGAACATTCGGCCGGACAGGCCATGCAGGCTCTGGAGACAGCGCGCGCCCTCTTCCCGCGGCTTTCCTTCGACCTGATTTATGCCCGCCCCGGTCAGAGCCTGAGCGCCTGGGAGGCAGAGTTGCGCGAGGCGCTTGCCCTCGCCTCCGATCACCTGTCCCTCTATCAGCTCACCATCGAACAAGGCACGAAATTCGAGGCACTCTATCGACAGGGGCGGTTCACCCTGCCCGAGGGAGATGAAGCCGCCCGCCTGTATGAAAAGACCGCCGAAATCGCAGGCCTCTTCGGGATGCGTGATTACGAAATCTCGAATTATGCCCGCCCCGGTGCCGAGAGCCGTCACAACCTCACCTACTGGCGTTATCAGGATTATATCGGCATCGGGCCGGGAGCGCATGGCAGGCTGACGCTGGACGACACACTTCTGGCCACACGGCGGCATCGTGCTCCGGAAATCTGGGCAGACCGTGTCGAAAAGCGAGGAAGCGGGTCGACCGAGGAAACGCCCCTGTCATCTGAAGAATGCGGGCGTGAGGCGCTCCTGATGGGGTTGCGCCTGCGCGAAGGGATTGATCTGGACTGGTTCGCAATGCGTACAGGGCGCCCACTGACCGAGTGTGTGGACCCGATGATTTTCGAGGCGGCGCAGGAAGAGGATTATCTCAGCCTCCGGGACAATCGACTCATTGCCACAGACGACGGTCGTGTGAGGCTGGAAGCCCTGTTGGGTGCTCTGGTCCTCTGATCTCCTGCAAGTTACCGGTCTTCTGCTTTTCGATTATCCAGGCGCATGAACACCCTGCACGCCGCAGGATGACGTTCGCCCCCTTCCCCTGAGACCTTATTGCTCACAGTATGAGACACAGGGAACCGTCCCGCTTTTCCGGAGTCGAACCAGCTTATGCGTTGTTTCCTTGCCAGTCTGGCGCTTGCCGCCCTCACCATCGGCACAGCCTCCGCCGAAACCCGGAACGGTCCGGAGCTTGTGATTGCCGATAATGACTATCTGGGCCCGGGGGGCTCGAACATCCAATCCGTCATTCCCCTGCTGAACAACCCGAAACTGAAGGTTCTCGGCCTGACGGTCGTGGCCGGCGATGACTGGGAAAATGCTGAAAGCGCACGTATCCGCCGCTTTCTGGAAATTTCGGGGCATCGTGATGTGCCGGTTTATGACGGGGCAACTCAACCCCTGATCAACACAGTGGCACTCACGCGCCTGCGCGAGCAGCAATATGGCAGCCTGCCCTGGAAAGGCGCCTGGGGTGGCATGGGGTCCATGGACAAGACCCCTGACATGCAGCCCGGTGTTGCCCCGACCCCCGACGGCAAGCCCGAGCTTCAGCCTCAGGGCATCCCTGCAGCGCTGTTCATGATCCAGCAGGTCCATGCTCACCCTCATGAGGTGACGATCATCGAAGCTGGCCCCATGACCAATCTGGCGTTGGCCATTCGTCTGGACCCGAGCTTTGCGAGCACGGCCAAACAGCTTGTCTTCATGGGCGGCTATCTCGATCTGTCGATGATGTCTGTCACCGGCAATGCGGATAACGGATCGGATTTCAATCTGATTTTCGACCCCGAGGCCGCGCACATCACCCTGACCGCGCCCTGGGCCCATATCACCTCTGTCGCCAATGTCTCCAATGACGTGGTGCTCAGCAAGGCTGAGGTTGAGGCCATTGCGAAGGACCATCGCTCGGCCACCACCGATTATCTCGTGCGCTACTATGTTCCGCTGGCCATGTGGGATGAAGTCACGAGCGCCATCGTGGCCGATCCCTCCCTCGTTACCAGGAAACAGGACGCCTATATGGATGTCGAGATCGGCAAGGGCATTGGCTATGGCCACGCCTATGTCTGGCCTGATGCCCTGGCACCCAAAGCAATGGGCGTTCGCAAGGTCAGCATCGTGCAGGCCATTGATGTCGATCGCTTCAAGAAGCTCTATGCCGGCTGGGCGCAGGGCTTCATGGGAAAGCACTGATCCCTTGTTGCACATGATCAAACTGGTCGTCGGTTGCACGACACTCGATGAACTCGCTGCCTGGATGCAACGCGGCGAGCATGTCGAGGGGTACGGTGTCATACGCACACGCACAATGCCCAAGCAGGCCGATGAGATCAGTGGGCAGGGCTCGCTTTTTCGGGTGATGGGTGGGCTGGTGCTGTGCCGTCAGCCCATCGTCGGGTTCCGACCCTTCACCCGCCCTGATGGTCAGCTGGGCACCCATATCCTCGTTACTGATGAGATCATTCCGGTTCAGCCACGTGCCATGCGTCCATTTCAGGGCTGGCGTTATCTGAAGCCGGAGGATGCGCCCATAGATCTCGGCGCGTCACCCGCAGCGACGGGGATCGAGAACCTCCCCCCGGCGCTCAGACGCAGCCTGTCAGAACTCTGCCTGATCTGATTTCTCTCTGCTCTGATTTCCGGACAGGCGGAGGCGGCATCATAGCATGGCATCTCCTGCCACCTTGTTCTGAAGCCCGGCCTTCTGCCCCAGACGCATCAAAGCCGTCTCATCATTGAGCCAGGTCAGAACTTCCTGCATGGCGAGATGGCCCGTCCCCCCGGCATCTCGCGGCACAACCTTCGCGCCGGAAGTCTTTCCCTCTGACGCGATCGCCTGCGCCCATCGCTCGAAGCGTTCTGCCTCCTGCGGGTCAGGGCTTCGCAACCCGTTCTGCATATCAAAGCGATAGAGGGTCAGTTCGCCGCTCAGGCGACGCAGCGCCCGCAGGACGGCCTGCACATCCCGAGACGTCCCATCGCGCAGCTGCGTCACCAGTCCGCCGAACAAAGGCAGCCCCCCACGAGAAAACTCGGCAGCAATCGTTGTCATCCCGGCCTCACGCTGCGCCTTGTCGGTCTGGCCCTGATCCATATCGCCAGAGAGAACAAGGCTGGCATAGCGGCAATGGGCCAGTATCGCGCGCCTGACCAGCGTCTCCCGGTCGGAATCGCCGCGCTGGGGCCAGAGCAGCAGGACGCAAAGCAGAGCAATCCCGCTGCCGATCAGATTATCCAGCACGCGCGCCCACACGATGCCGCTCCCCGGCATCAGCGCCTCGGCAATGACAACCACCAAGCCGGTCAGGAAGAACACCAGCATGGTGTAATTGACGGCCCGGGTCGCAATTGCAGCGAGAGAGAGAAAAACCGCTGCGATCAGGAGGGGGATCTTGCCCGGCAGCACCATAGCGCAGAGCGCCGCGAGCAGACTCCCCCCGATACTGCCCACAACGCGTTCCATGCTGCGCACGATGGTCAGATTACCAGCCGGCTGCATGACCAGCAGTGCCGCGATCAGCGCCCAGTAGGAAAACCCTTCGCCGCCATACAGACAGACGATCTGGGTCAGGGTGAGCGCCAGAGAAAGACGAAGCGCATGGCGCCATATCAACGGGGTCAGGGCGTGCGCGCGCGCGGATTGCCCTTCACCTTCCTCACGATGGCGGCGCGAAAACGCTGCGATCATTTGCTGGAAAGCCGTGGCGCAGGCGATGATAGGCATGGCATTCACCACACCGCCATTGCGAGACTCCCTGTCAAGACGCTGTGCAAGTTGCCCGAGAATACGAAAATCGGGTTCAGGCCGTGCAACCTGTCGCATGCACTCGTGGCAGGCCATGCCAAGACGCGCGAGAAGAACGCGCAGCTCAGGCGATAAAGGCCCATTCTGCGAGAGATGTTCCAACGCGAGCAGAGCGGTAAAGACACGCTCGGCTGCCATGAGTGTCGCTTCCATGCGCCGACGCAGGCGCATATTGCCATGTCGTGCATCAAGCATCAGCAGCAAGGTTCGGGCACGCTCAATCGCGTTTCGCGCCGCCTGACGATGCACAGCCTCGCGCAGACGCCCGGCCGATAACTCGCGCGCCATCAGATCGAGAATATAAAAGGTTGCCGAAAGGCTGCGTCGCGCCGGGGCATAGGGCTGCTGCCGCCAAAGCACGAGACAGAACAGCGTGGCCAAGGCACCGCCCGCAAAAAACAGCCCTGCAATCTCCGCCGCCTGACGCGGAGGAGAGGGAAAACCGGTGGCTGCAACGGCGGCACAGCCAGCCAGCGCCCAAAGCTGCATGACCGCCGGGGAGAACATACGCGCCAGACCACAACCCAGCCCGATAAGCGCCACGAGCGGCACAGTGGCCCAGGGGCCGAACAGGCACAGGCTGGAAACCCCGAAGACAAGAAGGGTGCCAGCCAGCGTGAACCCGCCCAGAACCTGAAAGCGCTCGCGATTGGGGCCACCCGGATCAATCAGACAGGCCCAGAAACAGGCGAAGGCAATCCACGCGAGTACGGGTTGGTCGAAAAAGAGCGAGGGTGTCAGAGCGAGGGCCGTGACAAGGCCCGCTCGTGCGCCTTCATACAGGCTCAGCTGCTCGGGCGTAAGCGTGATGGCATAACGGGCGAGATGGTTTGTTGAGGTTGTCAGAAAGGCAGCCAGAGGGCGAGAGGCAGAAAGCCGGGTCTTGCCCTTCATCATGCCGTTTCGCACCTCCGCTGCTTGAGGGCGCTCAGCGCCCCGTCATGATCTGTTCAACAAGCTGACCGACTGTCGGCGTGAAGCCGTCAGCATAGAACGGATCGGAACCGAAACGCCATGCGTTCGTCCCACCGAACATCAGGTTATGATCAACCAGCTGGTCAGCGGCCTCGATCCCCATACTGTCATCGGCATGAGCAATGTCTTGCAGGCTCTTCTGGATGCAGAAGGAACGCGGATCGGACTTGACCCCATTGGTATAGTTCGGGCCACGCTGGCTCCAGTTGGAGAAGCGACATTCCGAAAGACAGCCCATGCAGGCCACCTGATCGGCCACGATCACGCGGCTTTCCTCAGGTGTGACGAAAACGAGTGTCGAATCCGGCGTGCGCATGGCCTCGGTATAGCCCGCAGCCTCCCAAGCCAGAACATGCTCACGATCCGTCGCGGTCATCCAGACCTCGCGCTTGCGCGCGCCGATCCCATGAGGCGTATCATGCTCGCCCACAGGTTCGCTGCTATAGGCCACCTGACGCTCGGAACGCCCGCGCAGGTTCTGCATGAAGCTGTTGTTCACAGCCGATGAGTAGAAGCCGGTGGGCGAGAAGCGATTGAGATACACATCGCCCTCATGCAGGCGGCGCAGGCGGCGCTTCCATGCATCGGGAATTGGGCTCTCCTGAGTCAGCAACGGACGTGTGCCGAACTGGAACACGATCGGGCCGATCTCGGGATTATTGAACCAGTGCGCCCACTCCTCAAGCCACCAGACACCGCCTGCCATGATGATCGGCACGGTCTCAAGACCGAACTGGTTCATGGATTTGCGCAGCGCGGCAACGCGGGGATAGGGGTCTTCCGGGTTGAGCGGGTTTTCGGTGTTCGACAGCCCGTTATGGCCGCCCGCCCGCCAGGGATCCTCATAAACCACGCCACCCAGCAATTCGGATGTCTTGCTGTACGAACGCTTCCACAGCGCGTTGAACGCGCGCGCCGAAGAGACGATAGGGTAATAATGCACGTTATGACGTGCCGCGATCTCGGAAAGGCGGTAGGGCATGCCTGCACCGCAGGTCAGCCCGTCGATCATGCCAGGGGCGCCCTCGAGAATACCCTCGATCACCTGCTCGGCACCGCCCATCTCCCACAGGAGATTGGCGTTGATCATACCCTTGCTGCCTGCAATTTCGCGGGCAATGCGAACCTGGGTGATACCGCCCTCGATCGCGTAGCGGATCAGTTCCTCATGACGCTCACGGCGCGTACGGCCCGAATAGATCTGGGGGATACGGTTGCCATCTGCGTCATAGCTGTCGGCATTGACGGCAGAGACAGTGCCCACGCCACCAGCAGCAGCCCAATGGCCTGCTGATATACCGGTCGAAACCGAGACGCCCTTGCCACCCTCAACGAGGGGAAGAACTTCCCGGCCCGCCATACGGACGGTATCAATCGACATCATAATCAGTGTTGTACTCCGAGGGAGGAGAGCCCTTTATAGCTCTCCTCCTGAAACGGGAGATCAGTCAGCGTCGCGCTGCCTGGTCGGACGAGCAGCCTTTGCACCGACGCTCTCCGAGATATCGGCACCGGTCTGCTGATCGACAACGCGCATCGACAGCTTGACCTTGCCGCGATCATCGAAGCCGACAACCATGACCTTGACGGCATCGCCCTGCTTCACGACATCGGTGGTCTTGGCCACGCGACCATCGGTCAGCTCGGAGATATGCACCAGACCGTCACGCGGGCCGAGGAAGTTCACGAATGCACCGAAATCGGCGGTCTTTACGACCTTGCCATCGTAGATGCGGCCGATTTCCGGCTCAGCCACGATGCCTTCGATGCGCGAGATGGCCTTCTGGGCCTGCTCATCATTCGAGGCAGCGATGGTGATGACACCTTCGTCGTTGATGTCGACCTTCGCACCCGAAAACTCGACGATCTCGCGAATGACCTTGCCACCCGAACCGATCACATCACGGATCTTCTCCTTGGCGATGTTCATGGTGGTGATCTTCGGCGCATTGCGCGAGACCCCCTCACGACCTTCATCGATAGCCTTGGCCATCTCGCCGAGGATGTGGATACGACCATCACGGGCCTGCTCGAGCGCCACCTTCATGATTTCAGGCGTGATCGAGGTGATCTTGATGTCCATCTGCAGCGCAGTGATACCGGATTCGGTACCGGCCACCTTGAAGTCCATGTCACCAAGGTGATCTTCGTCACCCAGGATGTCGGACAGCACGGCGTAGCCGCGATCTTCCTTGATCAGGCCCATGGCGATACCGGCGACGGGACGCGGCAGCGGCACGCCTGCATCCATCAGCGCCAGCGACGAACCGCAGACGGTGGCCATCGAGGACGATCCGTTGCTCTCGGTGATCTCGGAAACGATACGCACCGTGTAGGGGAAGCGGTCCTTGCCCGGCAGGAGCGGATGCAGCGCACGCCAGGCCAGCTTGCCATGGCCGATCTCGCGACGGCCCGGGCTTCCCATGCGGCCGCACTCACCAACCGAGTAGGGCGGGAAGTTGTAGTGCAGCATGAAGTTCGAGCGGTACTCGCCTTCAAGGGCGTCGATGATCTGCTCGTCCTGGGTGGTGCCCAGCGTGGCAACAACCAGAGCCTGCGTCTCACCACGCGTGAAGAGCGAGGAGCCGTGAGCGCGCGGCAGGATGCCGACTTCAGACACAATCGGGCGCACCGTCTTGGTGTCGCGACCGTCGATACGGATGCCGGTCTTCAGGATGGCGCCACGAACGACCTGGGCCTCAAGCTCCTTGAGCATCGGCTTGGCCATATCGACGTCCAGACCTTCCTCGGTCAGGCCTTCGATGATGCGCGCCTTGGCGGTCGCGATCTTCTCGTAGCGTGCCTGCTTGGCCTTTTCCTTATAGGCGTCAGCCATCAGCTTGGTGCCGATCTTCTCCACGCGCTTGCGCAGGGCGATCTGCTCCTTGGTGGGGCCTTCGAGGTCCCAGGGCTGCTTGGCGGCGTGCTCGGCCAGATCGATGATCGCATCGATCACGGGCTGGAAAGCGGCATGGCCAGCGGTCACGGCTTCGAGCATGATCTCTTCCGAAAGCTCGGAAGCTTCGGATTCAACCATCAGCACGCCTTCACTCGTCCCGGCGACGACGAGATCGAGCGCGCTCTCCTTCATCTCCGCAATGGTCGGGTTGATGACGAGCTGGTCATTGATGCGGGCTACGCGCGCCACGCCAACCGGACCATAGAACGGGATACCCGAAAGGGTGAGCGCGGCCGAGCAGCCGATCAGCGCAACCAGTGCGGGGTCATTTTCCATGTCATGGCTGAGAACGGTCGCCGTAACCTGCACTTCATTGCGGAAGTTCTCTGGGAAGAGCGGGCGGATCGGACGGTCGATCAGACGCGAGATCAGGGTCTCGCTCTCGGACGGACGGCCCTCGCGCTTGAAGAAGCCGCCAGGAATACGGCCAGCTGCATAGGCCTTTTCCTGATAGTTGACGGTCATCGGGAAGAAGTCCTGGCCCGGCTTGACCGACTTGGCACCAACGGCGGTGCAGAGCACAACCGTATCGCCATAGGTGGCGACAACCGCACCATCAGCCTGACGGGCAATCTTGCCGGTTTCCAGAACGAGCGGGCGTCCGGCCCAGTCGATTTCCTTGCGGAAGTAGTTGAACATCATTCTGTCCTGATTAGGGGGCTTTGGCACCGGTTACGGTGATCTGAAGGGAACGGGCCCTGACTGGCTGGCAGCGTTTCGGACGGCATGGCAAGAAAGGCCGGGATCGGACCGGCATGTCACCATGTGGCCTGAAACGCCGAAGGCCGGTTCTGTCTCCAGCTTCAACGTTCAGTGACGAAGCCTGGTATCCCGCCGCCAGAATGACGACGGGAGGCGGCGGAGGCATGACCCTCCGCCCGAGCATATTAGCGGCGCAGGCCGAGACGCTCGATAAGGGTCTGGTAGCGGCCCTGATCCTTGCGCTTGAGATAGTCAAGCAGGCCACGACGCTGGCCAACGAGCATCAGAAGACCACGACGTGAGTGGAAGTCCTTCTTGTGCGTCTGCAGATGGCCCGTCAGGTTGACGATACGCTCGCTCAGCAGTGCAACCTGCACTTCCGGCGACCCGGTGTCGGTCGGGTTGGTCTTGAATTCTTCGATCAGCGCCGTGCGGCGTTCAGCTGTAATCGACATCTCTGTCTCCGTATTTAAACGACTCGAATATCCGTATCGGCTTGAGACGGCCCTCCTGGGCACGGCACAAACCGACAAGACACCCCCCCTCCTGGGCCTGCAGGACGTCACCCTCCTGCGGTGTCAGCATCAGAGCGGCGCAATCGGCCAGAGAAAGGCTCTGTCCAAAGCGCAAGGCCTGTGCTTCTGCGTCGGTCACGGCCAGAGCCGGGATGTCGGCCAGCGCGGTCGAGACCGGGCGCAGAAGCGCTGAAAGTGCATCGGCCTTGTCGTCATTTTGGACCAGCTTGTCCAGTGTTATCGCATGGGTCTCGTCAAACGGGCCACATTTGGTCCTGCGCAATACGGCAATATGCCCGACTGTCCCGCAGGCCAGCGCAATGTCACGTGCAAGGCTGCGCATATACACGCCCTTGCCCGACTGAACCTCGAACACGGCATGATCACGATCAGGACGGTCTACAAGCGTGATGGAGTCAACGCGCGCAGGCCGAGGCGGCAGATCGGGCGGTCGTCCGGCCCGTGCGAGGTCATAGGATCGCTCGCCATCCACCTTGAGGGCGGAATAGACCGGCGGCACCTGCATGATATCACCGGTGAGCGCAGGAAGAGCCGCACGCAATTCGGCATCACTGGGGCGATGCTCGCTTGTCAGCACGACCTCACCCTCGCGGTCATCGGTCGTGCGCGACTCACCAAGGAACAGCGTGAAGCGATAACGCTTGGTGGCATCCATGATATAGGGGATCGTCTTGGTGGCCTGACCGAAAGCGACCGGCAGAATGCCCGTCGCCAAAGGGTCCAGCGTGCCGCCATGTCCGGCCTTCTTGGCATCGAACAAGCGGCGCGCCTTGTTCACCACATCGGTCGAGCCGATCTTCAGACTCTTGTCGACGATCAGCCAGCCGTCAATATCCTGCCCTCTTTTGCGTCCCATGACGGGTCGCTCCACTCAGTCTTCAGAATCGAGATCGCGACGGACCTCGGGCGTGCGCATCAGCGCATCCATTTCCATCGCATGTTCGAGCGCGGTATCGGGCTGGAAATGGATTTCCGGCACAATGCGCGAGCGCAGGGTTTTGGAGAGTCCTGTGCGCAGGAACGGCGCTACGCGCTTGAGCGCAGGCAGCACTTCCTCGATATCGCTACGCCCGAGACGGCTGACAAAAGCCGTGGCGTGGCGAAAATCGGGGGAGATGCGCACTTCAGTCACCGTCACATGCACGCCCGAAAGCTCCGGATCACGGAACTCGGTGCGGGCGAAGAGATCCGAAAGAACACGACGGACCTCCTCGGACATTCTCAGCTGACGCTGCGAAGGGCCACCGGCGTCGCCGGGCCCTGAAAAGCCCGGCACCTTGGAACGCGAACCCCTCATGCAGGGATCACTTCCATCTCGTAGCACTCAACCATGTCGCCTTCGCGCAGGTCGTTGTAGCCAGCGAAGGAGAGACCGCACTCATAGTTACGGGCCACTTCCTTGACGTCATCCTTGAAGCGCTTGAGCTGGCTCAGCTCACCTTCATGGATCACCACGTTGTCACGCAGCAGACGCACACCACAGCCACGCTTGACCACGCCCTCGGTGACATAGCAACCCGCGACCTTGCCGACCTTCGTGATGTTGAAGACCTGACGGATCTCGGCGTAACCAAGGAACTTCTCGCGATGCTTGGGCGCAACCTTGCCCTTGACCAGCTGCTCCACATCGTCGGTCACCTGATAGATGATCGAGTAGTAGCGGATATCCACATCCTCACGCTGGGCCATTTCACGGGCCTGCGTGGTGGCGCGAACATTGAAGGCCACGATGATGGCGTTCGATGCCTTGGCCAGCTGGATGTCGCTCTCGGTGATCTGACCGACAGAGGCATTCAGCACGCGGATACGAACTTCTTCGTGTTCGAGCTTGAGCACCGAAGCCTCGATAGCCTCGGCAGAGCCCTGCACGTCTGCCTTGATGAGCAGAGCCACTTCCTTCTGCTCACCCGCCTGGATACGGGCCAGCATCTGGTCAAGCGTACCGCGGGCTGCGGCACGACCGGCTGCCATCTTGTCCTTCTGCTTGCGCTGACGGAACTCGCAGATCTCGCGGGCACGGTTCTCGTTCTCGACGACCACGAAAGGTTCGCCGGCACCGGGAACACCCGTGATACCCAGAAGCTCAACCGGCATGGACGGACCGGCTTCCTTGAGCTGGCGTCCCTTGTCATCCAGCATGGCGCGAACACGACCCCACTCAGCACCCGCCACGACGATGTCGGAGCGATTGAGCGTGCCCTTCTGCACCAGGACTGTTGCCACCGGACCGCGACCGCGATCCAGACGGCTTTCGATGACCGAGCCTTCAGCCACGCGATGCGGATTTGCCTTCAGGTCGAGCACTTCTGCCTGAAGCAGAATGGCCTCTTCCAGCTTGTCCAGCCCCGTACGCTTGAGCGCCGAAACCTCGACATCCTGCACGTCACCGCCAAGGGCTTCCACGACGATCTCGTGACTCAGCAGGGCCTGACGCACGCGGTCGGGGTTTGCACCTGGTTTGTCGATCTTGTTGATCGCCACAATGATCGGCGCATCAGCAGCCTTGGCGTGCTTGATGGCCTCGATCGTCTGCGGCATCACGCCGTCATCGGCGGCCACAACCAGCACGACCACGTCGGTAACCGAAGCACCACGGGCACGCATCGAGGTGAATGCTTCGTGACCCGGCGTGTCAACGAAGGTAATCTTCGCGCCACTGGGCACCGTCACCTGATAGGCACCGATATGCTGGGTGATGCCACCGGCTTCACCGGCCGCCACATCAGTCGTACGCAGTGCATCGAGCAGCGAGGTCTTGCCGTGGTCGACATGGCCCATGACGGTCACGACCGGAGCGCGTGTCACGAGGTCTTCCTCGCGATCTTCCACACCCTCAATACCCAGCTCCACGTCGCTTTCGGCAACACGGCGGACACGATGGCCGAACTCGCTGATGACCAGTTCTGCCGTATCGGCGTCGATCAGCTGCGTGGCCGTCGCCATCACACCCATCTTCATGAGCGCCTTGACGACCTCAGCCTGGCGCAGCGCCATACGGTTGGCCAGTTCGGCCACCGAGATGGATTCTGGCAGAATCACGTCACGCACCACACGAACCTGGTCGGCGCGAAGACGCTCAAGCTCGGCCTGACGACGCTCGCGGTCGCGCTGACGGCGAACCGAGGCGAGCGAACGTGTCTTGTCGTCATCACCTTCGATGGCTGCGCGAACGTCGATACGGCCAGAACGACGCGAATCACCGCTTTTCTTCGGCGCAGCCGGCGCACCGCGGCGGGGCGGCGCGGCCGGGGCACGGCGCGGACCAGCGCGACGATCATCCTCGGTCTCACCACCCGCACCACCGCGACGCAGGTGAAGCGTTTCATTGCGAGGCGCTGCAGCAGACGCACCGGCTGCAGCAGGTGCGGGCTTGGGCGTCACTGGACGCGGTGCCATGACAGCGCGCTCGGCCAGCGGACGCAGACGCTCCATCGGGGCAGCGAGCTGCACACCGCCGGTACGACGGGCCGACTCCGCTGCCTCAAGCGGCGCACGGCGCGCGGCTTCCTCGCGCTCACGCTCGGCGGCACGCGCCTTGCGCTGCTCCTCAAGGGCTTCCTGCTTTGCCTGATCTTCAGCCGCAGCAGCCATCTGGCGGTCATGCTCTTCAGCTTCACGCTGGGCCTCGACCTCGCGGGCAGCTGCTTCGGCGCGAGCCTCTTCCTCACGCTTGGCTTCTTCTGCCGCGGAGAGGATGCGAATCTTTTCTTCTTCGAGACGTGCCGCCTCGCGTGCGGCTTCCTTGCGCTGCTCTTCAAGCACGCGCTGACGAATAGCGAGTTCCGCAGGCGTCAGCGCACGTCCAGCGCCGGCACGGCCTCCACGGCCACCCGCAGCACCACGGCCATCCTTGCGTTCGCTCGTCTCGCGCTTCTTGCGCACCTCGACCTGCACCACCTTGGAGCGGCCGTGACTGAAGCTCTGACGTACAGAGCCCGCGTCCACTGTACGCCCGACTTCCGTGCGCCCGCCCGGACGCAGGGACAGACGTCCCTTACCCTGGTCACCCTGAGCCTGGGCGCCCTGATCCTGGACATTCTGGCCATCTGTCTGACCGCCCTGAGCCTGAGTGCCCTGGTTCCGTTCGTTGCCTTCGCTCATATACCTGCCTGTTCCCGTCCGAGCCGCTCGTTGCGCGGCTCAGGAACCAACCCATCGGTCAGCCCCAAAAATCGTTCATGCTCAGCCATCAGACGCTGCGCCAGCGCACCAGGCGCTATCACAACATAGACCGCATGTTCCCGCCCGAATGCCGTCGCGAGCATCTGGGCCGGTAACGTCAGTACCGGAAGTTTGCTGTTTCCCGATATCAGACGCCGCAACTCATCCGGGCTTCCGCCCGATCCCTGGATCACTAGCCCTGCCTTGCCGGCAGCAATCCATTCGCGACACTTAACAAACCCACAGAGAGCCTGCCCGGCTCGGCGCGCGAGCCCAAGGCCCTGCACCAGCCGCGCTTCTATTCCTGAAACCAGTACCTGCGCAATATCTTCAGGCACCTTTACCGGCCGACGCGCTGCCCGAGAGAACAGGTGACGCGTCCGCGCGGTTTCTAGCACATCCCGTCTGGCACTCAACCAGATTCCCCGCCCCGGCAGCTTGGCCGCCAGATCGGGTACGACTGTGCCATCGGGCGCAATGACAAAACGCAGCATGACATCAGGGTTCCCGCTCTCGCGAGACACGATGCAGCGCCGCTGCGGCCCCTTCTCGTCATCGAGTTCGATCGGGTCAAGCTCGATATCGGAGTCGGGACTCGGTGCCTGTGTTTGGTGGATCTCAGACGTCGGAAGCCTCCCCTTCCTCGGGGGTTGCCTCTGCCTGCTCACCATCAAACCAGTGGGCACGGGCTGCCATGATGATCTCATTGGCAGCATCTTCATCTATATTGTCACTGCCGAGCATTTCGACAAGCTCGTCGCCTGCGAGATCGGCCAGATCATCGAGTGATTTTACGCCCTTCTCACCCAGCGTCACCAGCATGGCGTTGGTAAACACGCCAAGCTCGGCAATTGAATCCTCAACGCCAAGGCCACGGCGCTTGTCGTCCAGCTCCTGCTCCTTCTGCACGAGGAATTCCTCGGCACGGCGCATCAGCTCCTCGGCCACGCTTTCATCAAAGCCCTCGATGGCATGCAGCTCATCCGGATCGGCATAAGCCAGCTCTTCGATGGTGTGAAAACCTTCGGTCACCAGCAGGCCAGCAATCACGTCATCGACATCGAGCGCATCGACGAAGAGCTGGGTACGCTTGCGGAATTCTTCCTGACGGCGCTCGGATTCTTCGGCTTCGGTCAGAATGTCGATATCCCAGCGTGTGAGCTGGCTTGCCAGTCGCACGTTCTGTCCACGACGACCAATGGCAAGCGAAAGCTGCTCGTTCGGCACGACAACTTCCACGCGGCCAGCTTCCTCATCCATGACCACCTTGGTCACTTCGGCGGGAGCCAGAGCATTCACCACGAAGGTTGCGGCCTGAGGGCTCCAGGGGATGATGTCGATCTTCTCGCCCTGCAGCTCGGCCACCACGGCCTGAACGCGTGAGCCGCGCATACCAACACAAGCACCAACCGGGTCGATGGATGCGTCCTTGGAGACAACAGCCATCTTGGCGCGCGATCCCGGATCACGGGCCACAGCCTTTATCTCGATGATGCCGTCATAGATTTCCGGCACTTCCTGCGCAAACAGCTTGGCCAGGAAGGCAGGATGTGTACGGCTCAGGAAGATCTGCGGGCCACGCGTTTCGTCACGCACGTCATAGATATAGGCACGCACGCGATCGGAATTGCGGAACGACTCGCGGGGGATCAGTTCGTCACGGCGGAGCAGCGCTTCCGTATGACCGATCTCGACCATGAGGTTGCCGTATTCCGTGCGCTTAACCGTGCCGTTGACGATCTCGCCCACGCGGTCCTTGAACTCGTTATACTGCTTCTTGCGCTCATATTCGCGAACACGCTGCACGATAACCTGCTTGGCGGTCTGTGCAGCGATACGGCCGAAATCGATGGGCGGCAGCGGGTCGACCAGATGCTCGCCCAGCTTGATCTCGGGCTGGAACTTCACCGCAATGGCGAGAGGAATCTGGGTGTCCTCGTTTTCAACGGTCTCGACCACTTCGGTCCAGCGTGACAGACGAACCTCACCGGAGCGGCGATCGATCGTCGCGCGGATATCCTTTTCGTGGCCGTACTTGGCGCGCCCGGCCTTCTGGATGGCCTGCTCCATCGCCTCCAGCACTTCTTCACGATCGATGTTCTTTTCACGCGAAACAGCGTCTGCCACCAGAAGCAGCTCAGGACGGGTAACGGAGGTGTCCATCAGACGAAATCCTCAAATGCGGCGCGCCAATGCGGCGCAGACCATCAGAAACAAGAAAGGCGGGAAACCCAGTAACGCAAACTTCAGTGTGTCTTTCGTCCGGGCCGTGATCCCTTGCCCGGCTTGGCAGGATTGAGCTTCGGCGTCTTGCGGCGCGGCGCTTCCTCTTCTTCTGCCCCTTCATCCTCGGATGCAATGCCCAGCATTGCAGCACTCGCCTCAATCAGCGCATCGGTCAGCACAAGACGGGCCTTGCGAATGGTGTCGATAGGCAGAACGGCTTCCTCGCCGTCATCCAGACGAATAACGGCTGCGCCCTCGCGGGTCCCGGTGATGATACCCGAAAAGCGCTTGCGACCATTGAGCGGCAGATCGAGCTCAGCCTTGACCAGGTGACCCGCAAAACGGTCCCAATCCTTCAGGCGCGTCAGCGGGCGGTCGATTCCGGCAGAGGAAACCTCAAGCGTCCATGCGCCGGGGATCGGATCATCCACATCCAGCACGGCGCCCACAGCGTGGCTGATCTGCTCACAATCCTCGATTCCGATCAGGGACCCATCGGCGCGATCAGCCATGATCTGGATGGTGGGCGTTTCGCGGCCCAACACGCTCAGGCGCACGAGCTCGTAACCGAGATCGGTCAGGGTCGGCTCGATCTGCTGCGCGATACGCGCTTCAAGACCGTTCAGGCTGGGAATTTCATTGGCCAAGACAAAAAAGGCGGCCCGTCAAGGCCACCCCCCGATAAGACGAAAGATGAAAGGAATACATGCTGTCTAGGCCAAGATGGCCGTTGATGCAAGACTCGCGCACGATGACGCGGGCCGCGTAACTTTTGATTACACTCCCCATGTAACAGAGCTCTTGCGGTCAGGGTTTTTATCCTGCCACAGTCATCAGCGATGAACGATACGCCCGAGCCACAACTCAAGCCGCTTTTCAATGGAACAGTCGGTAGCGGCCATCAATCCGCCCGCGAAAGCGGAGGATTGACCTCCAAGCTTGTCGTGGCGTCTGCAGTTGTCATGGCCTGCATGGGAGGGGCCTACTGGCACAATGCCGCTCATAGCGGCGTAACAGCAGATCATACACTTGAAGCGTCAACCACGTCGCCTGCAACTGAGCCCCAGATCCGGGCAGACGCCAAACATCAGGGTGCACAATTTGCCCTGATTGCCTCCGGGCAGGCTGCGTCGGCTCTGGCGCATTCAGGCTTCGATAGCCAGCAGAAGGCCAATATACTTGCCGCTGTGAAAAACCGCCGCATGCGGCTGGTGCGCATGCCTATCGCCCAGATTGCCGGGCTACCCGGTCAGTCTGTTGCCATCACCTCGGGTGGCATAACGCAGCGCCTCACCCTCAAACCCGAATTGCAGGCTGTGGTTCTACCCATCTATCTCGCTGGCGAGGTCACAATCTCCCCCCTGACCCAGCCCCCGGCAGGGGGGGTGCAGACCGGCATCCTTACAGCGATCGGCGCTCAGGTTCTCCCGACCCTCGCCAGCCTTGATCAGCAGATTGTTCTGGACGTGATCGTACAATGAAAGCCTTGATGCCTGCCCTCAATCGCCTCATGCCCGTCATGATGGTGATCTTTCTGATCCTTGCGAGCATTCAGGCAGCTGTTTCGCTTCACCTTTCGGGGGGAATGCTGCTTCACTTCCTCTCCTGGGCAAGGGACGCCTATCCTCCCATAGCTGGCCTCGCCGCCCTGCTCTCGATCTCCGGCCTCCTCTATGAGGTCCGCTCCACAAAACTGGCCCGCAAGGGGCTTCGCCGTCGCAAAGGTTTCGTTATGGATATTCTCGCCCGCCTGACAAACCGAGTTGCCCTCGAAGAGCTTCTTGCCCAAGAGCAGAAGGAAGTCGCGATCAATGCCGAGGAATTGGCCGCCGGACTGCGTGCCAAGGTCGTTGGTCAGGATCAGGTTTGCGAGGATATTGCCCAGCAGCTACGTCGACGCCTTGCGCTGACCGTGCGCAACAAGCCGGTCGGAATCTTTCTCCTCGCCGGCCCTCCGGGCACGGGAAAAACCTATCTGGCAAAACAGATCGCACGGCAGATGGACCGCCCCCTGCTTCATTTCGACATGACCCAGATGTCCAGCCCACATGCTGCAACCATGCTTTTTGGCTCGCCCAAGGGGTATGTAGGATCCGACAGCTTCGGCAAGCTCACGGGCGGCCTTCAGGAAAAGCCGGATGCAATCGTGTTGCTCGACGAGATTGAGAAAGCGCATCCAGACGTTTTCAAGAAATTCCTGACCGCATGGAATGATGGCCACGTGACCGAGGCCTCTACCGGCGCTCAAGTGTCTACAACGCGCGCCATTTTCATGCTCACCTCCAATATCGCAACGGAAGCATTGACCGAAATTGCCGATCGTCTTCATGACGATGCAGACAGGATGCGCGCGGAATCGACGGAAGCCCTGCGCAAGGCTGGTTTTGCACCGGAAGTCCTGAACCGTCTGGATCGTATCTTTGTCTTCCGTCAACTGCGCGATCTCGATCTCGCACGGGTTGCGGCGCTGGAAATTGAGGCGATGATCAAGGGTTATGGCCTCAATGTCGAAGCTGGCGGTATCGATGCCTATCTGCTCTTCCAGCTCATGCAGCGTCAGCAGAAGTTGGGTGCCGGAGCCTCGGCACGAGATCTGGTTCGCTCGATCGAGGATATGGTCAGTGAAAGCCTGATCCTGGCGCGCCAGAACAATGCAAAGCTCGTTCGTCTCGTCATGGGCAATGACGGCGTCAAAGCCGAAATCGCTGACGACTCGGTCTCGCTCAACGCGCGACTGACACCCTGAACCCTGCCGGAACGATAGTCAGTGTCAGCTTTTACCCGTCTGTGGCGTCGTGCTCCTGCATGGCGCCTCATGATCTACATCATGATCTTTTTCACGATCATGAGCCTCTTCTTCCCCCTGCCCTGGATGCTTGCCCATGCGCCGTGGCTCCAACGTCTGCCTGGCATGCAGCCCCCGAATGGCGCTGCCCCCGCATCCACCGCGAGCAATCAGGCCGCCAGTAACGGGCAGGGCTCTCAAGCGCAGGCCGGAGCGCCGGACGACACCAATCGTCTGATGACACCCGATATCACTGCATCACTGACTGGAGCGATACCGTTTGGTGGGCATACGTTGCCCCTGCCTGCGGGCGTCTGGCATCCAGTGCTCACGGGGCAATTCGGTCCGGGCGGCCTTATGCTGATCAATATCCTCGTGCGTACCGACCGCGGTGTCGTCACAGGCGTCATGATTGCACGCACAGCTACTGAGCAGCTCCCTCTCGATGTCGTTCAGTCGGCGGCCTCGCATTGTCACGATGACCGCAATTACAGCGCCCGCATCTACGCCGATCGGCCCGATGGCCGGAATGAATGCGCTTTTATTGCCAATGCCGTCATGGGGCCGAATGGCGCCATTTCGTCTGACGAGCTGATTCAGCTTGCTTTCAAGAGACTGGGCGCGCTGGGCTTTCCCATGCCGTCCCTTTTTGTGGTCGCTAACTGGATCCAGAGCAGTGGCTCCACCGATGCGACCAAGGGCAGCTCAGGCATCACCTATCTTCTTGCTCCCACCAAGACCGGCACGGTCCAGTTGCTGGCCCCCCTTCCCTATTGGGATAAAACGACATTGTCGCAAGTTCCTGCCGCCGACGAGTTCATACACAGGACAGAGCGCTGGTTCTCTCGCTGGGTGCCGCTCCTCCGTCAGGCCATGACGCATGATGCAGGTAGACCGGCATTTCCGACGGACCTTGCCCATGACCCATCGGCTCCCTGAGCCATTCAAGGGGAACGCCTCTAGAAGAGACGCTCCTACAGTGAGTCAGAGCGATGCAAACATTGCCGGTTCCAAAATGCTCTTGATCAAACAGCGTACAGGCGGGCGTACGCACGCTGGCAGTGCAGCAACATCTTTCGCCCTGAGTTGTTGCTACGGCTGCTACGCTGGTCCGTGAAGGTAGTCTTTCATCATAACAGACGATGATATATTTTCTCGACTTGAGAGAACCTCTATATTCTCCTGACAAAGTATATCGATGTAAAATCGAGAGAATTTATATTTGTATAATCTGTCTGACGTTTCTCTCAACACCTTGCGCGCAGCCTATCCGACGCGAGGTATATCGGCCAGGCCTCCTGGTCCTGATTGGCCCTCGCAAGTGTCTGGATGGGTGACAAGCGGTCTCTTTCTACCGTTCTCATGGCCGCGGCCATCCCGTTCCCCCTGGCTCTGCTGATCGACAAACTGCGAGCACAGGTCGGATTACGGGTGGCGAACCATCATAACCCAATCACTCAACTTTTCATGCCATTCATTACCGTCACCGGTGTTCTGGTTTCCTTTGCCATCATCACAGCACACAGAGCTCACGACCCGGCAATACTGTTCTGAGAGTTGCCATTTTCACTGGTGTTGTCTGGGTGCCTTACGAGCGGGGCACCAATGACCCTGCCAATTGCGCCATGTTGTCGTGTGCAGCGTGCTGGCCTATCTCGCCGATCTGCTGGCACCTTTCTGAGTGACGCAGCCATCGCAGACGCCGCCACTCTTGGCTGTCTTTACGCGATCGTCGCCATGCGAAGATCCGATGAAGCAAGGTCCCGAGCTGGGATCTAATCTCGTGGCATCCGCTTGCGATCGGCTTCAAGGGCAGGCCTGATCCCGTCAGACGGGAGGCCCGCTGCGCACAATCCTGTTGCGAACGACGCGCTTGCCTCTGCATCGGACTCAAAAGTTTTGTAACAGACTTCTCAGTGATGCCCTGAGCGCGTGAGGCTCTGCCCCAGTCGGCGTTCCACATGGCGGGCAAAACGGACGAAGGGCAGCCCAAGCAGCAGATAGGCCGCACCGATCAGAAGCCCGGTACCGATATAGTCATAATAGGTCGATGAAAGCCGGATATAGGTCTTTGTCAGCTCGGTGAGCGTGATCACACTCACGAGCGAAGAATCCTTGAGCAGGGCAATGAAGTCGTTGGTCATGACCGGCAGGACCGTGCGAAAGGCCTGCGGCAC
The DNA here is from genome assembly GCF_057319415.1 of Asaia sp. A2. Lineage (NCBI taxonomy): Bacteria > Pseudomonadati > Pseudomonadota > Alphaproteobacteria > Acetobacterales > Acetobacteraceae > Asaia > Asaia sp. A2. Next base: position 459,519 of record NZ_JBXWTO010000001.1, read on the forward strand.
GATCACCAGCCGAACAGCCTTGGCGCGCGTCATGTTAAGCGCAATGGCCGCTTCCATTTGCCCACGCGGCACAGATGAGAGGCCAGCCCGATAATTTTCAGCTTCATAGGCCGCATAATTCAGGCCCAAGGCCAGCACGCCAGCGAAGAAAGGCGACAGCTTGATGCCTATGCCCGGCAGACCATAGAAGATAAAGAGCACCTGAATAAGCAGGGGCGTGCCGCGCACAACCTCGATGTAAAGTCCGCTCAGCCATTGCAGGGGGCGTGCCCCGTAGTGGCGGCACAAGGCAAGCACGAGCCCCAGACTGACGGCAAGGATCATGGAAAGGGCCGACACCACAAGGGTCAGCGCGGCCGCCTTGCCAATGATGGGCAGGAATCCGAGATAGCGGTGGAGCAGCCCCATCCAGCCAAGCTGGCTGCGCATAGCGTCACGATAGCGCAGCCACGCGACAGGGGGCACCTCACGCACTGTGTGGTCGCCCGTCATGGCTGCCATCTCGGGTGTCCAGAGATTCCAGCGCCGTAGAATGGTCTGGAGCGTCCCGTCGCTCATCATGTCACCAAGCACACGATCGACGGAATCATGAAGCGCGACATTGCCCGGCTTGAAGGCAATGCCATAGCGGGTCTGCCCTACCGGCTCGCCAACGATCACCAGATCATCAGTTACCCCGGCGTAGAAAAGCGCGATGGGTCCGTCGAGCAGGAGCGCATCCAGACGCCCGTTGCGCAGGTCGGAAAAGGCATAGGTCTCCTCCTCGTAAGAGCGCGTGGTAATGCTTGGCTCGTTCTGCAACAGCCGTTCGGCCAGCGTCTCCTTGATCGTTCCGACGACATGCCCCTTGAGGGCAGCAAAACTGGCGAGGTCCTGACGGTCGCGACGCACCACGATACGATCACCGGTCACATAGTAAGGCCGTGAGAAGAGCGCGGCCTTCACATGGTCGGGTGTCATCTCGATGCCGTCCACCACCATGTCATACATGCCGCGCTGAAGGCCCGGTATCAGACCGTCCCAATCGTTCTGCACGAAATGCGGTGTACGATTCAGGCGCCGGGCAATTTCCTGCACCATGTCGAACTCGAACCCCTCAAGGCGATTCGTATCCGACGGGTCGTGAAAGACATAGGGAACATTGGCCTCACCATCCGAGGCCCAGTTCAACACCGATGATGGAGCCGCCTGGCTTATCGCAGGGGGGGGAGAAGATGTCTGAGCGTGGACAGCGTGACCACCAATAATAAGCGTCACCCCCATCAGGGCGCAGGCAAAAACCCGCCTTGGCAAGGTGAAGGCCTTCATAGCAGCGATCTCAGGAAGCGGCGCGTTCTGGGATCCTCAGGGGCAGCAAAAAACTCTTCGGGGTCTCCACTTTCGATGATGTGACCACCCTCGACATACAGAACGCGGTCCGACGCCGCACGGGCAAAGCGCATGTCGTGGGTTACGACGATCTGGGTCATACCCTCCTCATCCAGTCTGCGCATGACTTGCAGGACCTCCTCAGCCAGTTCCGGGTCCAGTGCAGAGGTTGGCTCGTCATACAACATGATGGCTGGTTGCATGGCCAGAGCTCGGGCGATGGCTGCGCGCTGCTGCTGCCCGCCAGACAAGGTCGATGGATAACGATCAGCCAGACCATCGAGCCCGACCTTCGCCAGCAGACTATGCGCTAACGGCGCGATATCACCGGCTGCCATACCCTTAACCGCCCGCGGGGCCAGCATGATATTGTCCAGAACCGTGCGATGCGGGAACAGATTGAACGACTGGAAGACCATGCCGACATGGGCGCGCAGCCTGTGGGCCCGGCGTTCCTGGGCATGAGTCCAGCCCTGCCCCGCAATCGTATCGATTTTGACATCCCGAACCCGGATTGTCCCGGAGTCAGGTATCTCCAAAAAATTGAGACAACGCAGAAAAGTCGACTTCCCGCAGCCCGAAGGCCCGATGATGGAAATCAGGTCACCACGCTCAACGCAAAGCGACATGTCGTGCAGTACGACATGTCGCCCAAAGCTTTTGGTGATGTTTCTGGCGTCGAGAACGGTCTCGGCGTGATCAGTCAGTTTCGGTCATCCCGCGCAGGACATAAGGAAGAATTCCTCCATGCCTGTAATAGGCGACTTCATCAAGCGTATCGATGCGGCAAAGAAGCTCGACCTGCTCGGTTTCGCCGCTGGCGCGGGTAATGGTCATGGGAACGGTCATGCGCGGCGTAATGGACTCGAGCCCACCCAGCGAGAGCGTTTCGGTGCCATCCAGCCCCAGCGTCTTGCGTGTCGTCCCCTCACGGAAGGTCAGAGGCAGAACGCCCATGCCAACCAGATTGGAACGATGGATACGCTCGAAGCTCTCTGCAATCACGGCTTTGATGCCCAGCAGATTCGTGCCCTTGGCGGCCCAGTCACGCGAGGATCCCATACCGTATTCACGCCCGCCAATCACAACCAGCGGCGTACCATCCTGCTGATAGCGATGCGCCACATCATAGATCGACGCCACCGTGCCATCAGGCAGGTATTTCGACATGCCGCCCTCGACGCCCGGAAGCATCTCGTTGCGAATACGGATATTGGCAAAGGTGCCGCGCACCATCACGCGGTCATTGCCACGGCGCGACCCGTAGGAGTTGTAGTCCGCAACCGCCACCTGATGCTCGCTCAGGAACTTGCCCGCCGGAGAGGACGGCTTAATAGCGCCTGCCGGTGAGATGTGGTCAGTCGTGATGTTGTCGCCCAGCAGCGCGAGGATACGCGCATTCTCGATGTCATGCGTCTCGCCCGGCTCCTTGGTCAGCCCTTCGAAATAGGGCGGCTTCTGGATGTAGGTTGAGCTGTCCGACCAAGCGAAGGTCCGCGCATCGCTGGCAACGGCCAGAGCCTGCCACTGCTTCGTGCCCTTCGAGATGCTGCCATAACGCTCGACAAAGCTTTCACGCGTGACGGAGGACTTGATGAGCGCTGCGATCTCTTCATTGCTTGGCCAGATATCACGCAGGAAGATTTCCTTGCCATCCTTCGAGATGCCGAGAGGCTCTTTCGTGATGTCCTTGCGCAGAGTGCCAAGCAGGGCATAGGCCACCACCAGCGGCGGGCTGGCAAGATAGTTGGCGCGCACATTGGGCGAAATGCGCCCCTCAAAGTTGCGGTTACCCGAAAGCACCGACGTCGCCACCAGACCATTGCCTTCGATCGCATCCACGATCGGCTGGGCGATGGGGCCCGAGTTGCCGATGCAGGTCGTGCAGCCATAACCGACCGTCTCGAAGCCAAGCGCATCGAGATCAGCGCTGAGACCCGCCTTGTCGAGATAATCCGTCACCACCTGCGAGCCGGGGGCGAGTGACGTCTTGACCCAGGGCTTGGGCTTCAGGCCGAGCGCACGGGCCTTGCGTGCCACCAGACCAGCCGCCACCAGAACCGCCGGGTTGGAGGTGTTGGTGCAGGAGGTGATGGCCGCAATCACCACATCACCATGACCGATGTCGTAATCCGACCCGGCCACGATGGCGCGCTTGCGCACATCGTCAGGCTTCACGCCCAGCGTGGTCGTCAACGCTTCCTCGAAAGCCGCCGTCGCATTGGTCAGGGCCACGCGATCCTGCGGACGCTTGGGACCAGCCAGTGAGGGGATGATGGTCGAGAGATCGAGCGACAGAACCTTCGAGAACACAGGCTCAGGCGTATCGGCGTCGCGGAACATGCCCTGGGCGCGCAGATAAGCCTCGGTGAGACGGATGCGATGCTCGTCGCGCCCTGTCTGGTGCAGATAATCCAGCGTCAGCGCATCGACCGGGAAGAACCCGCAAGTTGCACCATATTCCGGCGCCATATTGGCGATGGTCGAACGATCGGCCACCGGCAGATGATCAAGGGCGGGACCGAAGAATTCCACGAATTTGCCAACCACGCCTTCGGCGCGCAGCATTTCGGTAATGGTCAGCACGAGATCGGTCGCGGTTGCGCCTTCAGGCAGAACGCCCTCAAGACGCACGCCGATCACATCCGGGATCAGCATGGCGATCGGCTGGCCGAGCATGGCAGCCTCGGCCTCGATGCCACCCACGCCCCAGCCAAGCACGCCCATACCGTTCACCATGGTGGTGTGGCTGTCTGTGCCATAAAGCGTGTCAGGATAGGCGTAGTCCTTGCCATCGACCTTGCCGGTCCAGACGGCCTGCGCCAGATATTCGAGATTGACCTGATGGCAGATGCCTGCACCCGGCGGCACAACGCGGAAGTTCTCGAACGCGCCTTGTCCCCAGCGCAGGAAGGCGTAACGCTCGCCATTACGCTCGAACTCGATCTCGACATTACGTTCCAGCGCATCGGCGCTGCCCGCGACATCCACCATGACCGAGTGATCGATCACGAGATCGACCGGCACCAGCGGGTTCACCTTTTCCGGGTCACCATCAAGGGCAATGATGCCGTCGCGCATGGCGGCGAGATCGACCACGGCCGGAACACCGGTGAAATCCTGCATGAGGATACGCGCCGGTTTGAAGGGCACTTCCTGATCCGAATGGCCCTTAGCGGTCCAGTCGACAATGGCCTGCGCATCTTCGGTGCGATAGCTCAGCCCGTCTTCAAAGCGCAGTACGTTTTCGAGCAGCACCTTGAGACTGACCGGCAGGCGCGACAGATTGCCCAGCTTGGCCGCCGCCTCTGGCAGGGAGAATATGTGGTACTTTCGGCCATCAACCTCCAGATCCCGCATCACGCCCAGGGAATCCCGTCCAACGGTTCTCATGGCTTGTCCTCCTGCCTTGTCAACTGGCTGTCTTGTCAACTGGCCCTCTAGGGCTGAGCCTTCTATACAGTCTCGACCCTTATTCGCACAGAGTCGAATAAAACTCTCTCAGGAAGATGTTATTCCCGCACAATGTCAGGTTTTCCCTCGCCTCCAGCGCCCTGGCTCCATTTGCATGACGTAACCGTGATACGCGGTGATCGTCTGGTGCTGGATCGACTCAGCCTGTCGCTCGCGCCCGGTGAGGCCATCCTGCTTACAGGCCCGAATGGTGCGGGCAAATCGACCCTGCTCCGTTTTCTGGCCGGGCTCTGCCCCGCACAGGGTGGTCAGATCATCTGGAATGGCGAGCCAAGGTCAGCCGACAGGCCCGATCCGACACAGGCTCTGGATATCGCCTATCTCGGTCATCAGGATGCGCTCAAGCCTGCCCTGACCCTGCGTCAGAACCTGAACCTTGAGGCCGGGCTATTTGAGGCACGAACAGGCAAATCGGGCGAGAGTGCTGCGCTGGATCAGGCTCTCGACGTCCTCGGCCTTGTGACGCTGGCCGATCTGCCGACGCGTCTTCTTTCGGCAGGCCAGAAAAGACGTGGCGCTTTCGCTCGTCTCCTTCTGCGCCACGCGCCCCTGTGGTTGCTGGATGAGCCGAGCCTCGGGCTGGATGCACACGCCATCGAAACACTTGGGCATGTGATGGCCCGGCATCGTGCCCAGGGTGGCATGATTATCGCCACAACCCATGTTCCCCTGCCCCTGACCGATGCCACGACCCTCGCTCTCACTCCCACGGCCTTTCACGGGAGCGACCCATGCTGGTGAGCGCCTTCCTCTCCCTGATCCGGCGCGACCTGTCTCTTGCCATGCGCTTTGGGGCCGATACGCTCGCAGCTGTTCTTTTCTTCGTGCTCTGTGCCAGCCTCTTTCCGCTGGCGCTTGGACCATCGCCGGTTCTGCTTCACCGCATGGCCCCAGGCATTATCTGGGTCTGCGCGCTGCTGGCCAGCCTGTTGCCACTCGACCGGCTTTTTGGTGCCGAGCTTGATGATGGCGGCCTCGATCACCTTCTGCTTCTGGGCCTACCCCCTTCACTGGTGGCGCTTGCCAAGATCATCGCGCACTGGCTGACGACCGGCGTGCCCCTTCTCGTTGCGGCCGGCCCTCTTACACTCATGCTGGGGGGCACACCGGGCGATATCCTGCCACTACTAACGGGGCTCGTGCCGGGCACGGCGCTGCTTTCGCTCCTGGGAGGAATGGCGGCGGGGCTGGTGCTGGGCGCGCGACGTGGCAGCATCCTGCTGCCGCTTCTGACCCTGCCTCTCGCCTCACCTGTGCTGATCTTTGGCGCAGCGGCGGCCGATGCCGCGGCCAATGGTCAGAGCAACAGGGTGGAGCTGAGCATACTTGGCGCCTTTCTGGCGCTGGCACTGCCTTTGTGCCCCCTGGCCGCGGGGAGCGGATTACGCGCCGCTACCAGCTGAGGCCCCTCCCGGTACCGTTTCCTGTACCGTACCGTTCCGTCTGGATGGCCCATGCAGGCCATGAGGCTTGCGTTTGGGGACACTTCACAGTTTCTATTTGCAACCCCGTCGAGGTGAGGCTTCCGCGCCAGTCTCCCGCATCACAGAATTTCGTTGCTCCAGAAGGTGTTCATGCGTCTCTCCTCCCTGCTCGCCAGTACCGCTATTGCCAGCCTGACCCTGCTTGGCCTTGCCTCGCCTCCGGCCCAGGCTGCGCCCGGCTATCTGCGTGATCCGGCCCTGTCAGGCACGACCCTTGTCTTTGATGACGAGCAATCCGTGTGGAGTACCCCCCTGCAGGGTGGCAACGCCACGCGCTTGACTGCGCCAATCGGCACCGATCCGCATCCCGTCCTTTCACCCGATGGCAAGCAGGTAGCCTTTCTGGCCAATTATGACGGCCCGCAGGAAATCTATGTCATGCCGATCGAAGGAGGGACGGCCAGACGTGTTACCTTCGAGAACCAAAATGTCATGCCTATTGGCTGGGACAAGAAAGCAGGCATCCTCTACAGCTCTGCTCCCGCGACAGGCCCGGGCCTGAGTCGTGTGGTAAGCGCGATCCTTCCCGTCAGCGGCACGAAGCGTACCTACCCTCTGGCCGATGCCAATGACGCGGCCCTGAGCACCGACGGACAATGGCTCTATTTCGTCCGTTTCGGCACGGCCGTCTCCCATGATCACCTCAGGCTGTATCGCGGCGGCGCCGTGGCGCAACTCTGGCGCTATCGACTCAAGGGCGGCGGTGAAGCCGAACGTCTGGGGCCGCAGAACGTCAATCTGCGCCGCCCCATGCTCTGGAAAGACCGGCTGATCGTGATCAGCGATCAGAGCGGCCGCGATAATCTCTGGAGCTATGCGCTGGATGGCACGGATGGTCGTCCGCTCACGCAGCATGATGATTTCGGTATCCGGCAGGCCAGTCTGAGCGGTCACGATGTGGTTTATCAGCGCGGGGCCGACCTCTATCACCTCGACCTCGATACTGGCAACGAGACGCTCATTCCGGTTGACATTGTGAGCGACAATGCTGCGCGGCGCACTCAGTGGCTGGACAATCCTTTCCCATACCTGACCGATATCGATCTCGCGCCCAACGGCAAGCAGGTCGCCCTGACCCTGCGTGGTCATGTAGTGCTCGCCAGCTCGGGGCCACAAAGACGCATCACGCTGGCAACGCCAGCGAGCACACGCTTGCGACATGCCAGCCTCTCTCCTGACGGCAAGACGCTCTACGCGTTCAGCGATAAGGGCGGTGAATCCGAGCTCTGGGCTTTTCCGGCCACAGGGGGCGCCGAAGGGACGGCCCTTACCCATGCCAGCAAGAGCGAGCCTACCGGGCTCTGGATTTCTCCTGACGGCACCCATATCGCTCACACCGATCTCGCCGGGCATCTTTCCATTCTGGACGTGGCCACACGCAACGACAAACTGATCGATGACGCCCGCCTTGATGGTCAGAGCGACTATGATTCCGTCGTCTGGTCCCATGACAGCCGCGCGCTTGCCTTCACGCGAGCCCGTGGTGAAAACATAAGACGTCAGATTGCGCTTTATCCCCTGGATACGGGCGTGACACTTTGGGCCACAACGCCGGATTACGACTCCTACGCACCGCGTTTCAGCCCGGATGGGCATTTTCTGTGGTTCCTGTCCGACAGGATTTTCGAACTTGCTAATGGCAGTCCGTGGGGAGATCGCAATCCTGCCCCCGTATTCGGCCCCCGCACGGGTGTCTTTGCGCTGGCGCTGCACAAGAATGTGCGCTTTCCCTTCGCCCCACACAACGAACTCGATCCCACTGCACCTGCCAAGACACCGGAGAAGACACCAACGCCGGCAAGCACCAAAAGCCCGGCGTTCGATCCCGATGGCCTTGCTTCGCGCCTGTATCAGTTGCCCATCCCTGCGGCGGAATACAGCCAGATCGAGGTCACCCCGGATTATCTCTATCTGCTCGCACAAAAACCAAGCGACCCGGCAGGCAAAAGCGACGGGATGACGCTCTATTCGGTCCACGTCACGCACGATGAGATCAAACCGAAGGTTTTCGCCTCGGATCTCAGGGAGATCAGTCTGACACCGGACGGCAAGACACTCATGCTTGTCTCGGGCAAACGAAAGCAGAAACCAAAGATACAGCTAGTCCCCGCAGCCGCGACGCTGGGTGATTCAGGAGGCCCCGACTCTCAGCTCAGCCTCGACGGCCTTCGTCTGCGCATCGACCCCGGTGCAGAATGGCAGGACATGTTTACCGATGCCTGGCGCCTGCATCGCGACCATTTCTATGATCCCGCGCTGCATGGCGTGGACTGGAACAGCGTGCGCGAGCGCTACCGCCCACTCCTGACCCGCGTCGGTGACCGTTCCGATCTGGATGACTTGCTCGGCCAGATGATGGGGGAGCTCAACGCCCTGCACTCGCAGCTCCGCCCCGCCGAGACCGTGACCCGCGACAATGAGACCCTGATAGCCGGTCTGGGTGCTCATCTCATACGCCAGCCGGGTGGCTTTCTGATTGATCGCATCTATGCGGGCGACCCAGATCTTCCACAGGATCGCGCACCGCTCGCCGCACCCGATGTCGACGCGCAACCCGGAGATCTGATTATCTCCCTCAACGGGCAGAGTCTGGCCGATCTGCCTGACCTCTCCTCGCTGCTCGCCAATCAGGCCGGCAAACAGGTGTTGCTGACCCTCAAGCGTAAGAACGGGCAGGTACAAACCATTGTGACGCCCGTCACCGCGAAGCAGGAAGCCAGCCTGCGCCTGCGTGCCTGGGAGAGCGAAAGGGCCGATCGGGTCGAGAAGGACAGCCACGGGCGTATTGGCTACCTTCATCTGCGTGCGATGGGTGAGGATGATATTGCCACCTTTACACGCGATTTTTACGCGCAGACCGGCAAGGACGGCCTGATCATCGATATGCGTCGCAATCTGGGCGGCAATATCGACTCCTGGGTGCTGTCGCAGCTGCTGCGTAAGGTCTGGATGTTCTGGTCAGATCATGGTCAGGCCCCACAGGGCAACATGCAGCAAGCCTTCCGGGGGCATATCGTTGTCCTGTGCGACGAATTCACCTATTCTGATGGCGAAACTTTCTCGCAAGGCGTGAAGGCTCTTGGTATCGGCCCGTTGATCGGCATGCGGACTGCCGGTGCTGGTGTGTGGCTTTCAGACTCTGACCGACTGGCCGATAACGGCTTACCCCGCACGGCGCAGCACCCCTATTTTGATATGAAGGGCCATTGGCTGGTCGAAAACCACGGCGTCGAACCCGATATCACGGTTGAAAACATGCCAGTTGCGACCTTCAACGGTCAGGACCAGCAACTCGACAAGGCACTGGAGACCTTACATGCGCTGCTTGAAAAGCACCCCGTTGCGCCGATGGTTCATGAGGGATTTTCCAACGTCGTGGAAGCTGTGCCGCACTGAGCGCGGTTCTGCCTTTTTCTTTGCGCTGGTTCTTTGCGCTGAGGCAGAAAAACACCGGGGGTAATGAGCCCCGACAGATGATCGGTGCGAGCGGGTCATGCATCCCGTTCGCTCCGATGTCCCCCCCTTTCACGCCCTTGCAAACAGTTCCGGACAGAAGGTCTTACCTCAGGAACTGCCTGGACTTTGGCGCAGGCTCGTGGCGCGACCACCCATCAAGGACAGCGCCGGGCCAAACTGTTACAAGCTTCGCTCGACAGGAATGGCCTTGCAGCCATTGATACCTGCTCCCTTTCATTCGGGATCATTGCCATCTGGAACGCAACGTGCGTAAGGCGTCAGGATAAAACTTATCAGGCTACCGGCTCGGCGAATAAGCGACCGGAGTCAGGATGCTGCTTTGCATGGTGCCGAGCAGAGGCAGGATATTTTTTGGTGGCCATACACCACTGTCTACCGCCTGTTTGCGCTTTGCAGCACGGTCAGCAAGGTCGGCATAGGGCCAGATGTGCAAAAGACGCGATGGCCCATGCGCGGCGGTCATAACGCCATAGGCTGGCGAAATTTTGGCTCGTGCGGGTGTGGAAGCCGCCATCAGAGCAACAACCTCGGCCTCTGAGCCTGCGAGGATGTCGTAGAGGCGCCATTCATAACTGCCGCCGTAGATACCAGGTTCGGGGCGTGTCCCGGCCTGTAATATCCATTGTTGCTGGACCAGGCTTTCCACACCGAGATCTGCGCCAGGCCAGACAATATCGTCGGGCAGCTTTTCGCACATGACCACGACCTGATTGAGAATACCCAGTTCGGTTGTCCAGCAGCCAAGAAAACCGGCATGGCCTACAAGTGACGCCTCAAGAGCCGCGACTACGCCGTGCACGCTGCCCGAGCAGCAGGTGAGAACGAAGGTTTCAACACGAGCCGCCATCGGGACTTTTCCTCTTTGTGCTTACTTCTTGAGCGATTCGACGAATTTTTCCAGCCAATGGATCGTGTAATCGCCCTTCTGAAACTGCGGATCTGCCAGAATCTTGCGGTGCAGCGGAATGACCGTTTTCACGCCATCAACCACACATTCATCCAGAGCGCGCATCATGCGGGCAATGGCTTCAGCACGAGTTGGCGCATGAACGATCAGCTTCGCGATCATGCTGTCGTAGTAAGGCGGCACGCGATAGCCTGCATAAATGGCGCTATCAATACGCACACCTAGCCCACCCGGTGCATGGAAAACCTTGATCGTACCCGGATTGGGCATGAAGGTTTCCGGGTCCTCGGCATTGATACGGCACTCGATGGCATGACCGCTGAACGTGATGTCCGACTGCTCGTATCCGAGGGCTTCGCCAGCCGCGACACGGATCTGCTCACGTACCAGATCGACATCACACACCATCTCGGTCACCGGATGTTCGACCTGAAGGCGCGTGTTCATTTCAATGAAGCAGAACTGACCGTCCTGATACAGGAACTCTAGCGTCCCGGCGTTGCGATAGCCCATTCGTTTGAGCGCAGCCGTGGCGGTAGCACCAATGGCATCACGCTCTTCAGCCGTGAGAACCGGTGATCCGGCCTCTTCCAGCAGCTTTTGATGGCGGCGCTGGAGCGAGCAGTCACGTTCACCGAAATGCACGACATTGCCATGCGTATCGGCCATGATCTGCAATTCGATATGACGTGGCTTGTCGAGATATTTCTCGAGATAGACTTCGTCATTACCAAACGCCGCGCGAGCCTCGGTACGCGCAACAGACCAGGCTTCCTCAATCTCGTCCTCGGTCTGAGCCACTTTCATGCCACGACCGCCACCGCCGGCGGCGGCCTTGATCAGCACTGGATAACCCACCTTGGCCGCAACTTCGCGCGCTGCTGCCAGATCGCGCAGGGCGCCATCGGAGCCCGGCACGAGCGGCACGCCAAGCTCACGCATGGTGGTCTTGGCCATGATCTTGTCACCCATCGTACGGATATGATGGGCGGTCGGGCCGATGAATACGAAGCCATGCTCCTCGACCGTCTCGGCAAAATCGGCATTTTCGGACAGGAAGCCATAGCCGGGATGAATGGCTTCCGCCCCGGTTATCGTTGCTGCCGAAAGAATCGCTGCCACGTTCAGATAGGAGTCACGCGAAGAGGGCGGCCCGATGCAGACCGCCTCATCCGCCAGTCGGACATGCATGGCATCGGCATCGGCCGTGGAATGCACGGCAACCGTTGCAATGCCCATCTCACGGCAGGCGCGCAGGATGCGAAGCGCGATTTCGCCGCGATTGGCGATCAGGATCTTGGAAAACATCGGGTTCCAGACTCAGTCAGTAATGCTTATTCGATGATGGCGAGCGCTTCGCCGAATTCAACCGGGTCACCGCTGGAAACCAGCAGGCGCTTCAGGGTGCCCCCACGTGGTGCCTTGATCTGATTGAAGGTCTTCATGGCTTCGATCAGCATGAGTGTCTGGCCAGCGGTCACAGCCTGACCTTCCTGCACGAAGGGCGGCGCCGACGGGTCGGGTGCGAGATAGGCAATGCCAACCATGGGGCTGTTGACAGCACCCGGATGATTGGCGGCATCGACAGGTGCGACAACTGGCGTGGATGCCGCAACGGGAGCTGCCGCGGCAGGCGCGGGTCCAACGGCGTGAACAACCTGGCCACCGGCATTGCGCGCCACCCGGATGCGGCTGTCCTTTTCCGCGACCTCGATTTCGGTCAGCCCGGTTTCTGTCAGAATATCAGCCAATGCCCGGATGGCATCCGCGTCCACGAGCATACGGCTCATCGTTCGTCCTCGTCTTCAATCATGTCATAGAGTGCACGCAATGCCATGGCATAGCCACGCACACCAAACCCGCAGATTACGCCAATTGCGGCCTGGGAGGTATAGGTATGATGGCGAAAGGCATCGCGGCGATGGATATTGGAGATATGAACCTCCACCGTCGGCAGACCGGTGGCCAGCAGCGCATCGAGCAGAGCGATGGAGGTATGGCCATAGGCCGCCGGATTGATCACGATACCACGCGCCCTTCCCCTGCATTCCTGGATCCAGGAAACCAGCTCACCTTCGATATTCGTCTGGCGAAAATCGATGGCGACATCCAGTTGCTCGGCCGCCTGGATACAGACCTGTTCGAGGTCGTCCAGCGTCGCATGGCCGTAGATTTCCGGCTGACGCATACCAAGCATATTGAGGTTGGGGCCGTTGAGCACGGCAATCATCGGGCGAATCATGAGAGGAGCCCGTAGCACTTTCACATGAGGCATAAAAGCCTCCCTGCAACAGACTGACGGATTACGCCTCATTCCTGCCCTGTTTGTCGGGTCCTGTGCCAGCAGGGAGACAGATCCGGGTGCTGTCCCACGACAGGAAGAGGCTGCCGCAACTACAGCAGACTTCAGGATTTCGTGATCAGGCCCGTCTGTGATACACACGTCGTTCGCCGTCCCGGCTTGTCGGGACAATCGTTCGTTCGGAGTAACTGGGCAAAAGGCTGTACGCTGTCGTGACATCAATCAAAAGCAGAAAACTCGCTTTCAGTTCCACGGAACGCTGCAAGAAGCGTCTTCGCGCCCGAATCGGCGGTATTGCTCTGCTTTGCACAGTGCTCGCTCCGAAACATGCTGCCCATGCTGCCACGTCCGCGCAGTCGGATCAGCTCATTCAGGCCACTCCAGAGCACGCGCCCTGGGCATCATCCGTGCGCCTTGCCCTTGCCAAGCGCGCCCACCGCATCGCGCTTGCCAGCCATAATGTTCTGGCCTGGTCGGAACATGGCGTTGCCAGCTGGTACGGGCGACGCCTCGCTGGCCACCGCACGAGCAGCGGCGAACGCCTCGACAGCCATGCCCTGACTGCAGCCCATCCCACACTGCCGATGGGCTCCAAGGTTCTTGTGCAGAACGAAGATACGGGACGCTCCGTTATTGTCACGGTGAATGATCGCGGGCCTTTCAATAGCCGGATCATTGATCTGTCTCATGCCGCCGCCGCCGAAATCGGGATGCTGGGAAGCGGTACGGCTCATGTAAAGATCGCCCCCATCCCGGCCGACGCGCCGATCAAGGAAGATGAGCCGATTGAAGTGGCCGAGGCTGAGGCTGATGACACGAGTGCCCAGGCCATGGATGCGGTGACACCTGTCATGACTCCCCATGAGACGAAGGCGGCTGCGGCGCATCATGCCCGGCATCATCACAAATAAGACCTGCCTTGGCTGACCTGAAGGTCGGCTGCCCTGTTTCCACTCTACAGAAAGATGGCAGGATACGATAAAGGCGCCGGGTTGCCCCGGCGCCTTTATCGTATCCGACATGCAGCAGAACTTGCCGTGTAATCAGCCCTCGCTCTGGACGGCCACCGGTGCAGGCTCTTCCTGCACGCGGGTCATCCCGGGAACCTTGGGATTGAAGCCCTTCATCCGGTCTTCGAGGCCTGCGTTGAGTTCCGCACCGAACAGGACGACATAGGTGCCCACGAAGAACCACATCATGATAGCCGCGACAGCACCCAGAGGCCCATAGGTTGAGCCGTAACTGGCGAAATGGCTCACATAATAAGAGAAGGCAAGCGACGTCAGCACCCAGAGCAGGGTTGCAACCAACGAGCCCGGCACAATCCAGCGCCAGTCTGGTTTGTCACGACACGGGCCATAGCGGAACAGCAATGTTACCGCCATGAACACGAAGAGCAGCATAAGCGCTGGCGCACCGAAATGGACAATATAGCGTGTGCTGTAGCTCATGAGATAATCCGTGAGATACAGGATTTCAGGTGGGAGGTTACGCAGCCCAAACCGGTTGAGCAGGTCCGGCAGATAATCGATCAGCGCCGGGAATGCCACCATGAGGGCCAGCGTCAGGCAAGCGCCCACGACCGCGCCGAATGTCACACCCAGAGCAAGGAACTGGAACCGGAAGAAACCACGTGTTTCCAACACGTCGTAAGCGAGGTTAAGCGCCGACAAAACGGACTTCGTACTTGCAGAGGCTGACCACAAGGCGATGACGGTGGAAAAAATCAGGCCAACAGTCAGCGACGCATGGGGCTGGGCTATCAGCGTATGGATCTGTGACGCGATCAGCTCAAAAGCGGTGGGCGGCAACAGGTTGCGCAGAACATTAAGCTGAGGCTCCACCGTCTGCAGATCGAAAATGAGTCCATAGACCGAAATCAGCGAGGATATGGCTGGGAAGAGCGAGAGCGTGGCGTAGAAGGCACAACCCGCCGCCGAGAGGCTGGTCTGACTTGATCCCAGATTGCTGAATGTCTGCCGCATGACCAGCTTCCACCCGCCAAGCGGCATATGGATGGGGCTTCGGGCGCCTGTGCCAGGGGCTTCACGGCCAAGCGCCTCTTCGGGCACATCTACCGGTTCCCCCGGAGCATCGTCCGAAGGTTCGCCGGATGCTATAGTTTGCGTTGCTGTAGCATCCTGCACGGATAAGCGCGTTTCCCCTGGGGCACCGCCCGATTCCGCAGCAGCTCGCGACAACTGAGTTTTCTGGGTCGGTGTCTCGTCCACTAACACTTCCTTCTGTCAAAGCGGCCCCGTTCCACCTGGTGAACACAATACATGTCATCTGGCGCGCAGCACTGATTTACTGTCGGAATGACGCCCCGGCACGGGAAACGTTGCAGGCTTACCGACGTTCAAACGCGACAACTGCGGCCCTCGTGTGAAAAATACAAGTCCGACCCATTTTTTAGTTGCAACAGGGGGGCTTTGGTCCCATATGCGCCGCACGCAGCAACGCACGTGCCACTGGCCCTCTGTAGGTTACGCAACGACGTCAAGCGTTCTGGCAATCGGGCTGATCCTGCTCACTTTTACGAGCACTCAGCCTCGTCCTGATCGCCGGTCCGTTCGACCGTTTCGCAACAATTCCGCCCGTGCAGTGCTGGGCGGATTTCGGGAGGAGTGACTCATGACTCCGAAAATCGTCCGCTATCTTGCCGAGCAGCAGCCGGCAACTCCCTGCCTCGTGGTCGATGTCGATCATGTCGAGGCACGCTATCACGCCCTGCGTGATGCCCTGCCGCTTGCGCAGATCTATTACGCCGTCAAAGCCAACCCGGCTGCCCCGATCCTTGAGCGCCTCGTGCGTCTGGGCTCATCTTTCGACGCGGCCTCCATCGGTGAAATCCACCAGTGTCTTACCGCTGGCGCACAGCCAAGCCAGATTTCGTTCGGCAACACTGTCAAGAAAGTCTCGTCCATCCGCGAGGCGTTCGGTCTTGGCGTCGACCTGTTTGTGTTCGATAGCGAGGAAGAGCTGGCGAAGCTGGCTGAACACGCCCCCGGCTCGCGCGTTTTCTGCCGCCTTGCCGTCGAGAATGAAGGCGCTGACTGGCCGCTGTCGCGCAAGTTCGGCACCACGGTCAATCACGCCAGGGATCTGCTGCTGAAGTCGGTCGAGCTCGGCCTCGAACCCTATGGCCTGTCCTTCCACGTGGGCAGCCAGCAGACCAGCACGGCCGCCTATGAGGCGGCTATTGCCAAGGTTGCCATGCTGTTTACCGATCTCTCGGCGGCTGGCATCGACCTCAAGATGGTCAATCTCGGTGGCGGCTTCCCCGTGCGTTACCGCGACGACATTCCCGAGATCGAACAGTTCGGTCTGGCCATTGGTCGCGCCATGACCGAGCATTTCGGCAACGCCCTGCCGCAGATGCTGATCGAGCCGGGCCGATTCATGGTGGCTGAAGCCGGGGTTGTCTCGACCGAAGTCGTGCTTGTCAGCCGCCGTGGTGGCAAGGAGAGCGATCCGCGCTGGGTCTATCTCGATATCGGTCGTTTCGGCGGTCTGGCGGAGACCGAAGGCGAGGCCATTCGCTATCGTTTCCGCACCCCGCATGACGGTCTGCCCACGGGTGAGACGGTCGTTGCCGGCCCGAGCTGCGATGGCGTCGATATCATGTATGAGAAGAACCGCGTCCAGCTGCCACACGCCCTGAACTCGGGGGACCGTATCGAGCTGCTGACCACCGGCGCTTATGTCACCACCTACTGCTCCACCGGCTTCAACGGCTTTGCCCCGCTGAGCGAGCATTACATCTGAGCGCTTAATCAGGCCTTGGCTGGCGGCGGTCATGAACGCTGACCACCACCAGCTTCCTGCCTGAAGCCTTCAGGACCCGATCTGTTGCGAAACGGAGAAAGCGCCTCTCGATCCCCAACGGGACCGAAGGCGCTTTTTTCTTTTGGGCTGGATGACGTTTGTCCGGAAGGCACGCCGCCTTGTGGCGCTGACTAACTCACTGCGGGCCAGTGCAGGTCCTTCATTGCTCCCTCGCGTGTAATCGCTCTAGTTTGGCCCGCCCAACCAGCATATGCCCAAAGGAGCCCCGCCATGAAACGCCGTGCTTTCTGCCTTGCCAGTCTGGCAGCGACAGCGCTCGCGAGCACACCCAAGACCCGTGCCGCGTCACACGGCCATGTGGGGCAATCCAACACACTCGCCGACGTTGCGGGCCTCAAGATCGGGCAGGCGCAGGACAGCGTGCGCCGCACTGGTGTGACCGTCATTCTGCCGGACCAGCCCGTACCCTGTGCTGTCGATGTACGCGGCGGCGGTCCCGGCACACGTGAAACCGACGCGCTGAATGGCTGGAATCTCGTCCATCGTATCGATGCCCTCACCCTCTCGGGCGGGTCGGTTTACGGCCTAGCCGCTGCCGATGGGGTGGCCGCATGGCTCGGCGCGCAGGGGCGTGGCTTTGCCATGCGCCGTGTTGCGGGTGTGCCCGTCTCACCCATCGTTCCAGCCGCCATCCTGTATGACCTCGATAATGGCGGAGACAAGAACTGGGGCGAAACCCCACCCTATCGGGCACTCGGTATGCAGGCCGTGCGCGATGCGCAGCGCAATCTCGAACTTGGCACAATTGGCGCGGGATACGGTGCGACATCGGGCCGCCTCAAGGGAGGCATCGGTTCAGCCTCCTGGGTCACGGAGGATGGGATCACTGTCGCGGCCCTTGTCGCTGTCAACAGCCTTGGTGCCGTGACACCACCGCATCAGCGTCAGTTCTGGGCCGCCCCTTTCGAGCAGGGGCAGGAGTTTGGCGGCCTTGGAGTCTCCACCGCCACGGTCGCCCCCGATGACTGGACCGGCACGAAACTCGACCCCGCCCCACGTGCCAACACGACCCTGGCCTGCATCGCCACGGATGCGACCCTTGATCAGGACGACCTCAAGCGCATTGCGATGATGGCACAGGATGGGCTCGCCCGGGCCATTCACCCCGTCCACTCGCCTTTCGATGGTGATACGATCTTTGCGCTTTCAACGCAGCGCCGCACAATAAAAGACGAAGGACGGGCTCTGATGGTGGCCCGTCTGGGCAGTATCGCCGCCGATGTGCTGGCCCGCGCCGTCGCGAGAGGGGTTTACACCGCAACGCGCCCACCGGGCATGAACATCGACCTGTGGTCTGACGTACCTGCACGCCAATAATCACGCACCGGTAATTCCACCCCGGCGCGATGGCCACCCCATCGGGCCGACAACACAGAGGGCAAGGCAGGAAAATAATGCCGGGATAATAACGCTGCGATCACGTTAGCTCTATCAGGGCTCGCCACAAGACTCATCATATGTTTTTCTTCCTGCCCGCGATTTCTGGCGAAACCGCCCCGACCAATTTTTCCGGAGACAAGCCCATGACCAGAACGCTGTCTGTTGCGCTCTCGGGGCAGGATCTGCTCAACCATCCCTTCCTCAACAAGGGCCTCGCCTTTTCCAGCGAGGAGCGCGATGCTTTCGAGCTGCATGGCCTCCTGCCCAAAGCCGTCCAGACGCTGGACCAGCAGGTTGAGGCAGCGCTGAAATTCCTCGATGCCCTGCCCTCACCTTTTGCACGCCATGTGCATCTGCGCGAATTGCAGGATACGAATGAAACGCTGTTCTACGCGCTGCTGACCCGCAAGATCGATGCCATGCTGCCGCTGGTCTATACCCCCACCGTGGGTGAAGCCTGCCAGCGCTTCTCCGAGATCTGGCGTCGTCCGCGTGGCCTGTTCCTGAGCTACCCCGAGCGCGAGTCGATGGAAGATATCCTCGACAATCCGGCCTATGACGATGTGCGTGTGATTGTCGTAACAGACGGCGAGCGTATCCTTGGTCTTGGCGATCAGGGCGCAGGCGGCATGGGCATCCCTATTGGCAAGCTGTCGCTCTACACCACCTGCGCAGGTATCTCGCCTGACCAGACCCTGCCGATCGTGCTCGATACCGGCACCAATAATCAGGATCTGCTGCAGAACCCGGCCTATATCGGCTGGCGTCACGAGCGCGTACGCGGCGCAGAATATGACGCCTTCATCGAGCGTTTCGTGACCGCCGTGCAGACACGCTGGCCCCATGTGGCCCTGCACTGGGAAGATTTCAGCGGCGCCAATGCGGCCCCCATTCTTGAGCGCTATCGCGACCGGCTTTGCACCTTCAATGATGACATCCAGGGCACGGCGGCCGTCACCACTGCCGCCATTCTGAGCGCCAATGCGGCCCATGACGGCAAGCTCAAGGACGAGACCATCGTCATGCTGGGCGCGGGCTCTGCGGGTGTGGGCATTGCCAAGCTTCTGCTTCAGGTCATGCTCGATGAAGGCGCGAGCGAGGAAGACGCGCTGGCCCGCTTCTACATGCTCGATCAGGACGGGCTGTTACTGGACGGGCGCGACGGGCTGACCGATGGTCAGGCGCTTTTTGCCCGCAAGGACTGGAAAGACCGCCCCACCGATTTCGAAAGCGTCATGCGCGAGTGCAAGGCCAGTATCCTGATTGGCGTGTCCGGCGTGAAGGGGCTGTTTACCGAGACCATCGTGCGCGAGATGAGCAAGACCTGCAAACGCCCGATCATCTTCCCCCTCTCCAACCCGACCTCCCATTCCGAAGCCACCCCTGAGGACATCATGGCCTGGTCGGATGAGCGCGCACTGGTCAGCACGGGCAGCCCCTTCCCGCCGCTCGACCTGCATGGCCGCACCCATCGCGTGGACCAGACCAACAACGCCTATATCTTCCCCGGTCTCGGGCTCTGCCTGCTGGCCACCGGCGCGACCCGCGTGACGGATTCCATGTTCATGGCCGCAGCCCGCGGACTTGCCTCGCTGTCGCCGCTGCGCAGCAACCCCGATGGCAATCTGCTGCCGCCCGTCACGCAGCTGCGCAAGGTGGCTCTGGCCGTGGCCGAAGCCGCCGCCCGTCAGGCGCGTGAAGATGGCGTTTGCCCCTCTTTCAGCGATAACGAATTGCTTGAACGCATCCAGTCTCTGGTCTGGACGCCCGAATATTGTGCTTATGAGAAGATCTGACATGACCGATACACGCATCGAAAGCGACGGCCTCGGCGAAATCGAAATCCAGGCCGACAAGCTCTGGGGCGCGCAGACGCAGCGCTCGCTTCATTATTTCAGCATCGGCCGCGAGCTGATGCCACGCGATATGATCGAGGCCTATGCCATCGTCAAGCGCGCCTGTGCGAGCGCCAACCACCAGAGCGGCCGTCTGGGCGAGACGCAATACAAGCTGATCACCACGGTCTGCGATGAAATCCTGGCCGGTCAGCACGCCGACATGTTCCCGCTTCATGTCTGGATGACCGGCTCCGGCACCCAGTTCAACATGAACATCAACGAGGTCATTTCAAACCGCGCCTGCCAGCTTTCCGGCGAGGCTCTGGGCAGCAAGCGCCCGGTTCATCCCAACGACCACGTCAACATGTCTCAGTCTTCCAATGACAACTTCCCCACCGCCATGCACGTCGCCGTCGTGCTGGGCAGCCGTCGCAGGTTGATCCCTGCCCTGACCCGTCTGGCGGAATCTCTCGAGGCCAAGGCCGAGGAATGGAAAGACATCGTCAAGATCGGCCGCACCCATATGCAGGATGCCGTGCCGGTCACGCTGGGTCAGGAATTCCACGGCTATGCCGGAATGCTGCGCGAGAACATCGCCCGCGTTGAGGAAGCCGAAAAGGGCCTCTACCCCCTCGCCCTTGGCGGCACCGCGCTCGGCACCGGCATCAATACCGACGCCCCCTTTGCCGGTCGCGCCTGCGCCGAAATTGCCCGCCTGAGCGATGCCGCCTTCATCAGCGGCGAAAACAAATTCGCCTTGCAGGGCGCGCATGATGCGCTCGTGCATTTCTCTGGCGCGCTGCGCACCACGGCAGGCGCGCTTTACAAGATCGCGAACGATATCCGCCTGCTCTCCTGCGGCCCGCGCGCGGGCTTCGCCGAGCTGCATCTGCCCGAGAACGAACCCGGCTCGTCCATCATGCCCGGCAAGGTCAACCCGACCCAGGCCGAAGCGCTGGCCATGCTGGCCGTGCAGGTGATGGCCAATGACGTGGCGGTTGGGTTCGGCGGTGCCGGTGGCCTGCTGGAAATGAACGTCTATAAGCCACTCATCATCCAGAACATCATGCAGAGCATCACCCTGCTGCATGACGGCAGCGAGAATTTCCGCACCTTCCTGATTGAAGGTACCAAGCCGAACCTCGCTCGCATTGAGCGCTATGTGGCAGAATCCGTCATGCTGGTGACGGCCCTTGCTCCCACCATCGGCTACGACACGGCCTCAAAAGTCGCCCATCACGCCATGGACCATGACTGCACGCTGAAAGAGGCCGCCCTGGCCCTGAATGCCGTCAGCGAGGCCGATTTCGACCGACTGGTCGACCCGCGCACCATGCTGGCACCGAATTTGAAGGGGAAGTAAGCGAAAGCGGGGCTCTGCCCCGCCCCCCCCCCCCGGAAAGGGGCAGAAGCCCCTTTCATCCCAATATATCTAGTATTGTGCGACGTCTGCATTTGGGGGAGAGCTGCAGGTCTGGTTCTGGCGAGAAAGTGTCAAAAATCAGAGTTTCCGGGAGTTATCGCGTACATATCATGATAGCGGACATAATTAACTATTGAGGGAAATGTTCGATGGTTTCAAATTTGACCGATATTTTAATGCCCCTTCGACACCTACTATCATTTACTGATCATATTCTCGGGCCAAGTCCAGTGCCGCTAATGCTCCGTCCCCCAAGTCGTCATTTACGTCTATCCCCTGAGCCTGATCGAACAAATCAGTCTCACGCTCCTCCAAATTAAAATATTCATAAGTATATTCTCCTTTGTTGCTCCCTGGTTTTTTTATATATTTTATAATTGTGATGTCGTCATTCATTTCCATGCGTATGGATATATGATCTTTATAAAGATCAAAGTTGGGATGGATTAGACGATAGTTTGTGCTTTTTTGTAGCGCTAAGATATCGTTGGCGTCGATGACGAAATCTATCCTTCTGCGTTTGTATTGCATGTTGCAACGCTTGCAGGACATGCCCAAATTCCAAATTGTATAGGCAAGGCACCGATAACTAGCTGTCGATTTGGGTAAAATGTGCTCGGGATCGATGACAAAATAGCCGCCACCATGCATTGGAAAGCGACAATAGCAACACCGATTACCATGCCGTTCAAGATGCAAATCACGAATTTTTTTCTTAACCTCAATAAGTACAGTATCGTCGTGGCCCCCAGGTTGCCAGTCCCATGGCTTCTCGGTGCTGAGCGCAGCCGTGACGACAGTCTGTTCGTCATCGGTTAGCGCGAACGTATTGAGCGCCGGCAGGTAAGGATCAGGCAAGATCGTGACCTCCGTCAACGACACCCGCTTTCGAGGCCTCAACTTTGTCTAATAAGGCGCGCACAGCTTCGAAAAAGCGCTTTTGACGTGGTTCAAAGCTGTGCTCGTCCATCTCGTTTATGAGCTTCAACACCCTATTCTTGGGCAACTCATTATTCTCGAAGCGTGAGATGGCACGTACGATCTCCTCACTGACAAAGTGGTTTGCAGGCGTCACCACTTCAAAAGCTTCCCAAAGTATTTCTTCAATGCTACTAGGGGATGCGGACGCTACTATTTTAAGCCGTCGTGGCTGTCCATTATTAGTTCGAAAAACTGAGACTTTGCGGGATCTGTCGCTAAGAGCCCCAGTCACGACAAGTGGCGCATGGGTGGCGATGATAATTGTGGCGTCACGATAGATCATCGCAGCCATTAATTTCTCAACATATTCACGCTGCCAACTTGGGTGTAGGCTGTTTTCTGGTTCGTCCACAAGAATAAGCGGCTGATGACCAGCTTCCACAATCAAGAATAGGAGTGATGAAATCAGCGCTAGTTGTCCTGAACTCGCTTGGCGCATTTGTATTATCTCACGCCGACCATTTACAGGCTGTAGCAACACCCCAATGCCACCTATAACTTTGTATTTTTGAAGTAACCATTCAAGTTTTAGAACCGAAGAGAATTCTCGAAGACGGCTAAATTCGAGAGTTGACATAGAAGCATCGATCCAAATCGGCACATCAAACTCGCAGCGCTGGAGAAAGGTAAGTGCACGCTCCAATTCTTCCCTAAGATCGGGTTGTCCAGCTAAAATACTATCGTCATTTCTAAGTTTTACGTAAAAACTCTCCATACTCGTTCGCAGTTTATCGAAAGATAAATTATAATTTCTCTCAAATACAAACCCAAAACGTGGATGATAACCACAATATTCCATAATCGCACTAATTTGGTAGAAACTGGAATCTATATTTTCTAGAGAATGTTCAACCGCGCGCTTGACTATACTGTCCGGTCTATCAATTGGACGACCAACTGAAATACGCTTGATCTTGCGTAAAAAAGCAAACCTGTCGTGCGGTGTGTTCGAGACCGCAATTACATTGTGATCTTGGTAAAATTCAGCCAAGCCTCGCAGGAAAGTACT
The DNA here is from genome assembly GCF_057319415.1 of Asaia sp. A2. Lineage (NCBI taxonomy): Bacteria > Pseudomonadati > Pseudomonadota > Alphaproteobacteria > Acetobacterales > Acetobacteraceae > Asaia > Asaia sp. A2. Next base: position 483,011 of record NZ_JBXWTO010000001.1, read on the forward strand.
CTTCCCTGATCCATTTGGTCCGACCAGAATTACAACAGCGTCAATACCGTGCTGGGGACCAAACAGCTCAAGATCGTTCAGCGTCGCCATCTAGTTATCCTCCTAAATCATCTGCGGTAGCTAGCGCTTCCAGTTGAATAAGTTGATTTAATATTTATTATCAATAGCTTGGTCTAATTGCAATTTTAGCTTCATCCCTTGTCCGCTTTTGGCATGCAACTTGGGTGTTCGAATGGACCGACATGAGGCGAAAGCCGCCGCTCAACGACCAAATTCGTCAGCGGGTTCACAAAGGGCGACGGCCCTTTGGCGGGTTTCAGGGCAGCGCCCTGAGCCCCCACATTGCACCCCCTTCCGAGATTGTTATACTGTTCCAAACTCGAAAGGACTTTGCATGTCGCGCAAGACTCTTGTTGCGGCGTTGCTGGCTTCGGCCTGCTTCGCCCTGCCTCTCCTCCCCGCCGCCCACGCGGCAGAGCCCGCCAAAAGCGAGGCACCGAAGGAGGGATTGGCGGCGCTGCTGCCTGCGGATTCCATCACCAAGCATCATCTGATCGCAGGCGGGCAGAGCATTGCCTATACTGCCCATGCAGGCACGGTCACGCTGCGTGACAAGGAGGGCAAGCCCTCCGCCAAGGTCTTTTATGTTGCCTATACCAAGGACGGGGCGAATGCCCAGACGCGCCCGGTGTCGTTCTTCTTCAATGGCGGCCCCGGCGCAGGAACGGCCTATCTGAATCTCGGTGCGGCTGGCCCGCGCGTGCTGCAATTCCCGGCGGATCACCCGGAAGATGGCGCGCGCGCCCATCTGGCCGACAACCCGGATAGCTGGCTGCCCGCCACTGACATGGTGTTTATCGATGCCGTGGGCACAGGCTATTCGCAGCCGACCGACCCGAAAAAGGCAGCTGAAGAATTCTATAGCGTGACCAAGGATGGCGAGGCTTTCGCCAAGGCCATTGCGCTCTGGGTGGGTGAAAACGGGCGTCAGGGCTCGCCGCATTATCTGGTGGGTGAGAGCTATGGCGGCATTCGTTCGGCACAGGTGGCCGATGCGTTGCAGCAGCAGCAGAACCTTATCGTCAATGGCATTGTGATGATCTCACCGGCCATCCAGATGCAGTTTCTGGACAACACGAACAACCCGATGGCCTCGGCCATGGCGCTGCCCACCTTCATCGCCTCGCATCTGTCGCAAACCGGCAAGCTGACGCCGCAGGCGGTGGATGAGGCCTATCACTATGCGCTCGGCCCGTATCTGACCACCATCGCCAATGCCCCGCCCAAGGGCGATGACGCGAAGAAGTTCTATACCGATCTCGCCGCCCGCACCGGCCTCCCGGTGGATGTCATCACCAAGGAAATGGGCGAGCCCAACCCGTTCGCGCATGACGTGCGCAGCCGTGATGGCCGCCTGTACGGCATTTACGACTTCACCCAGTCGATCCCCGATCCCTATGCCGATGGCATCGAGAACGGCCAGAGCCCGGAAATGACACTGTCCGGTTTCGGTCGTGCCTATGGCAATGCCTATAGCGGCTATCTGGCCAATGAGCTCGGCTACAAGACCGACCTCACCTATGATCTGCTGAGCATGGAGGTGAACGGCGCCTGGAAATTTACCAGCTCCGGATCACAACTGACCGACCAGGTCGGTATCCTGCGCAAGATGCTGGCGCTCGACCCCAGCCTGCACATCTTCATCGCCAATGGCTATTTCGATATGGCCTGCCCGTTCGGCACCACGCGCTGGACCAAGGACCACATCCCGGTCGGCGCCGATCGTATTGCGCTGCATCTCTATGAAGGCGGGCATATGCTCTACACCCGCCCTGCCAGCCGCGCCGCGCTGACGCGCGATGTTTCGGCTTTTTATAACGACACATCGAAATAAAAAATCCGGGCGCAATAGGCAGCCGGCTTTTACGAACATGGCTTTTACAAAAATCGCAAAAGTCATGTTCCTCTTACGCGACTGGCATTTCCGCTCCTCCCATCTGTTTGAACACCGCGATAGCCTCCTCGACATATGTTTTTTGCGGAAAAGCACCCAGCCAGGCGAGACCACTCTCCAGCCTCATTTCCTCCATCGTTTCATAGTCATTCATGCTCATGAACCCGATATAGTCGGTTGCGCTTGAGAGCGCGTAAGTCGGAATAATACCCCACCCCCCGCTTGCGAGAAGAAGCTCTTTCACACCTGAGGCGGAATTATATTCGATCAGATTCGGCGGTGGGTTGAGATCGCGTGAATAGAGTACAGCATCGAATCTATCGCGTATTGCCATACCCTTAAATGGCAGGATCCATAGGTCATTTTGATAGGAGGGCCACTCCTCAACAATTTCTCTCACACTTCGCGCACCATGCTGCGATACTGCAACGCAGCCTGCCTGAAGCATGGCAAAGAAAGAAATATGACTATGCTTCTCCACCTGGAATGAATCGATAAAAATCATATCCAGTTCACGCCTATTCAGCATGTCGATAAGATGACTTCGTTCTCGGTGAATTACGCGAATAACACGTTGAGGGTCATTCCGCTTGAGGGCCGAGACACCCTCCATAACCTTCGCCTCCAGCCCCATAGCCTGTAAGCCGATTGTAAGCGGCCCCACCTCGATACCCTTGTATTCGTTTACCGTTCTTACGAGCCTATCCAGTTCGTGGCCGATAGAGCGACTTGATTCGACAATACGCAGGCAGATCTCAGTTGGCTCCATACCATGGTGAGAACGTATAAAAAGCTGCACATCGAGGATACGCTCGATCTCCAGGCATGCTTTGGAGAGTGCCGCAGGTGTTACATTCAGCCTTGCCGCAGCCCCCACAAGTGACTGCATTTCGCAAATAACATCGATGAAATGCAGATATCTGAGCTTGATCTTCCTTATGATCTGCTCATTCAGACTTTTCACACCAAAATTCCTTAATTTTGCATCCTTGATGCATCGACCAAAACCAAGAGCGTGAAGGCCAATAGCCGTTCCTCGTCCCGCCAATGTGTTGTGAACCTTCTGACAGGTCGTTGACTCGTTTCGCGAAACCACACGTGCTCGTGCGTCACAATGCTTCATCCGGAAAGTGACATCGCCCAGTGCATTCCAGACATGCCGTTAACGCAGATCACGTACCCGTGACTGCATTACAAACTGGGCTTTCTTCGCTTAGCCGCTGCTCCAGCCAGTCGGAAACACAAGTGGCAAAACTTGCGGTCTTCGACATCAAGCGACTGAACAAACCGCGATAAATATTCCCCAAATCTCGGGGCATTTCGTGCATCTTATCAATAAGCACCTCGGTCTCGGAAACATAAGGTCAATACTCAACACAGATCGCTCAAGAGGTAATGGCATCTTTTTTGTCAATGATTTCGCACGCTCATTAACCTGCGTTTCATTGCACAGTATTTCTACAACCAGCGCAATATACGGGGGTCAACTTTCAGTTTATGCCCTTGAACAAGATTTCGGTTTCTTGCGCCAATATTTTTAGTCAGATGAAAGATATTGAGTTAACGTCGTGCAAACGAGGGATGACGAAAGCTCTTTCACAAACAATAAAATTCGCACCATCGCAGCAAATCAAAAATATAGATGAAATACTATGCGACGCCTTGAAGCTATGCACTGACGATGCAATGCGGCCGGTATGCACCTTCTATATTAAACGATCCACGCGTTGTGCCCGGGTTTCTGGAGACGCAAGATATCATGCAGACCGATACAGTTCAGAAGTCGACTGCCGAGGCAGCGAGCACAGACGCAACGACCAATAATATCGGCATCTGGGAGGGCTACCTCTCAACAGGTCCCGCAGACCTCGCGAGCAGCGGCACGACCTCCGGCGGTCTTTCTAGCAGTGACAAGGGTAAGTTGACTGTCAATTACGACGATAAGAGCTTCACCTACGAGGCTGCCGATGGCACCCTCATAAAAGGCACGATCGATAAAACCTTTTCTCTTGTGGGAGCAGAAAACACTCCGCTCGGTGGTGGGACACTTGCCTTTACCGATGGCAATGGAAAACTTTGGATCCTGTCCCAGAATACTCCCCTCACAAATTCCCGGTGGACTTATTACGCTGCCAGTGGCGGCACTCTCCTTGTCATAGCTTCGAGCGCAGCTGGAAACCCCACTCAGATAGCTGGAACGGCCTCGTCCAATCTCTGGTACGTTGAGCAGAAATACGCCGTACAGCCGCCCCCGGTTCATATCATGAAATGGTCGGTCTATCTCAGTGGCGGCCCCACACAGCTATCAGGCTCGCGTCAAACTGGTTCGCTCAGTAATGGCCCGCAAGGTACGCTCTATGTCGATTATCTAAATCGAAGCTTTACCTATATTGTCGAGGGGAGTGACCCCGTAACCGGAAAGATCGTCAAGACATTCCCGATACAAGGAGGGTCAGGAATGACGATCGGCGCAGGCACTTTGGCGTTCACCGACGAGAAGGGGCAGCTCTGGATTTTCACGCAGAACCAACCGGGAGGCAGCGGACGCTGGACTTATCTACCGAGCACAAGCACCGATGCACTCAATCTGGTCACTCAAAGTACAACCAGCACAACTAACTTACAAGCTGCCGGTGCCGGATCTGCCGACCTATGGCTCGACGAACTCAAATACGGCACCCCCGTGCCGGAAGTCTGTTACCTACCCGGCACGCTTATCGCCACACCGCAGGGAGATAAACCTGTCGAAATTCTCAAGCCGGGCGATGAGGTGCTTGTCTTGCGCGCGGGGGTAGTCGTTGCGGAAAAAATCATTTGGACGGGGTCCGGTTTCAGTTCGACACGCAACACACGCCACAAAGATCTGGCCGGGCACCCGGTACGCATTCATGCTGGCGCGCTGGGCGATAATTTGCCTTCAAAAGATCTTGTCGTCACCTCCGAACATTGCCTCCACCTCGATGGAGCACTGATCCCTGCACGTATGTTGGTTAACGACCACTCTATTACCTATGAAGATACGCTTTCATTTTACGAATACCACCATTTCGAGCTGGAAACGCATGGACTAATCTTTGCCAATGATACGTTGAGCGAAAGTTATCTGGATACAGGCAATCGGGTAATTTTCGGGCTTCAGGCTTGGGCTCCAGACACAACTCCCTCGCGGCGCAAGATGCGCTCGTGGGCAAAAGACGCCGCAGCCCCCTTGCAAACAAGCCGTGAATTTGTAGAGCCTGTCTGGCTTAGACTGGCGGCGCACGCAAACCACATTCCTGCTCCCGAAGCATGGTCCCTGCCGGAGGACGATATTTTCCTCGAGGTGCAGGATGGTGGGAAAGTGCGCTATCTTCGTAAGGGCAGTGAGGGCTATGTCTTCATGGTCGAGCCGAAGGGACAGGATATTTTCCTTCGCACAAACACACATAGGCCCTGCGACAGGATTGGCCCATTTGTGGATGATCGGCGTGAACTCGGATTACTGGTTGGAGGAATCAAGGTGTTCACTTCAAAAACAAGCTTCGACATCGATCCAAACAGTATCACCGGAGCCCAAAATGGCTGGCACGGTATTGAATCTCCAACTCAGCGCTGGACCAGGGACAAGGCTCTCATTCCACTCAGGGAAGCCGATAGCGACGAACCGCTTGTCATCTTTGTCTCGGCAGCTCCCAATGGGGCTAGGCAGGCTTCCAAGTCATATACGCATTAAATGAGAGGGCTTACCCCTTTCTTCTGGTTTCCCACGCACTTGCTTGAGGAAGGTGCCACCTGCTGCGGCACCTTCCCAATTGCGCAAACAGTTCCCTTGGCAACAAGCCTCAGAAGAAACCGAGTTTCGTCTCGCTATAGCTGACCAGCAGGTTCTTGGTTTGCTGGTAGTGGTCGAGCAGCATCTTGTGCGTCTCGCGGCCGATACCGGATTTCTTGTAGCCACCGAAGGCCGCATGGGCGGGATAGGCGTGGTAGCAATTCACCCATACACGCCCGGCCTGAATCCCGCGTCCCATGCGGTAACAGGTATTCGCGTCACGGCTCCATACGCCCGCACCCAGACCGAACTCGGTGTCATTGGCAATGGCCAGGGCCTCTTCCTCGGTCTTGAAGGTCGTTACCGCCAGAACGGGGCCGAAGATTTCCTCCTGAAAAATACGCATCTTGTTATTGCCACGGAACACAGTCGGCTCGATGTAAAAACCGTCATCCAGCGTTCCGCCAAGTTTTGCCGCCTTGCCGCCCGTCAGAAGCTCGGCCCCTTCTGCTTTGCCGATATCGATATAGGACAGGATCTTGTCCTGCTGCATCTGCGAGTTCTGGGCCCCCATCATGGTGGCGGGGTCGAGCGGGTCGCCCTGTTTGATGGCCCGCACGCGCGGCAGCACTTTCTCCATGAAGCGCTCATAGATGGATTCATGCACCAGCGCACGGCTCGGGCAGGAGCAGATCTGCCCCTGATTGAGCGCGAACATGGCAAAACCCTCAATCGCCTTGTCGAGATAGGAATCATCACGATCCATCACATCGGCAAAGAAGATATTGGGGGATTTCCCACCCAGTTCGAGCGTTGCAGGAATAAGGTTTTCCGCGGCGGCATGAGCGATGGTCTTGCCCACGCCGGTCGAACCCGTGAAGGCCACTTTGGCAATGCGTGGACTTTTCGCGAGGTAATCCCCCACATCGCGCCCATTGCCATTGACGATATTGAGCACGCCCGGCGGAAACAGATCACCAATGATATCCATTACCACCAATATACTGGCGGGCGTCGTCTGGGCGGGTTTCATGACCACGCAGTTACCGGCGGCAAGCGCAGGCGCCAGCTTCCATGCGGCCATCAGAATCGGGAAATTCCAGGGAATGATCTGCGCGACAACACCCAGCGGCTCATGAAAATGGTAGGCCACAGTGGTATCGTTGATTTCGCCCAGACTACCTTCCTGCGCCCGGATGCACCCGGCAAAATAGCGGAAATGGTCGATCGCCAGCGGAATATCGGCATTGAGCGTCTCACGCACCGGTTTGCCGTTATCCCAGGTTTCGGCACGGGCAATCAGGTCGAGATTGGCCTCCATACAGTCTGCCGCCTTGAGCAAAAGAAGCGCCCGGTCAGCCACCGAGGTCCGGCCCCATGATTCACGCGCCTGCTCGGCGGCATCGAGCGCCATATCGATATCAGCAGGGGTGGAATGGGGAACCTGGCACAGCACGCGGCCATCAACTGGCGAGTGATTATCGACATACTGGCCAGAAACTGGCTCACGCCACTGTCCGCCGATGAAATTGCCATAGCGTTCGCGAAATGGAGGGGCTGCCTTGTTTCCCGACATTTTATCTACCTTTTCAGCAGGCGGTAGGACGACATCTTTGGGGGATGTCTGGGCCTAACCGCCCGACCTCAATACAGCCGTTATCAGCAACAAAATTATTGTGCCGTTTAACGTTATTCATGAGATAAACATGAAAAAGCCGGTCGGGTTTACTCAAGCTCGCGAGAGGTCACCGCTTCGTGAGAGCGCTGCAAGGGCAGCACTGTCGCCAGAAAGAGGCGACCCCGCCCTGCATCCTGCTGCACTCTCAAAGATCGTCGCGCAGAACAGGCGCAGCGAAGCGCCGGTTTTCGAGCACAGGCAATATGCGCCTGACCTCCTGCACATGGCTCTGGTCGAGTGTCGCCATGATCAGCCCCGGTCGGGCGCCCTGTGCGACCACCACCACGCCAAGCGGGTCAATCACCATACTGTTGCCGATATTCTGCGGACCGCACTCGCCCGCCCCCAGCACATAACAGGTGTTTTCGAGCGCTCTGGCCGCCAGCATGATTTCCCAGTGCCGCTCCTTGCCGGGCCCGCGTAACCATGCGGCAGGCACAACAATCGCCTCCGCACCCGAGAGCGCCAGATGACGCGCGATTTCCGGAAAGCGTACATCGTAGCAGGTCATGAACCCGATCCGCACGCCACCGATCTCGAGAACAGGTGGCAGATCATGGCCGGGGGCAATCAGGCGTGATTCCTGCATGGCAAAGGCATCGTAGAGATGCAGCTTTCTGTAGCAGGTCAGGATCGCACCGTCGCGCATGACAACGAGCGTGTTATGAAAGCGCTCTGCCCCATCAGGCACGTTCACGCAAAACGCGACCGTGATATCCTGCGTGACCGCCAGCAACCCGGTGACAAACGGGCCATTCAGCTTCTGCGCCGTGCGCAGTACATGATCCGGCTCAGCCGGATCGCGCGCCAATATCCCCTCGGGCAGAACAAGCAGCTTTGCGCCAGCCGATCGGGCCTCCGCGATCATCCCGCTCGCTATGGCAAGGTTTTCTTCCCATTGGGCCGAAACGATGAATTGTCCAAGCGCGACGCGCATCGCAAGCTCCATTCCGGTGCGTGATCTCGCCACCCTAGACTGGCGAGGCACGCCTTGCCATCACGTCGTCACCGTTGTTACGCGATAGAGGCTGCGAGAGCGCCGAAGCGCCCTAGCTGATCCCGGCAGCCTCCAGCGCCTCACCCAGGCGCGCGACAAAGGCGCTGTCCGTAACCCAGCCCGCCAGCTGAGCGGCAACGAGCACGGCTCCTCCTATGGGGGGCAGACCCGGCGCGACAGGCGCACCGCATTGCTGCGTGATACGCTCACGCAGCACAGGGCTGCGCATGGTGCCCCCGGCATAGCTCCATGCCAGATGCGGCGCGTCGAGCCTGTGACGCAGGGCATGAACATGCCGCGCAAGGTGCTCTGCCGCCTGCGCAAACAGGTCATGCGAGACGATACACCCCTGCTCTGCAAGTCGCCCCAGCCCTGCTGTGAGGGCTGCCACGGCCGGTCGGGCCTCGTGCAGCCCTGCATACCATTCCTGAAGAGCGCTCGTGCACCCGGTAGTTTCCTCCGGCCAGCCCTGCATCCTCGCAAAGCGCGCCTGAAAGCCGGTTTCGTCAGGGAGGCGCCCATCCAGAACCTGCGCCAGATGCGCAAGGGCCAGACGCCCGATCCAGTAGGCACTTCCCTCATCGCCGAAGAGACTGCCCCAGCCACCCACACGGGCTGTCCGCCCCTGCTCATCCTGCCCCCAGGCCATCGACCCCGTGCCAGAAAGCAGCAGCACACCCGGCCCGTTCAGAAAGGCACCCCGGCAGGCCATATCGACATCATTATGGATGACATGAGGCGCGGGACAGGCTGCACCAAGTGTCTGTGCCAGTTCGCGGCTGAGACGCCCACTCTCGCCAAATCCAGCCATACCGAAAGCTGCCGCACGAATATAGGGCTGCTGACCCTCCAGCAGCCCTGTAATCACGCTCCGCCACTCTGGCACGTCAAACGGGTTTGACCCACCGGCCTTGCGCATGTCGGCAAGGGAGGCGTCAGGTCTGACGCGCAGGAGAAGTGTTTTCGTGCCGCCGCCATCAATGGCGACAATATCGTTGTTCCGCACGTGTTTCCCGTCTCTAGGCCATTGAAACGCGCCCGGACATTCTCCGGGCGGGGGCGATGAGTCAAGTCGATCCGGTTATTCATCCACGACGGATCAGAACCCGGTCGAGAGTGAAACCAGAGCCGCAAAGTTACCCCCAACGAGATAGATCGGTGAGCCGGCCTTGGTCTGATTACCGTAAATCCCTGTGCGGCTCTGGGCGCTGGTGACGAAACTGGCTGGTGCGGAACGATAGATGTTGTTGCCGATATTGACCAGATTGAGCTGGATTTTCGGGCCGTTCAAATGCGCGACATGAGGCAGGCGATAACCAAGCGTGATGTCTGACACGACATAGCCCGGCATGCGCTGGTCATTCATGAACGTGGAATATTGCGAGCTGATATAACGCAGGCTGAAATTCCCGAAAAACTGCCTGTTGTCGTCATAGGCAAGACCGACGGACGCCGTCACATGCGGTGTGGCCACCATCGTCTTGCCCGCGGTTGGCAGATAATCGATGACAGACTGACCCGCTGCGTTGGTCGCCGAGACAGGCAGATTATTATCCGTTGTCGCGTGCAGGTACTGGGCCGAGACATAAGGGCTGAAATGATGCCAGGGCTTGAGCCCCAGCTCCCCCTGAATACCGCGGATCGTCTCGCCACCCACATTGATCGGCATGGAAACCAGGGTATTGGTGCCAGGGATATAGGAGGTGGAGCTTACCTGATGATTGGTCAGGTTCATGTTGAACGCCGAAACCTGAAAATGGATCAGCGTGCCATTGTGGCGATAACCGATTTCCTCACCAATACCGTACTCGCCCTTCAGGCTGCCTGGCTGTGATGTGGCCCCAACTGAGTTGGGATCGAAAATCTGGCTATAGGCCTGCACCGAAGCCGGCGCACGGAACGAGGTCGTGCCATTGATATAGATCTGGTCCTTCGATGTCAGCGCATAGCTAATGGCCACCTGTGGCAGAGGTGCGAAGTAATTGCGCACTGTCTTGTAGGGATCGGCTCCGGGTACGTCATTCGTCCCCTGACGTGACACCATGACCGTACGAAAGCCCGCGCTCAGTGTCAGCTTGTCATTGAGCAGTTTGAGCGTGTCGGCAATGAACAGCGCGTTGATCTGCTGCATGAAATTGAGGTTATAGCCGCTCAGCAGATCACCGCCCGGCACACGGATGCCATAGGCTCCATAGGAATTGGCAGCCTTGCCCGAGAAATCCACGGTCGCGAAGGTCGAGTGCTCCTCATGCGTTGCATAGGAATACCAGTAACCGCCAGACAGCGTGTTGTGCCCGGAGGTCCAGTCGAGAGACGTATTGATGGCACCGACTTTCTGGTTCCACGGATCGACCGCAACCGTCGTGATCTTGCCGTTGGTAACGTAAGGCTGGTTCAGATTGCCATAAACCTGCGTCCCGAAAGTACCACCGGATGCCGGAATATTCTCACCACCCACAGCGGGGCCGAACTGGTGAACATAATAAGGCGTGACACTCAGCTTGAGCCCGCGTGCAAGCGTGAAATGCATGGGCACCACGACATCCTGCGAGTTCAGATTGCTCAACTGGAGCTTGTAGTAGCTGGCATCCCCTGGCGTGTAGTGATCGCTATAGGTCAGCCCCTCGCCCCATTGCTTCCACTGGGCCGCCGTTGGCGAACGAAAAGGCGTCTGCTCCTGTTTATTGAAGCCGAAGATGGCACTGATCGAGTTGCCATCACCCCATTCCTTCACGAACTTCGCATCGACATGGTAGCGCTTCAGCCCGCCGGGACCACGCCAGTTATTGTTCGATTGGTGCGAGAACGATACGAAACCACGGATACCTGTCTGGCCGATATCACCCGTATCCAGACGGAGAAATTCCTTGTTAGCGCTCTTGTTGCCTCCCATCAGATTGATGAAGCCACCATATTTGTGCGACGGGTTCAGCGCTGTCGCTGAAATCTGCCCACCAACCGCGTTGAATGTCGGCGCATTGAGATCGGGCGAGCCTTGGGAGACCGTCACGGAGCCCAGATTTTCCGTGTCAACGAGCATCGCCGTGTAAGGCTCGTAATTGATCGGATCAGCCAGCGGTGCGCCTTCAAACAGATAGCCGATCTGACTCTGGTTCATGCCACGCATGGTGATATTGTCACCTGCCGTCGCAAGCGGACTTTGATTGGCATAGACCACGCCCGGGAGATTGGCGATCATCGACGAGATATTGCCCGTGGGCGCCTGCTTGGCGATGAAATCGCGCGTCACCCCGCTCTGTGAGCGCGGCGCAGTCTGCTTTGGCATCAACCCGCCGCCCGGCGTGGTATTGGTCGTCCCATCCGCATGACGGCTGGATGATCTGACCGAGATTTCCTCTGCCTGCGGGTTGGGCCCCAAAACCGAGCCTTCAGTCGCGCTCCCCGCCCGGCGATGCGCAGTGTCTGCCTTATGCGCCGGAGCGGCAACCGGCGCCTTGCCGGACTGTCCGCTTCCATCGGGCGTTTCCGCTGCCTGTGCGGCGATTGCGCCAACTACCGAATTCATTGCGATAGTGGAACAGAAAACAAGGAGATCACGTCTTAGATGGCGCATGGTCCACTCCCGTCTGCGTGGAGGATTCAAAATAAATCGGCCGCGATGGGAAGAACAGTTTGTTGTCCGTCCGGATCGTTCCGCGTTCTTGCAAAACGTTAGACGGCTGATTTTCGCCCTGCAATTGTTTATTGGAAAAACTAAGTAATTTGCCAGTTTTCGGGAGAATTAACGCCAGAAATCCTTCATTACATCACGTTTGAGTGTCGATCCCGCGATTTTTACTTAATTTATGTCGATAAATAAAGGGGGAGGTCTTATCAGGAGATGGAATCGGTATCGCCCCGGATGTATCAGGGGCTTCACAACACAGGATCATGACCGTCCATGCGCCTTATTATTATGCCAGAGTCCGGCTCCGCCATGCGACTCGCCGCAGCCGAAATTGCCTCAGTGATGACCTCCTGCGCATCGCCTGTGCTCGGCCTGGCGACAGGACGGACCATGGAAGGCGTCTATGGCGATCTGGTCAGACTACACCAGAAACAGGGGCTCGATTTTTCAAGCACAACCAGCTTCAATCTTGATGAATATGTTGGCCTCTCTGCCGATGACCGCAGATCCTATCATTACTACATGAACGATCTGCTTTTTCGTCACGTCAATATTTCTCCCACAAACGTACACCTCCCAAACGGGGTCGCCGCTGATCTTGCGCAGGAATGTGCGTATTACGAGCAATCGATACGCAACGCGGGCGGGATTGATCTGCAATTACTTGGCATCGGCGATACAGGGCATATCGGCTTCAACGAGCCGCCCTCGCCATTCGACACGCGCACGCGCTGCGTCACGCTCAATGAGCGCACCCGCGAGCAGAACGCCGCCATGTTCGGTGGGGACCCTCAAAAGGTGCCGGATCGGGCCCTGACGATGGGCGTCGGTACCATTCTCGAAGCGAAACATCTCCTGCTACTGGCGCTGGGTTCTGCCAAGGCGGATATCGTGGCCCGTGCCCTTGAGGGCGATGTCACGCCGCAGGTCAGCGCGTCGGCCATTCGGCTTCATGACCGTTGCACGGTCATTCTGGACGAGGCCAGCGCCTCTGCCCTGACAGAGCAGACGAGACGCAATGCAGACTTCCGGCCGCGCTGAAAATCCCGTGTGCTGCGTCGCATTTTCAAGCCTGTTTTACAGGTAGGCGTCGTGGCGCGGCGTATCCAAGGGCGCTGACCCTTCCATATCAGCGCCCAGGATATTTTCCTGAATGGAAAAGGGGTTCCGGACCAATCATCCGGAGCCCCTTTTTTCAGTCGGCGCTGGCGATCAGCGCCTTTATGCCGGGCACAATGGCAATCAACAGCCCTCCCGGGGGTTGGTTCGTATGGTTCGAGGCTTCGTGGTCAGCACTCGCGGCGTAAGCGGCATCCTGCTCGGCAAGGAGTGCCTGAGCATGCTCATGCCAGGCCTTGTCTTTCCGGCCCGGCTGCATGGCGTCCAGGCCAAGCTGTGACAATGCTGCGATCTGAGCCGAGACAGGCTTGACCTCATCAATGACTGGCTGCGCGGGCAAAGCCTGAAACGCCTTGTCGTTGCCGATATAGCGCGAAAGATGGCCCTGCACCGCAGCGATAACGCTACGATCTCCTGCCTTGTAGCGCGCGGCAAGCGTGTTGAATTCGTTCCCCTCAAAGCTGTCCGGCCCCGCGATTGCCGCCGGGGAACTCAGGATTTCATCACCCTTATGGCTCGCAAGCCGGTTGATCGCGTAATTACGCACCGGCACGGTGATCGCGATCAGCTGCGTCAATGGCGTGATATTCTGCGGGGTCAAGCGGGCAATCATGCGGGCCTGATGATCACTCGCCTGCAAGCCAAATGTTTCTAGCATATTCATGACCAGCGGAAGGCGTCCTTTAAGGGCCTGCGGGTCTCTTACCGACTGATCGGACCAGTAACGCTCGGCAATAGCCGCAGAACGCGGCCAAAGACGCGCATCGACCATTTCATCCGATACGACTTCCGTCCAGAGCGGCGCCTCACCACCCAGCACCAGCTTCTTCTGAGCCTCGTCCAGAGGTGGCGCATTGGGGTCGAGCGTAAAGGCATCATCAAGCGGGCGCGGTTTCTGTCCCGGCGGATTAGGCGCCAGACCGTCGGCACGCGTATCAAAGGGGTCGACGGCATAATGTGTGGTGGAGGGATTGAGCAGATCTAGATAATACCCCGATGACACGACCACCGGATGACCAACACGCGTGGCAGAGCCAATCCATTTTGAACCGCGCCAGGCTTCGACAACAACATTTTTGGGTATGGGGGCCTCGCTCACCTCATCCCAGCCCATCATGATCTTGCCATCCGCAGCGAGAAGCTTCTCGATCTCTGCGGTAAAGGCCGCCTGCATGGCAGGCGCATCCTTGTAGCCGTGCGCCTGCATATAGGCCGTGATCTGCGGGTTGGTGGTCCACTGGCTGGATACAACCTCATCACCCCCGGTATGAAAATAGCGATCCGGGAAAAGCCGTGCCATTTCGGCAAACAGGATACGGGCGAATTCGAGAACTTTGGGGCTCGTCGGGTCCATTGCCGGCGTGTTGAGGTTGGGGTGCTTCGCGCAATGGGTCGTCGTTTCGCCATTACCCGAGGCGACGTCGCAATCCTTCACCCAGTCCTTCATCGTTACGACGGGCTGCTGCGCGGCAAGCTCGGGATAGGCTGCCAGAATGGAAAGCGTATGCCCCGGCACGTCGAATTCCGGCACGATCCGTATGCCCCGGTCGGCGGCATAGGCGATGATCTCGCGTATCTGATCCTGCGTGTAGTAACGGCTATGCCCGCCGAGTTCCTGAAGGCGTGGCAGGCGCTTGCTCTCCACCCGGAAGCCGGTTCCATCGCTCAAATGCCAGTGCATGACATTGAGTTTGGTCAGTTCCATCGCATCCAGCTGGCGTTTGATGGTATCGGTGGACTGGAAATGACGCGAAACGTCGAACATGAGACCGCGCCATTTGAAGCGTGGCGCATCGACGATACGCCCCTGCGCGATCACCGGCGCGTCACCTCTGGTGTCCAGCATCTGCAGCAATGTAGCGAAAGCATGAATCACGCCGGCGGGTCCGTCCGCAGACAGTCTGATGCCTGCGGGTGAAATATCGAGTTTGTAGGCCTCACGCATATCGAGCGCCAGATAGGCCGGGTCGTGTCCTACATCGATCGTGAGGTTCACTTTACGATCGGGTGTCGGGCGGATGCCCGCAGCTTTCAGACGCGCCACAAAGCGCGCAGCCGCACGCTTGAGCAAGGGTGTGGGCGCATGGGCCCAGTGAATAACTGGCACTCCGGCAAGCATCACGCTCTCCTTGCCGAGATGAACGCTGGCCGGTTGCGGCATGAAAACAGGGGTCAGCGGTGCGGCCAGCGCAGGAGCCACCACGGCACAGCCAGCAAGCAACGCACCGAGCGCCGCGCCGGAGCGCATTACCCTTTTGGGGAGGAACATCAGGCCAAATCCTCTTTTCAAAAGCGTGTCACTCCTGCCATGCAGCGCGTATCGCCTCGTGCAGCCGGAGGATCTCCGCAGCAGATGTCACAGCGTGAGACGCTGCGAATCCGAAATGATCAAGTCGACCATCCTGCACTGCTGGCCTTATCCGGCAAGAGGCATGAAAGGATTTCACACCAGAGGCACGGACAAGGCTGCCTACATTCTCCGGCCGCACACCTCCTCCGGCCATGATGTCTATGCGACCGCGCGCATGATCATGCAGTCTGCGCAGACATGCTGTGCCGTCTGGCGCATGCACGGCCTGACCTGATGTCAGCACACGTTCAAATCCCAGATCAATCGCCATATCAAGTGCCGCGACCGGGTCCGGCGTCAGATCAAACACACGATGCAATTGCCGGCGCATGGTCCCACAGGCCAGCGAAAGTCGCTCAAGCACTGGGCCATTCAGCGTGCCATCCTTTCGCGATGCCCCCAGAACAACGCCGGCCATGCCGGCCTCGCGCACAAAAGCAATGTCTTCTTCCATTTGAGCCAGATCGGCGTTCAGGTAAATGAAATTCCCTGCGCGCGGGCGGATCATCACGAATACTGGCACACGTGAATGGCGCGCCTGTATCACCAGTCCGGCAGAAGGCGTGATACCGCCCATATCAAGCCCCGCACAGAGTTCAATACGCGACACTTCATCGCACTGCGCTGCAGAAAGGCCCGCCATATTCTCAATGCATATCTCAAGGCTTGTCTGGGGGCCCTGTTGCGTTCGTTGCCCAGGGCGGTCCACCGTACCAGGCGGGCTGATGGAAACGGAATGCCCCTGATCCAGCGTCATATTGCTCTCCTGATGCGCCCTCGGTCGGCGATTCTGCCTCTTCATCCGACAGAACATACATCGACACAGAGAGAATCCTGCGTTCGGTACGGAGCCAATCACGGACGGACGAGAGTCGACAAGTTGCCTTTCAGGTAAGTCATAGATTGGTGTTGCCGAACAGAAAATGCTGTGCGGCCAGACTTGCCGCGCCCGTGGCGAAGTCCAGCGGCTGCAACGGTGATAACAGCAATTCGGTATGATAGCTGTCCCGTCGAAGCACATGGGCCTCGACCGCTTGGCGCAAGGCGCGGGCGAAAACACTATCGACAAGATTGGGGTCGAGGCGGACCACGATCCGGGCAGGATCGACAAACTGGATGACCTGAGAGAGTGCCACGCCAAGCGCGGTACCAGCGCGGTGCAAAATAGCGAGTGCTTCGGGGTGACCATCCGTAGCCAGTTGGTCGATACCAGCGATATCGTCCGGCAGACCCGCACGACGCGCAGCCCCGAGAATGGCCGGAAGCGCCGCCAGGGTTTCAAGGCAGCCTGTGTTGCCACAACGACAGGGTAGCGCAACCCCATCAATGGCGATGGGAGAATGGGATATCTCGCCTGCTCCTCCGTGACGCCCACGGTGCAACCGGCGGCCGACAATATGAGCGCCCCCAATCCCTTCACTGACGAAAACAAGGCTGAAATCCTGCAGATCGCCGGAATGTCCGAAAAGCTGCTCAGCAACAATCAGCGCATTGGCGTCATTTTCGACAAAGACCGGCAAATTCGTCATGGCAGAAAGACGCGATCCAACTTTAATATCCTGCCAACCCAGCGTTGCGGAAGCGAGACAGGTCTGACTGTCGGACGACACGATCCCGGCAATGACAATACCAATGCCGGCGATCTGACCAATTTCGGGAGGCATGATATCGAGGATTCTGCTCACAGCATCGGCCATGGCCTCGAGGCATCGATCAACATCCACCATCAGCGGAAAGGTCAGTTGTGCGTGCACATGACCATGCGGATCAGTAAGGACAATAAGCGCAGGATCCTCCTGGAGCGAGATACCGATAAAACTGGCCGCGTCCTGCCTGAGGCCCAGCATGACTGAGGGGCGCCCGAAACCGAACACTCTCTCTCTTTCATCCAGAATGTTGCGCTCTATCAATTCACGCACCAGTGCCGTCACACTCGCCTTGCTCAGATTGAGAATACGAGCAAGATCAGTGCGACTCTGCGGCCCGGAACGGCTGAGCACACTGAGGATACGGTGGTGGCCTGTGGAGAACATCTCTTATTTCATTTTCAAAAGTAATAGTTGGTAATTTGCAGTCTAGATAACGAGACCATCGAAGCGTCCACTCTCAGACACGCTTGATCCGATCCTGCACGAAGTCAGTTTTCATCTCGACAGTCTATCTTCATATTTTCTCCAAAACATATAAAGAAAATCGACTTTGTTCTAATTGATAATTTTCTGGCGCCATGCACTGCACCTCATTACGATTTGCATGGTTTCACAACTTACTATAGCAATGAAATACCAGTCCACATGCTTTTTCCAGCAAGCATAAGAAGACACATTCCGACAAATTCAACTTTGTTTCCGATACGGAGCAACCAAGCAATGACATCGACGCCTGATGTCTCGCAGACGCGTTGAGGTTACCCATCAAAGCGCGACACGCCCCCTCCGGAACGTCATGTGCGGTTGAAATGGACCTCCTGGAAAATCGCAAAATCTACCCAACATAAACCTGCCTGGCGCCAGCACCGAGGGTCTCATTCGACTGCCCCCGTGGGGCTTTGCCCAAGCCTGACACAGCCTCAATGCTCGTTTCCGATTATTGTGAAAGCGAAACCTGTAAATGGTGCTGGCAAGAAACCTGCATGTTACCTATAATCCACATAGTTCAGTTTGTAAAATAAATATCCCTCGTTCAGGTGAGGAATTTCAAGCAAAATGTCCGAGCTCTCCCCGCATGATAACAGGTTGGTCGGCCCCTATGGCTACAGTGCGCTTGCCATCGCAGCGCTTATCTTCTTCGCCATGGGGTTTGTTACCTGGCTAAACGGCCCGCTTATCTCCTTTGTCCGCGTTGCCTTTTCGCTTAGCGAATTCAGCAGCTTTTTCATTCCGCTCGCGTTTTATTTTTCCTTCTTCCTGTTTTCTATCCCGACGTCGCTGATTGCCCAGCGCCTTGGTCTGAAGGCAGGCCTCACACTCTCAGTGCTCGTCTCCGCACTTGGCGTTGCCGTCTTTGGCCAGTTCGTCGCCTGGCGTATCTATCCCGGCGCGCTGACAGGACTGCTGATTCTTGGCGCCGGCATCTCGCTCATGCAGGTCGTCATCAACCCTCTCGTGAGTTTGCTTGGCCCAGCCGACCGTGCGGCGCAGCGCATCTCGATCATGGGCATTTGCAACAAGACGGCTGGCATTCTTGCTCCGGTCGTTCTTGGGCTGCTGGTCATGCGCAATATCGGAGCAGTTGCAGAAAAAGCGCAATCCGCAACGGAACCTGCAATACGTGAAGCCCTGCTGAATAATTTCGTTCAGGCGCTTTACCTGCCCTATCTGGGTATGGCGGGTATTCTGGTCCTCATTGCCGTGGTTGTCGCCTTTGCCCCGCTCCCCAATCTCGAAGCTCCGCCGATCCGCTCCGGTAACGGCGCGAACGAGCACTTCTTCAAGCCGCATCTGGTCTTTGGTTTCATCGCGATGTTTCTTTATGTCGGCATAGAAGTCATGGCAGGGGATGCAATCGGCACTTACGGCCAGAGCTTTGGCCTGCCTCTGGATGAAACCAAGTTCTTCACAGCCCTGACCCTGACAGGGATGCTGATCGGCTATATTATGGGCTTCGTTATCGTCCCGCGCTTCATCCGACAGGAAGTCTATGTGCAGCTCTCATGTCTTGCAGGATGCGTGCTCACCCTTCTGGCCGTATTCACCCAAGGTTATGCCTCCGTTTACTGCGTGGCCTTGCTGGGCGTGGCCAATGCCATGATCATGCCCACCTTGTTCCCTATCGCGATACGAGGCGCAGGCCACCTCACGGCAATGGCATCGGCCATCATGGTCATGTCCTATAGCGGCGGGGCGATCGTGCCTCAGTTCTACGTATGGCTCAAACCGGTATTCGGCTTTCAGGGCATGTTCGCCATGATTGTCATTCCGGCCTATCTCATCATTCTCGGTTACGCCAAGCGCTACGGCCGTGTCGGACTCTTGAAGGGAGAATAAGATCGTGGGTACCAGGCTTTCCGGACAGATCGTCCTTCCAGATCGCATCATGTCCGGCACGATCACCTTCGATCATCTGATCAGATCTGTTGACGCCGAGGCCGCAACGTCGGACCGCTATATCCTTCCCGGGTTCATTGACGGGCATGTCCATGGCGGCGGTGGGGCTGACACAATGGATGGCCCCGATGCCGTCAGACAGCTGGTGCGGTTCCATATGGAGCATGGCACGACCACGATCCTGCCCACCACCATCACGCGCCCCTGGAGCGACGTCATGCGTGCGTTGCACGATGTAGCCAACGTCATGCGCGATCCCGATCCTGATGGACCACGCATCCACGGCGTCCATCTTGAGGGCCCTTTTGTCAGCCCTCACAAGCTCGGGGCTCAACCGCCCTTCACCCTTGCGCCTACGCCGGACAGGCTTGACGATGTCCTCTCGGTTGGATGTGTGCGTGTGGTCACGCTTGCGCCGGAAATAGATCATGCCAACGACGCCATCGATCGTTTTGCCGCGGCTGGTGTCCGTGTGAGCCTGGGGCATACCACAGCAGATTACGAGACAACCGAGGCTGCCCTTTGCCGCATCTGTACCACGGGGGGGATTGGCGGCGGAACACATCTGTTCAATGCCATGTCGCCCGTCGAGGGCCGTAACCCGGGGCCTGTGACGGCGCTGATGTGTCATGACGCGAGCTATGCAGAGATGATTTTTGACACACATCACGTGCATCCTGCCAATTTCAGCCTCGCCAGGCGCGTGATGCGGGACCGTCTGGTTTTCGTCACTGATGCCATGCGCGGTGCCGGTCAGCCCGACGGCCCGAGTTCACTGGGTGGTCAGGACGTGGTGATCAGGGACGGCGTGGTACGTCTGCCGAATGGGTCACTGGCAGGCAGCTTGCTGACCCTCGACCAGGCGTTGCGCAATGCCATTGCCTATGGAGCATCACTACCCGAGGCAAGCGCTCTGGTGAGCGCCAATCCGGCGCGCTATCTCGGCCTTGACGACCGTGGCGCACTCGAATGCGGCAAACTGGCCGATATGGTTGTGATGGATGAACAGTTCGCTGTCCGTGAGATCTGGGTAGGCGGCGAGAAAACCTACGCGGCTTGACGTGCGCAAGGCATTCGCGTGCGAAATAAAACAATCATCTCACTGGTTTGTAACAACATCACACGAAATATTGTATTTTTTCTTGGTGTTGCCCGAACATGTCTTTCTGTTAATGCCATGTGCGATAACACTGCTTCAGGACAGCAGTGGCCAACCCAGACCAGTCAGAGCAATGAGAAGATCAGATTTGACACTGCATACCCCATCTGGCCCCTTGAAAGCTCCACCCGTCTCCCCGCATGACAGGCGACGCTCCCGACGATGGCGTGCGTCCGTCGCCCTGTCACTTACTCTTGTCTGCGGTGCGGCCTCAGCAACACGGGTTCACGCCCAGACGCAGACGGCCAAGACACTCGAGAGTGACGACTACGTTGCGATAGGCTTTCCCATTGCTGGTCAGGGTGCTGTACCCATCGGCCCCCTTGTTCCTTCCCTCTATGGCAATCCGCATCTTCTGGGTGACTGGGGCGGGGCGCAAAGCTGGATGCAAAAGCGCGGCATCTTCCTCAATGTGGCGCTCAACGAAGAATATATGGGCAATCTCACGGGTGGTCGCACGCGTGATAATGTCTTTGCCGGTCAGGTTGCAGCCGAACTCGACATTGACTGGCAGAAGCTGACAGGGTTCAAGGGATTCTGGACCCATATGCTGGTCGTGAACGGTCACGGCCGCAACTTGAGCTATTCGCTGGGCGATTATGTTTCCAACCCTGAGCAGATATATGGCGCACGCGGCAATGTCGTCGCCCATCTGGTCTCAATGTATGCTGACAAGACCTTCCTGCATGACCGGGTCATTCTTTCCGCCGGTGTGATCCCTACCGGTACGTTCTTCGACTTTGATGCACTTGCCTGTAACTTCATGAATGTCAGCGTGTGCGGCAATTTCGCGCCTGGCAAATATGCGCCGGGCGGACGCGACTGGCCCTCAGCCAATATCGGCGCCGTGCTGCGTGTGCGCCCGACAGAACGCACCTATCTCATGGGAGGGCTGTTTGCCGTCAGCCCGCACGCCTTCAATGGCGGCGTGTCAGGCTGGGCCCTCGCCCAGGATGGTCTTGGCAAGCTCAGCTCGCAATTCGAGGCAGGCTGGGATCCCGCTTTCGGCAAGGACAAGCTGCTCGGTCACTACAAGGTCGGGTTTTATTACGACAACTCACGCTACCCCCATCTCTATGAGGATCGTTACGGCGGCTCCTATCAGGCCAGCGGCCTAGGCGCTCGCCAGCAATCGGGCATGTGGTCCAGCTGGTTCATGTTCGATCAGATGCTCATGCGCAGTGGCAAGGGTCTTGCGGATGGTCTGATCGTTATCGGCGGCGTTGGTTACGCCCAGGGCAATGTGGTGGCCATGCGTGACCATGAATGGATTGGCCTTTTGCAAAGCGGCACACCATGGCATCGTCCGCTTGACCAGATCGGTGTCATGTTCCAGCACATGAACATGAGCCGCTCGGTGCGCTTGCAGCAGGAATCCTCGGTCGCTCTGGGGCTGCCTTTCGTGTCCAACCAGTGGGGCAACGTTTACGGCGTGCAGAACTGGGAGCAGGTCTGGGAAGCTTTCTACAGCGTGCATCTGGCACGGGCCACGGCGCTGCAGTTTGACTTCCAGTATCTGCAGCATCCCGGTGCCACAACCACCTTCAACGACGCCGCTGTGATTGGCGGCCAGTTCACCACCAACTTCTGAGCAAGGCGCTGCGTCGGTACATGCCGGCGCAGCCTTGTTTGTCCATCGTTCAGGATACCAGTGACATGGTATCCACATCGATCATCCCGAGATCTGTGATCTTGAGATGCGGAATGACCGGCAGCGGCAGGAACGCCAGTTGCAGGAAAGGCTCCTCCAGCGTGCCCCCCATGGCGCCGACTGCCGCACGCAGTTTTTCCAGATCTGCCCGCACGACCTCGAAGGGTCTGTCGCTCATGAGCCCAGCCAATGGCAGGGACAATTCGGCCACGACATGACCCTCCCTGACAGCCACGAAGCCACCGCCAAGCTCGGCCAGTCGCGCGACAGCCAGCGCCATATCGCTGTCATTCATCCCGACGACGCAAAGATTATGGCTGTCATGCCCCACCGATGAGGCGAGCGCCCCGGTGCTCAGGCCAAAGCCTTTGACGAAACCGCGGCCGATATTGTCATTCTTGCCATGCCGCGCGATGACACAGATCTTCGCGATATCACGTGCCGGGTCTGGCTGAACCGCCCCACCCTGCACGGGCAGATCGAAACGCAGGTAGTCCGTTATGATCTGCCCCGGCACGATACCGATGACAGGCCGGTTTTCCCCCGGTGCCGCGATAACCAGATCTTCGGCAGTAATCGGCGCGGCGAGGCGCATCGTGCCATATCCCTGCGGGTCGATTGTCTCACGCGCTGCAAACAACGCCTCGTCAACCAGACGCCCCGCCGAAAAGACCTGCGCGACCTGACAGGTTTCGAGGTCATCAAGCAGAACGATATCGGCACGCTGTCCCGGAGCAATCTGCCCGCGATCGCGCAAGCCGAAAGCACGCGCCGCCGAAAGGGACGCCGCACGGTAGGCCGCGAGCGGGGCGACGCCAAGCGCAATGGCCTTGCGTATCAGGAAGTCGATATGGCCTTCATGCGCAATTTCGAGGGGATTGCGGTCATCGGTGCAGAAAGCAAAGAACTGTGAAGTCTCTGGCGTCAGCAACGGCGCCAGCGCCGCCAGATCCTTGCAGACCGACCCCTCGCGGATGAGGATGGTAATACCCTTGCGGATCTTCTCGAGTGCCTCATCGGCCAGCGTGGCCTCATGGTCCGTCAGAATACCCGCAGACAGATAGCCGTTGAGCTTGCGCCCACGCAAAAGAGGCGCATGACCATCGATATGCTCACCCGCAAAAGCCACGAGCTTGTCGATGCAATCGGGCTGGCATGAAAGCACGCCCGGGAAATTCATGAATTCGGCGAGCCCGATCACCTTGGGATGGGACCGGTAGCGCGAAAGGGCCTCAGCATCGAGAACTGCCCCCGAGGTTTCGAACGGTGTGGCTGGCACGCAGCTCGACAGATTGACGCGCAGATCCATCACCGTGCGGGTGGCACATTCGAGAAAATACGCGAAGGCCTCGCCGCCCAGCACATTCGCCATTTCGTGTGGATCGCAGATTGCCGTTGTCACGCCATAGGGCAGCACACAGCGATCAAACTCGAATGGCGTAATCAGCGACGATTCAACGTGCAGATGCGTATCGATGAAACCCGGAACGGCAATGCGTCCCTGCCCATCGATCTCTTGCACCCCTTCATAGGTATCGAGAATACCCACGACGCGGTCGCCGCAAATCGCAATGTCGGTCGGCAGCAAGTCGCCCGTAACCAGATCGAACAGCCTGACATTGCGTATGACGAGATCGGCTGGCTCAACCCCTGCACCCTGTTTCACACGCCGTTCGATTTCGTCTCGCATCATCAGCCTCTCCTGCCGGACGCAAGGTTGCGCCTTTCATCTCGAACCCATCATATAGGTTATCGGCAGATATGAAACCGGTTCGCAAGCAAAGACCTCGTGCCCTCAGCAAGACGTCGGCTACAAAACGCATGACCCGCGAGAATGATGTCAGGCCGTCCTCAATGCGCGTTCAGGGTTGAAAAAACACGTATCGAAAGTCTTGGTCTCAATGATCGCAGCAGCCAGCCTGTGCATAATGGCAAGATTTTCCTTCAGGCGAGCTTCAACAGCATCATCCGATTTGTCATCCATGAAAATCGATCCATTCGCGTAGTCCTGGAGAGAACCAGCCAGCTCGATGAAATCCGGCAAATGATAGTCGTCATGTCGATCAGCACTGCGAAGGTATGACAAGACTTGATGATGAACCTTGTAGAAAGCCGCTATCGTCTCATGTATTCTCTCAACAAAGGAAATATCCGCAAACTTGTCATTCATGAATAGAACGCACATGAACATGAAATAGAAACAGGAATCCCAATTTGCCTTGATAAATATGTGACTCCATATGCCCAATCTCCCGCCCGAGTCACGATGTGTGTCGTCGAAGCCGTTATAGACCTCTTCCAGCAAGCCATTTATGCGGTCAATCAGGTCCATACCATCAGGTCTGATAATGGCATCCGTAATCAGTGTATTGGCGAGCGCGATCAGATCTGTTCCATTTGAATACATCGGATCAACGAAACCGGCTGCTTCTCCAGTCAGCGCCCAACCATCCTTTGAGATATACTGAGTGGAAAGATACGAATAGTTACGCATCATCATGAAATCGAGCGTCTTGAACGACTTGTGCTCGAGGTAATCCATCAGGCGCGGCTCATTCTGGCGCAACCAGTTGGCAGCCAGCGGATAGGAGCTCATGTCCGACAGCTTGTGAATTGCGTTATCAAACACGATTCCAATACTGGTCGTCTGTTCATTGATAGGGATGATCCACACCCAATATCCCTGCCCCAACAGGTGGGTTGTGCTGCGACCGCGCTCAGTAACACCTGCGAATAGCCCGGTACCGTCCGCAGAGTTGATAAATTCATTGATGTCAACGTTTCCGCCAACGCGAAACCATACCGCTGAATGATCGACGTGCGACTTTCTCTGTAGATGGAACTGCCGCATCAGCACGCGACCGCGGCCTGAGGCATCAACAACCCAGCGCGCCTTGCGGCTGGCTACGTTGCCTTCATGATCGCGTAACGAGACGATATTTCGCCCATCCCCGATGACCATATCGAGCACCCGACAGTTTTCCATCATGGTGATACGTCCACCAAGCACGCCACGCAGGTAATTCTCCAGTCGACCTCTGTCGATCTGGAAAGTGCTATGGTGGGGATAAAATGTCAGGCCGAGTTCACGATAGGGGGCATCACCTCGCAGGCCCTGGGTCTGTATGAATCGCTGCCCCATCTTACGAAGATGGCACTCTTCCAGATGCTCTTTGCAGCCGATGATTCTGGACAGATAGTAAGCCCCGATCTCGACCGTCGATTCACCTACCTTATGCACCCTCTCAGGGTAAGGAAACCGGCGATTGTGAACAATACAGATGTCGAGCGTGGGTTGCCTGTCAAGGAGTTGCTTCGCCAGGGTCAGACTAGCAAGACCAGCTCCAATGATCAGAACGTCATGAACGGGCAGTGAGTTATCTTCAGACAAGATGCGCACTCAATACAGAATGATTGTGACTTTATATTTCGCCGCTAATCAGCAAATTTGTTCGGACAGAAGAATTAGTCCCGAATTCCTGTATAATCAACTCGGTTTGCGCTTGATATCGTGAGAACCGGAAAAACACGCATCTCTGCGAGGAACGACAGCCCGACGCAACAACCCTGATGCAAATTTTATTTGCAAATTATAAATATGTTTTGTTTTATTAAAAGTAAATAATATAGAAAGTGAAAAATAATGTTTTCTGCCGAGGAAATAATTACACTTCTTGCAATAAAAGGCATCGGCCCGACCGTCATCAAGCGCATTGAGGCAGCCGGCATAACGTCTTTTTCAGCCCTCGCTCATGCTTCACCAGACGATCTTTGTCAGGCCATAGCCCGCCAGCTTAGTAGCACTTGCTGGCGAAACAGCCCGCAGGCCCGTGCGGCACTCATCAGAGCCATCGACACCGCGGGTCACGTCATTGCCCGAACGGGGCCGATACCACGTTCGCACCAAAGGATTTAACCCCTTCCCCCTTCCCTAAGAAAACATGAAGGACTATCTAGGCAATTGAGAAGCGTTCTCAGGGCGTCTCGCCCCAGACTACAGGTGTATTGACCCATGACTCTCGACTCCCTTCCCAAAGGCGCTCACGCGGTGATCAGTCAGGTCGTTTCCCGCACGGAAAATGACCCGATCGCCCTGCGCCTTGGGGAGCTTGGCTTCATTCCGGGCGCACCTGTCGAGATCGTCGCGACCGGCCCGGTCGGCCATGACCCCATTGCCGTTCGTCTTGGTTCCACCTGTTTCGCCCTGCGTCGTGGCGAAGCTGCACGCGTCTCGCTCAAGCGCGACCACTGATCCCTGATGGATGCCGTGACCTCGACCGTAACGGAGACCATCCCGTTGCGTGCCGCCCTCGTCGGCAATCCCAATTGCGGCAAGACCTCGCTGTTCAACCAGCTGACCGGCAGCAAACAAAAGGTCGCGAATTACGCGGGGGTCACGGTCGAGCGCAAGGAAGGGTATCTCACGACGCCCAATGGCCGGTCAGTACGCCTGCTCGATCTGCCGGGCGCCTACAGCCTGAGCGCCACCAGCCCGGATGAGGATGTCACGCGTGATGTCTGCATGGGTCGCCACCCTTCCGAAAAACAGCCTGATCTGATCATCTGCGTCGTCTCAGCCAGCAATCTGCGGCTGCATCTGCGCTTTCTGCTCGAACTCATGCAGCTGGGCCGCCCCATGTTGGTCGTGCTCAACATGATGGATGAGGCCGAGCGCCTCGGGCTGAAAATCGACGTACCGGGCCTCGCGACAGCGCTCGATCTGCCCATTATCCCGACCATCAGCTTGCGAAAGAGCGGGGTGAGCCACCTTCTTGCAGCGCTGGATCAGACAGCGACCCTGACCCCACCCACACTCGGCAAAGAGATCGACCTGCATGCCCGGGCGGGCGAGCTTATCGCCCGCTATACCAATGAAGGGACTTTGCGTGGCGACCGGCTGGCTGACAGGCTCGACCGCTGGTTCCTCCACCCCGTCTGGGGGCCTATCATTCTGCTGGTCGTGCTGTTTTTCATGTTCCAGACGGTCTTTGCCTGGGCACAGCCGCTCATGGATGCTCTGGGATCCGGCATCGCCTCACTGGGTCAGATGGTGGTCTCCCCTCTGCCACCCGGGCTTTTGCGCAGCCTTCTGGCGGATGGCATTTTCGCCGGGGCAGGAACCGTCATCGTCTTTCTTCCCCAGATCCTGATCCTGTTTCTCTGGATTCTGACCCTGGAAGAGACGGGCTATCTGCCAAGAGCCGCTTTCCTGCTCGACCGCGTGATGGCTTTGGCCGGGTTGAGTGGACGCTCTTTCATTCCGCTGCTTTCCAGCTTCGCCTGTGCCATTCCGGGCATCATGGCGGCGCGTACGATACAGAACCCGCGCGACCGTCTGGTGACGATCCTGATCGCGCCTCTCATGACCTGTTCAGCGCGCCTGCCGGTCTATACACTTCTTATCGGCGCTTTCGTACCGCATCGCACGGTTCTTGGCTTTCTCGGCCTTCAGGGCCTCGTGCTGTTTGCGCTCTACCTCGTGGCCATTCTCAGCGGCATTGTTGCCGCGCGCCTCATGACACGCGGTGTGGCGTCCGATGAGCATCCGCTGATGCTCGAATTGCCCCCCTATCGCACGCCTAATCTGAAAAGCGTGGCCTTGGGCCTGTGGCAGCGCGCGGTGATGTTCCTCTCCCGCGTGGGCACGATCATTGTCTCCCTGAACGTGCTTCTCTGGGCGCTCTCAAGCTTCCCCTCCCCGCCCGCCAATGCCACCGGGGCCGCCATCGATTACAGCCTCGCTGGCCATATCGGGCACTGGATGCTGCCGATTTTCGCCCCGCTCGGTTTCAACTGGCAAATCTGCGTCTCACTCATACCCGGCCTTGCTGCGCGCGAGGTCGCGGTGAGTGCGCTGGCAACCGTCTATGCGCTGGGTGCCAATGAAGACAGTGCAGCAAGTGCCCTGCTGCCGTTACTCAGTGCCCATTGGAGCATGGCCACGGCATTTTCGCTGCTGGCATGGTATGTCTATGCTCCGCAATGCATCTCCACCCTTGCTGTCATGCGGCGTGAGACGCGCTCATGGAAAGTCGTCGCCGGCGCAGCGGCCTATCTTTTCGGCCTTGCTTATCTCGCGTCGTTTCTTACCTATCATATGACTGTCGCCCTTAGCGGATAAGGCCCATGATCCAGACTCTCATCGTCATCGCCGTTATCGTGGTCGCCGTAGTTTTCTGGCTGAACCGGCTCTTTCCTGCGCATGCACGCCGCGTCAAAAGCGTGCTCGGCCTGCATGTCCCTCACGCGGCTGGTGCCCCGGCACCCAAGGAAGGCAAGTCCTGCAGCGGGTGCTCCGGCTGCAAGGGCGGTGGCTGTCACTAGAGGCGGCTGAGGGCGCAATGCGCTCCCCCTGACGAGCTTCAATCGAATACGGCAGCCAAGGGGCAGGCAAGCATCCCTCGCCCGCCCCCTCAACTACGGAGAATCAGCCTGCGCGATCGATGAAGTCGCATACCTCAAGAAGATCATTCATGATGGCATGGGCCTTCTCCGTGATCTCCTCATTCGGGGCCATCAGGTCAGGCACAACAATGACCCTTATCCCGGCGGCATGGGCCGCGCGGGCGCCATTGTGGGAATCCTCGAGCGCCAGACAATAGGCGGGCTCGACCTCGATCGCCTTAGCAGCGCGCAGATAGGGCTCCGGGTCAGGCTTGCCGCGCGTCACATCGTCACGCGTGATGATGGCATCAAACCGGTCATAGATCCCTACATGGCGCAGATGCGTCTCGGTACGCTCACGCCCTGAGGATGTGGCAATGGCGCGAGGCAGCTGGCGGGCATCGAGCATTTCCAGCAGCGGAAGCACGCCCTTTTTCAGCACAAGCTTACCCGCCTGAACCAGTTCATGCAGACGGATATTCTGCCTCCTGAACAATGCAGCCAGATCGATATCAGGGCCAAAGCTGTCAATCACCAGCTGGGCACAGGCATCACCGGGCAGGCCGATCATCTGGCGCGCAAATTCATGATCCATCTGATAGCCCAGATCACGCGCGCCGAGGGTAAAGGCATCGAGAGACAGGGTTTCACTATCGAGCAAAAGCCCGTCCATATCGAATAACACGCCGCGTATGGGGCCAGGGCCAGTCATGAATGTCTCCTTCGGTACAGTTACTGATGTGGGTTCAACGGGCCAGGCCGCGCAGATGTTGCCAGATGGCCGATCACAGCTCGTCGGGTCTGTGGTCTGGCAATGTATAGCTTCCCGCCATTCGGCTGCTTATGACCAACCACACCTATCGCCAGTCCGGTCGCCGTGAACGAGTTTGACGACCAGTTCCGCCGCAACGAGGGCAGCGATGACCGAAGGACGCTTGTCACGGATCCTGTACGGACCGTCGTGATGCCCGATAGGGCAGACCAGCGCATCAATCCTGTGCTGTGCCATCCCCAGCGCACGAAATCCGGCCTCGAACCGCCGCCGCTTGGTGCGCGAGCCAATCAGGCCGACATAGGCCAGATCGCCACGATCAAGGGCGGCAGCCGTGATAAGCGCATCCAGCGTATGGCTGGGTGTCATGATCACCACACCATCACCGGAGCGCAGCAGGGCAAGTTCGGCCTCCCAATCCTGCGTCACGCTCATTGTCACACCGTCGGGCACGCGCCCGAATTCATCCACTCGCGAATCAATCCAGCGCAAGGCCAGAGGCAGGGGGGAAAGCGCATGGGCCAAGGCGCGGCCAACATGCCCTGCGCCAAACAGGCTCACCACCGGCCATGAAGCCTGCTCTGCCTCAAGGCAGGACAATTCATGATCGAGATCGAAAATCGGTTCGTAGCGTATCGTCACGGCCCCGCCACAGCACTGATCGGCCTCGGGCCCGAGACGATAGCGGTGTTCCTGCGCAAGGGTGGCACCGCTCAGAATCCGGCGCGCCTGGGCCAGACATTCCCATTCCAGAGTTCCACCACCGATTGTGCCTGTCTGGGCGTTGTGGGACACCAACATGAATGCCCCGGCCTCACGCGGGGTCGAGCCCGCAGCGTCGGCCACGAGGATCCGGAGCACGGCAACCGCCTCGCGTTGCCAGCGCCGGATCAGGTCAAGGTCGATCAGACGCTCTCTCCCGTCGGGGCGTCCACGGCAGCAGATGACGGCCGGATAGCGGACGATTGGGCGACAGATGACGTCATGGCCATGATGGTGCGCAACAGCCGCTCGGGTGTCGCGGGTGCATCCAGCCCCGGACAGTGCCGGTAATCGCCCAGGCTGGCAATCGCATCGGACAGCGCATGCAAAACCGCAACGCCATGGACCAGAGGAGGCTCGCCCACGGCCTTCGAGCGGTAGATCGTCTCCTCACGGTTGGGGGCATCTTCCAGCAGCATCACGTTGAAGATATGCGGTCGATCCGAGCAGGCTGGAATTTTATAGGTGCTTGGCGCATGGGTGCGCAGGCGGCCCTTCTCGTCCCAGACCAGTTCTTCCGTGGTGAGCCATCCCGCTCCCTGAACAAACGCCCCCTCGATCTGACCGATATCAATGGCCGGATTGAGAGATTGCCCCGCGTCATGAAGAATATCCACACGCTCTATCGTGTTCTCACCTGTCAGCAGGTCAAGCGTGACTTCAGCGCAGGCCGCACCATAGGCGAAATAGTAGAATGGGCGCCCACGCCCCGTTGCGGCATCCCAGGAGATTTTGGGCGTCTTGTAAAACCCGCTGGCTGACAGCGAGATACGGGCAAAATAGACCTGCCACACCAGATCACGAAAGCTGACACACTCGTCCCCGATGCTGACACCCTCGGGCGTAAAAGAAATCGCCTCGGGCGCAACCTGCCATTTTTCAGCAGCAAAAGCGATCATGCGGCCCTTGATCTGGCTTACAGCATCGAGCACCGCCATACCGTTCAGATCTGCGCCAGATGATGCCGCCGTGGCAGACGTGTTGGGCACCTTGCCGGTCGTCGTGGCGGTGATGCGCACTGAGTCAGCAGGTAGAGCAAATTCCTGCATGACGATCTGCACCATCTTGGTGTGCAGACCCTGCCCCATTTCGGTCCCACCGTGATTCACCTGCACCGACCCGTCGGTATAGACATGAACCAGAGCACCCGCCTGATTGTAATGCGTTGCCGTAAATGAAATGCCGAACTTCACCGGAACGAGGGCGATCCCCTTGCGCAACGTGCGGCTGGTTGCATTGAACGCTCTGAGGGCCGCCTTGCGATGGCGATAATCGCAGCGCTCTGCCAGCTGCGTCATGACCAGATCGCTGATCGAGTCCTCAACGACCATGTGATAGGGCGTCAGATTGCGCTCACCAGTGCCATAGACATTGCGCAGACGGATATCGAGCGGGTCCTGCCCGGTGGCAAACGCAATTTCCTCAATCACACGCTCGGCAGCCACGATCCCCTGCGGGCCGCCAAACCCGCGAAACGCCGTATTGGACTGTGTGTTCGTCTTGAGCGCCTGTGAGCGGAAACGCACATCGGGGTAATAATAGGCGTTATCAGCGTGAAACAGGGCGCGGTCCGTCACCGGCCCCGAGAGGTCTGCCGACCAGCCACAGCGGGCCGCCAGCTCCATATCCACGGCGAGAATATCGCCCTGGCTGGTAAAGCCGACATCGTAACGCACCTGAAAATCGTGACGCTTGCCCGTGATCATCATGTCGTCATCACGATCAAGGCGCATCTTGGCCGCCTGGCCGGTCAGCTCTGCCGCAAGCGCAGCCAGGCAGGCGCATCCATTGGCTTGGGACTCCTTGCCACCAAACCCGCCCCCCATGCGGCGGATTTCAGTTGTGACCAGATGGTGAGGGCGACCCAGAACGCTTGCCACGAGATGCTGTGTCTCAGAGGGGTGCTGGGTGGAGGACCAGACCCGCATCTCGCCAGCCTCACCCGGCTGGGCCAGAGCCACCTGCCCCTCGAGATAGAAATGCTCCTGCCCGCCAATCGTCACGCAGCCACTCAGCCTGCCTGGTGCGCTTTCCAGAGCGGGACCAACGGCGCCGCGCTCCATCGTCAGCGGGCGCCAGACCAGCGGGCTCCCATTGGCCAGCGCAGCGTCGATATCGAGCAGTGCTGGCAGTTCATCATAGTCGATACGCGCCAGACGCACGGCACGGCGTGCAATGGCACGATCGGTCGCCACCACGGCAAAGACAGGCTGACCGACATGCTGAACCAGATCCACCGCCAGCAAGGGCTCGTCATTGGCGTGAACCGGGCTGGTCTGGTTCTCTCCCGGTATGTCTGCCGCCGTTATGACGCGCACCACACCCGGATAATCCCGCACCGCTGACAGATCGACCGACACAAGACGGGCATGGGCCTTTTCGCTCAGCCCCGCCACGACATGCAGCAGCCCCTTGGGCTCGGGGAGGTCGTCGATATACTGCGCCTGCCCGGTCACATGCAGAATGGCGCTTTCGTGCTTCATCGAACCCGGGCCTGCGCCTTCGGCGGCAGAGTGTTTGCCTGACCCGGCGATTGGCGTGTCCATGAGACCCTGAACATCAGACATGGGCCAGGCTCCCGGCCTTGGCGAGACGCATGGTCTCGCCCCGGCTCTCTTCGAAAAACCGCGTCAGAAGATTGGCAGCGACCGTCTGGCGATACCAGGCACTAGCCCGCATATCGCTTAGCGGTTTGAAATCCAGCGACAGGGCCTCGCGGGCAGCCTCCAGAGCGTCCTCGTTCCACAGGGCACCTATCAGGGCCTTTTCGGCGTAATGGGCGCGGCATGGCGTGGCTGCCATGCCACCAAAAGCCAGTCGCACATCGATTACACGCCCCTTTGCGTCGCAGCGCAACGCAAAGGCGCCCAGAACCGCAGAGATATCCTGATCGAAGCGTTTGGAGATCTTGTAGCTGCGATAGAATGTTCCCGGCAGCGGTGCTGGTACGCTCACACCCTCAACAAACTCGCCCGTTCGGCGGTCCTGCTTGCCATAGGCCAGAAAGAACGCCTCAAGCGGCATATCCCGTCTCTCATGGCCGCAACGCAGATGCAGGATTGCCCCGGCGGCAATCAACGCAGGTGGGCCATCGCCAATCGGTGAACCATTGGCAATATTGCCGCAAAGCGTCGCACTGTTCCGGATCGGTGTGGAACCGATTCGACCAATCAGCACGCCGAAATCGGGGAGAATCCGCGAAAGCGCCTCGCGCGCCTCCTCGTAGGTGACGGCAGCCCCAATATAAAGGCCTTGGGCGCCCGTCTCCAGACGCATCAGATCCGCGCATTGCCCAATGAACGCGACGCGCGGCAGAGGACGCATGGCTTTGGTGACCCAGAGCCCCACATCCGTCGCCCCGGCCACGATCACGGTATCCGGGAACAAGGTCAGCCGTAGCGCCAGGGAATCCGCCGTGGCGGGCACAAAAAGACTGCTGCCCTCATGCTCGATCAGCACATCCTGACCGTCTGCCAAGGCGTGGAGGCGCTCAGTCATCTCTGCCACCCTCTGCTCGAAGGCAGCAGGAGGAGCCAGAAGCGCCTGTTTCATTGCCTTGACGATGGGCGCGTAACCCGTGCAGCGACACAGATTGCCCGAAAGCGCTGCATCGATCGCGGCATCGTCATCCGATGCGCCTTCGGCCTGACGATAGGCCACCATCGACATCACAAAACCCGGTGTGCAGAAGCCGCACTGGGCGCCGTTGAGCGCTACCATAGCCGCCTGCACGGGGTGGAGCGCTCCCGGTGTCGCGATATCCTCGATTGTAAAAACAGCGGCACCGTCCAGCATGGGCAGCAGCTGAATGCAGGCATTGACGGCCTTCACCGCAAGCCTGCCCTGACGCAGCCGCGCCACGATCACCATGCAGGCCCCGCAATCACCCTCGTTGCATCCTTCCTTCGTACCGGTACGCCCCTCATGGCGCAGCCAGTCCAGCAAGGTTGTGTCGGGGGCGATATCACTCAGGCTGACGAGGCGTTCCCCGAGATAGAAGCGTATCGTCTGACGCATGGATTACCCCCCTCAAAGGTGGAAACTGGTTGATTGAACGAGGGCGGCCCCTTCGCCATTTCCGGAAACTCTTGTATGATTGTAAGATTCGACGGCAGAGAACAATCAGGAATATTGCATTTCCTGCCTTGTTCTCTCATCGAACTGCGCCTAAGGCTCCACGGCCATTTCAAACGCAAGAGGATCACTATGAAGTCCACTGATCTGATCGACCGCATCGCCGCTGCCACCGGTGGCACCAAGGCCGACGCCAAGACCGCCCTCGACACCGTCTGGGCCAGCATCATCGAAGCCGCCACCAAGGGCGACGAAGTGTCCATCCCGGGCTTCGGCAAGTTCCAGGTCCGCTCGACCGCCGCACGTCAGGGCCGCAACCCCAAGACCGGCGAGACGATCGAGATCGCAGCTTCCAAGAAGCTCAGCTACTCCCCCGCCAAGAACGTCAAGGACGCTCTGGCCGGCAAGTAAGCCGCTCTACCGTGCCGGATGTCATGGGCAGCGTCTCGACGCCGCCCGATCCGGCACCCAGGCATCTCCTGCCTCTTCTGCCCCGTGCAGCAGGCAGGGTGCCTCCCGGCTTCTGTCCGGGTGCTGTTCCGGTTCAGTTCCAGTGCAGCCTTCTGCAAATCCACTGATCCCGCACAGACATTCCTGACTTCAAGCGATTTCTTCGAAGCCTTAACGGGTGACGCCCTCAACCTCGTGCTGCCGTCATGCCGATAAAAGCGACATCCTGCGTGTTCGCGTGCTTGCAAAACCCAAAAGGTTTCGTCACGTTTCGCGGCATGTTGCCCCGCATCCTGCCCGCTTTCGCCCTTGCCGTTCCGCTCGTCTTTTCGTCTGCCTCTGCCCGCGCCGAGACAGCCGACACGCAGGCAACCTCGCGCATTTTCGATCATCTACGTAATGACCCAGCGCGCCTGACCGTGTTTCTGCGCGGCTTTCCCAAGGGGGGCGATCTTCACAACCATCTGGCTGGTGCTATTCCGGCCGAAAGCTTCCTAGACTGGGCCGGTCAAGACGGCCTATGCGTCTCTCTGGCGCAGGGACGAATCCTGCCCACAAAGTGCCGTCTGGCCACGCCGGGCGATATGCCCGCTTCCCAGCTTCGCACCCGACAGGACGCGCGCGAGCTCATGATCGATTCTCTTTCGATGCATGATTTCGTTCCCACGCCAGCAGACCGCTCCAGGCACGATCACTTTTTCTCGACTTTCGGGCGCTTTGCGCCGGTGCTTTCGGCCCATCAGGGCGCCATGCTTGCACAGGCGCGCGATCAGGCTGCGGCCGATCACGTGGTCTATCTGGAACTGATGATCTCACCCGCACTGGGCAGCATGGTGAAAGCTGGCGACCAGCATCCCCTGCACGACCTCGACCTCGATGCCGCCCATGAGGCGCTTCATGATGAACGCCCCCGCCTCGTGGCCGAAGCGCGCCATGAGACGGATGAGATGGAGCATCAGGCGCGCGACATCCTGCAATGCGATACGCCTGCGGCCCATCCGGGGTGTGCTGTAACGGTACGCTATCTGTTTCAGGCCATCAGGACCATGACCCCTCCCGAGGTGTTTGCGCAGCTCGATACGGGTTATGCCCTAGCCCATGAAGACCCGCGCTTTGTCGGCCTGAACTTCGTCGCCCCTGAAGATGATGCCGTAGCAATGGCTGATTACGCCCTGCACATGCAGATGTTCGCAAAACTTGGCGCGCTCTATCCCGATGTGCGTCTGAGTCTTCATGCTGGCGAACTCACCCCCGCGCTGGTGCCTGTCACCGGGCTGCAGAGCCATATTCGTGATGCGGTCGAGATCGCTGGCGCAGACCGTATCGGCCACGGCGTGGATATCACATGGGAAAAAGACGCTGTGCGCCTGCTGGGTGAAATGGCCCAGCGTCGCGTCGCGGTGGAAATCAACCTGACCAGCAATGACCAGATCCTCGGGGTGAGCGGTGCCGCCCACCCGATGGGGCTGTATCGGCGCGCCCATGTGCCGGTCGTGCTCTCGACCGATGATGAGGGGGTGTCCCGCAGCAATCTCACAGAGGCCTATGTCAGTGCGCTTTCAACTGCCCCCCTGACCTATGCCGACCTCAAGACCATCTCGCGCAACAGCCTGACCTATGCCTTCATACCCGGCACCAGCCTGTGGGACGGAGATCACGTCATCACCCTGTGCAAGGCTCCGCAGAGCTTTGCCTGCGCCGATTTCCTGAAGAAAAGCCCCAAGGCGCGCCTTCAGCTTCAGCTTGAGCAGAACTTCGCAGCCTTCGAAAACACCGTCAGCCACGAGCCCCTTTTCCTATGATGACACGCCCCAAAGGCCTTCGCCACCGCCTCGCCCTCTCCCTCCTCCTGTGCAGTGTTCCCGCGGCCCTGACCGCAGCTCCCGCCCATGCTGCCGGGCCAACAGCACCGGTCGCGGATCATGCCTCTGCTGCCACCATCCCTGTGCGCGTTGTGGTTGTGACGACCTTTGAAATCGGCAAGGACACGGGCGACACACCGGGCGAATATCAGAACTGGATCGAGAAATTCCCGCTCAGCCAGACGCTTCCCGCCCCGGGCACTGACCATGAGGTCATGCATTACAACCCGGAGTTGCAGGTGCTTGCCATCGCTTCTGGCGAAGGCCCGGAGCATATGGCCTCTGCCATGACGGCGCTGCTGCTCGACCCACGCTTCGACCTGCACCACAGCTATTTCGTGCTGGCAGGCATCGCGGGGATCGATCCCAATTTTGGTACGATCGGCTCCGCCGTCTGGGCACCCCGCGTCATCAATGGCGGGCTCTCCCATCTGATCGACCCGCGTGAGATTCCCAAGGACTGGCCTGACGGTTTCACGCCGGTACAGGGCAGTCGCCCCAACGAGACACCACGCCCTCCCCTGCATTCCCTCTCAGGCGATATGCTCTACACCCTCAATCCCGGCCTCACCCGCTGGGCCTATGATCTGACCCGTTCCGTTTCCCTGCCCGACAGCGAGGGCATGAAGCAGAGCCGCGCCCGCTATCATGGCTATGCCGCAGCGCAAAAGCCGCCTTCTGTCATGCTGGGTGATACCATTTCGGGCGAGACCTTCTGGGTGGGCAAGCTCATGAATCGCTGGGCCGAACGCTGGGTGCGCTACTGGACCGATAATCAGGGTGTGATGGCGACTACCGCCGAGGAAGACGTGGCCTTCTGTCAGGCTCTCGCCCTTCAGGCCAAGGCGGGGCGCGTCGATCCTGAACGCGCGCTCATCCTGCGCACTGCCAGCAATTTCGACATGCCCCCACCGGGCGAGACGGCCGCGCAGCTTCTCTCGGACGAAGCCAATGAGAAAGGCTACTCGGCCTTCATCCCATCGGTCAACGCAGCCTATCAGATTGGCAGCATTGTCGTACGCGACCTCGCCACGCACTGGGACCGCTACGAGAGCACGCCACCGGGCGCGGCACATTAGAGTCCGGTCCGGTCAGGGTTCAGGCGGGGCTGTGACCATGGGTTTCCCCCACGCTCCTCCGGAGGGTCGTCGTCCTTCGGAAACGCCTGCGGGAAACTTGTTTCAGCGGGACCGGGTGGAATTACCCCCGCGCCGATAAGTAAACCTGCCTAGCGTTCTTGCATCGCATGTGCCCTGAACCGTGCAGGAGTCAGACCGAAGCGCAAGCTGAAGGCCTTGGCGAAGGCGCTCAATGACGCGTAGCCGCACGCTGCTGCAACATCGGTCACACGCTGTCCCTGCCCCAGCTGTAGGGCCGCATGAAACAGGCGCGCCTGAGTCATCCAGCTTTGCCAGCCCATGCCGGTTTCAGCCTGAAAATGGCGCCGGAAACTGCGCTCGGACATGGCAGCACAGGCGCAAATCCGGGTCATCGTGGCCGATGCCGGGTCAAGCAATGCCGCATTGATAGCCCGTATCAATCGTGGGTGCCTTGGCATGGGCAAGGCAAGCCCGGCGGCAGGCGCTGCCTTGATCCGCTCGTGGCAGAGCAGCGCGAGGGTATTAAAGAAGCTCTGCGCAAGCGCATCGGCGGATTGTGGTCCATCCGGCCAGCGCAGTGCGTAGAACATCATCTCGGTCAAAATCGATGTCAGAGAAAATGTCGTCATCGCCTCGACCGCAGTCTGCGTATCGTCCGGCGCAAGAAAGAAGGACATGCCGTCATGATTACGGATCATGGTGCGATGGCGCGTCCCGGCTGGAATCCACAAGGCGTGGGCGGCAGGCAGGAGATAGCGCCCGTCTGGCCCCTCTATCTGCGTGGTACCGGCACGGGCGCAGATGATCTGGTGGTAAGGATGCGCATGCCAGTCATAGAAAATCGCATCGGCCGATTGCCGCAGGGCAAAGGATTTCTGCTGCGGCCTGTCGAGGCCTGCTTCGACCAGAACAGCCGTCGTCTCCTTGCTGCTCAGGATTTTCATCTGGCCGGTTCCCGTCACTTTCTGGCCGAAACGCGTTAGTCGGCCATAAGCGATCTTCCTATCCTGTCAGGCAAGGAGAGGAAACCATCATGTCTTCATTGCCCGCAACCGCGACCCCATGCGGCGACCCTGACCCGCATAATGCCACCGTCATACGACAATTCACCCGATGGGCGGCCCCTTTCGCTGACCTCCCCATTCATGCCGAGGCGGAAAGCATGGCCCAGACCATGAAGGCCTGTGCGCCCGGCCCAGCCGTGAAGGCGCTGGATGTCGCCTGTGGGCCCGGCATCGTCAGCTGCGCGCTGGCAGAGGCAGGGGCCGAGGTGACCGGGTTGGATCTGACCCCCGCAATGATCGCACAGGCGAGTGCGCGTGCCGATCGGCTGGGCGTCAAGGCCTCTTTCCAGACCGGGAACGCGATGGCGCTGCCTTTTGAGGACGCACAATTCGATCTGGTGGTGACGCGTTACAGCTTCCATCACATGGAAACACCGCAGGCCTGCCTCACAGAAATGATCCGTGTCTGTCGTCCCGGCGGTCGGATTGTCGTCATCGATGCGACACCCGCTCCAGCCTGCCAGAGCCAATACGATCATGCCGAGAAGCTGCGTGACCCCTCGCACACAACGGCTCTGACGCTCAGCCAGATCATGGCATTGGGTGATGAGGCAGGCCTGCACCAAGTGGAGACCAGCCGCTACCGTCTGGAATCCCGCCTGAACGATCAGGTTGCCGAAGAAGATTGCGGGGCTCTCGCATCCTTCTTCATGCAGGAGATTGCGAGCGGTGAGAACAGTTCGGACATGGCACCACGTCAGACAGAAGGCGGGATTGTTTTCAGCTTTCCGATTTCCATTATCGTCTGGAACCGCCCGAACGCCTGAGCCGCATGGCGATTGTCCCGCAACAAGAAATCTGAATGGAGGCGCTAGAGCGTTTTCTTTGCTGATTGAATCATTTGGGATTCCCAATCTGTGTGTGATCTGATTCAAGATGACGGCCGGGATGGAGGCCGGCGCTGGATGTCGTCACGCACCCTGTCTCTGGATCTACGTGCCCGCGTTGTCGCGGCGGTTTCAAAGGGCCTGTCCCGCCGGCAGGCTGCCGAGCGCTTTGGCGTCAGTCCGGCGAGTGCGGTTC